>NZ_JBVVPO010000114.1:0-14669 GCF_055811795.1 Bradyrhizobium sp. MI1.7
ACCGTCAAACCGCGGCGCACGAAGGGGTCAAAATTGGACGCCGATGAGGGGTCAAATTTACAGGCCGATTGACATTCGGGCAAGTACCAGAATTTTCCCGAGCTTGACCGGGCATCGTGGTTTCAAACAGAAGCAGCCCGCGAACGAATTCTGAAAGGCCAGTCCGTATTCCTCGACCGACTGAACGAAGTACTGTCGGCGTCGAAAAGCGGGGATGCTCGCGCTAAATAAGGACCCAGACGCCGTTATCCGGCGGGAGACAGAAGCTGGTCAGGCCCTGGCTGTCGTTGCTGCTTGGCCATTTTGGTGTAGATCGAGCCGACCGGACGTTTGAGTTTGCGGGCGATAAGGGAAGTCTTCATTCCAGTTTTCCGCCATTTGCCTCAGCCGCTTCTCTTCATCTTCGGTCCAGGGCCGTGCCAAAAGCCGCCGCATAGTCAGGCCTCCTGTCTTATAAACTGTCTTTCCTTCATCGTCGCGCCCAGGGCCGGCGACCGCGATCAAGGTAATCTTCGCTACCTTCATCGCTGGTTTTTCTCCATACTGAACTTCGCTTGCAACCCGCCTTGAGACCGAACGTTCCTACGTCTGCAGATGCGAGCCCCATGAGGGTGACATGAGCAAAGAACCCGCTTTAACTCCCGATGATTTTCCGATCGAAGCAGACAAGCAAAAGCTAAAGACGCAAAAAGGCGAGCCGATAGCGACCGCCGACACGGAAGAACTCGCGGATCAGCTCGCTGAGAAACTGAACGAGCAGGCTCACCGGGAAGAGCAGGACCGCTGGTCCGCGTGACAGGCATTGGTAAGCGCGCGTGCGCGCTCCCGCTTCGCACGGCACGATAGCTTGGCGAGCTCGGAAGTGTTCGCGCCCCATGATGATCGATGTCCCCGCGCATCTCGGTCCAAAAGTGCACACAGCGTGTGTCCTGTGTCCGACGACTGAACACTTAGGAACGGCACAGCTTGCCCTGGCATTGACAGTGTATGCCGGAACGTCGGCATGCTCATTGCCCGGGCAAGCGGCCCCGGCCCCCCTCCTCTCGGGCCGGGGTCGTGCTCGTGGCCGTTCCTTTGTGCCCAGGAACTTTGATCGCAAGCGAAGGTTGATCGCGAATAACCTTCAGAGGATAACTTCATGAAAAACGCAGCCCTAGCATTTGCCGTGCTCGCAGTCTTTGCATCGCCCTCCCTCGCGCAGTCGGTCGGCGAGAAGACGGGCGTCAATTCCGCGCTTGGAATTGCGCCGAAGACCGAAGACTTCATCAAGGAAGCTGCCATGAGCGACATGACGGAGATCGAAGCAGCGAAGATCGCGCAGCAGAAGGGCAACGCCGACGAGAAAAAGTTTGCTGAAATGATGGTGATGGATCACACCAAAACCAGCAGCGAACTCAAATCCATGGTCCCCGACAATCTAAAAGCGGCGATCCCGGCTTCGCTCGATGACGCTTCCCAGAAGAAGATCACGAAGCTTCGCGACACCAAGCCCGAAGATTTCGCGTCGGAATATGATCCGATGCAAGTGAGCGCCCACAAGGATGCGGTGTCGCTGTTCGAGCGTTATGCGAATGGCGGCGACGATGCCAAGCTGAAGGACTGGGCAGGCAAAACGCTGCCGGCGCTCAAGCACCATCTCGACATGGCGCAGGCACTCGACAAGAATCGTAAATAGGTCCAGGCGATCACAACTCAAACGGAAAGCCCGGCCGAAGCCGGGCTTTTGTTTATACCTTACGGCTTCTGGCCGCCCTGCTGGCCGCTCTGTTCGCCGCCTTGCTTATTTTTGCCCGGGTCCTGGTTTTGCTGGCCCGGCTTCTGGTTCGGGTTCTGACCTTGCTGGCCGCCCTGATTGCCCTGCTGGTTCTGCTGTCCAGGGGTCTGCTGCTTGTTGGGATTCTGCTCGTCTGCCATGTGAACATCCTTTCACTTCGTGGATGATGACAATCATGCGCGAAGGTGCTCGTTCCTATTCATTGGACTTAACGAGACCAGGGTGCTCACCGGTCAAACCGCGCTGATATGCCGCGTCACCCGCGCGGCTTCTCGCGCTCCATGACGACGTCCTTTGCCTGCTTGTCTTTTCTCAGGCCGAGATAAACGGGGTGCCGCATTTCGCCTGAGCTTGTCCACTCGGTAAATTTCACTTCGGCGACGAGTTGCGGTTTGACCCAGGTAGTGACTGCTTCGTCCTTCACCTTTTTTCCGAAGGGAGATTTGGCGGCCGTGAGCCTGATCATCTTTTTGTGGAGCTCTTCGAGTGTTTCATGACTGAAGCCCGTCCCGACATGACCGATATAGCGCCAGCCGTTGCCGTCCCGCAGCGCGAGTGTCAGCGCCCCGAAAAAAGGTCTTGTCCTCCGCGGCGCTGTAAATCCCACGATCACCACTTCCTGGCGTTTCGAGGTCTTGATCTTCAGCCAGTCGCCGGTTCGCGCGCCTGACAGGTACTTGCTGTCGGCGCGTTTCGCCATGATGCCTTCAAGACCTTTGCGCTCCGCCTCCTCGAAGAATTTCATGCCGAAGGTCTTCCGATCGCGGCTGAACCCGATCAGCCTGTGCTTCGGCAGGATAACCTTGAGGCGCTTCTTCCGCTCCGTGAGCGGCAGGCCACGAAGGTCTTCTCCATCCTGAAACATCAGGTCGAAGGCAAAGTACTGCAGCTTTGCTTCATGGCGCAGCGCATTCTGCAGGAGCTGGAAATGCGATACGCCGTCCTTGCCGATCGCCACGAGTTCTCCGTCGATGACGGCATCGCCTTTTATACCTTCGAGCGCCTCTGCGACTTCGATATAGCTATGGCTGATGATCTTGCCGTTGCGGCTGTAGAGAGTAACCTTGCCGCCGTCGATCTTTGCGACCATGCGGAAGCCGTCATACTTGTCCTCGAATATCCAGCCCTTATCATCGAACGGCGCGTCGGTCAGTGTCGCGAGCATGGGCTGGAGCCGTTTCGGCAATGTGGATACGCGTGCCACTAGGATTCACCTTCTTCGATCACGTTACGAAACGTGACCGAGTAGCGCAGGCTTTCGACACCGGGAATGCTGTGCTGCCATTCGGTACGCGACGGACCGCGGAGAAGGTAGACGGAGCGCGGCTCGGCAACGAGAGTGTTCCTCTCGAATGACTTTGCCGTTCGCCTGCGCAGCCTGAAGGTGCAGGACGACAACAGGGAAATGCCGGCAACATCGCCAAAGACGGAGCGATCCTTATGCCAGCCGATCCCGGCGCCCGGGCGCGTACTCGGTCACGAGAACCTGCTGGAGCGGCCGGGCGCAATGCGGGCGAATGCCTCGGCACGGGCCCGAACCGGGGTCAGGAATTCAGGCATGTCATCAGTTCTGGTGAGACCACCGCCATTGAAATCGTAGCGCCAGCCAAAAGAAACGGTACGGCGCTTGCCGGTGAACCCGCGGAATTCAAATTCCTTGAATGGAAGCGTCTCGATATCGGCTAGAAGCGCACGCTCTTCATCAGCAGAGAGAAACTCTGGCTGATACTTCATACCTTCAGGAAGGGGACCGGCTCCAAAGAGATCGAGTGTCGGGTTAGTTGCGGGCACTCGTTTTTTTCCGCGCCTCGGAGGTGACGGGCTCGCGGTCGCCCCGGTCACTCTGCCCCCCATTCACTTTTTTCTTTGCGGTCCGGCGGCGGGCCTGAGAAAGCGACCGGCTGACGCTTCGCTGCTGCCCACCCTTTCGCAATTCGCGTCATGTGCTCTCCCCAGCTTCATTTTCCGGTTTACCAACTTTCCCCAAAGGCTCCCGGTTCCTCATTGTGGCGCGTCCGCTGCTGCGCTGCCGGCCGGGCTCTAGCGCGTTCCTTGGCAGTCCCGCGCCCGGGTCTTCGTCCCGGCCATGCGGTGACGATCCCTCGCGCGTAAACGGGGCTACCGCCCCTTCAGCCGTAAAGGGCAAGCCGCGCGGGGCGCGGTGCGTCGCCGCACCCTTGACTGCTTCCCCTGCTCATTGCCGCGTGGCTAGCCGGGTTGCTGACGGCAACCCTTTCAGGCAGGAACCAAGACCGGGCCGCTCCGTTGGAGCTCACTTTCGAGGACGGCGCCAATGTCAAAGAATGATGAGCTCCGCTATGGGACACCCGGAGAGAACGCGGTTCATATCTGCGTCGACATGCAGAGGATGTTTGCGGAAAGCACGGAATGGAAGATGCCGTGGCTGCCGCGCGTCTTGCCTAATGTCGTTTCGGTCACGGCGGTCCATCCCGAGCGCACGGGAATATCGCGGCTTTTGCCAAGTTTTCCGGCTACCCTCAAGCCGTGAGGGCAGCCTCAAGGCCCCGGCTCATGCTTCAAAGCCGGGGTTCCTTTTTAGACGGCACCGCCTCCGCAATCTTTCTTCTGCCGCGCAAACCGTAGAGCTCGGACCCTGGGAAATTTCCCAAGTGTCCGCCCCAGTCGCTGGGCGCTACATCTTCCGCCCATTGGATCGCTTGGGTGGGACGTCGCGGGATGGAAGAACTGATGGCCCAGCTCGATAAGTTTCGGGCGGAGGCAGAGTATTGCGGCCGATTGGCGAGAACTGCGCCAGACAGGCAGACGCGCGCCCTATTCGAACGGCTTGCCGAACGGCTCCGGGACATGATTTAGGAAATCGAGACGACGATCGCCGCGCGAACCAAGCTGAGTGGTCGCTGGGAATAGTTCGTCCGCAATCTGCTCGCTACGGTTGTCGGAACTCACACCCGCCGGGCAGGGACAAGGCTCGATTGCCGACCGGATCGGCGCCAGGAACATCGCGGCTTTTGCCGAGTTTTCCCGACGCCCAAGCTCGTAAGGGCAAACCTCGAAGGCCCCGGCCCATTCTTAGGCAGCACCGCCTCCGCAACGCAATCTGGATAACACCCGGGTTAAATATCTTCACGACGTGCCGTCGCGCGGTCCCCCATTAATTCACGCTCTCAGAAGGACCCGGCACCGATGCGGTGACCCGCAGGGGACGCCCGTGGTGCGCGTCTGTCCCGTCGTGCATCGAATGACGCGCCCAGCCTCAGACGCATCAGCGCGCGTCCCTGAGAGGGATCAGTACCGGGTCGAAGTGCATCAACGACTAAATACAGCCCGTTGCCATCCGCGTAGCGGCCGGGCGGTTTGGAGTCGATTTGTGAGGGTGAGAGCGGGTCGATTTGGCGGGCCATAGGGCGCTTCCGGTTGGGGGCTTACCCCACCTTTTACCCCACTGGAACAGATTGACGTGCTGAAAATCAGTAACGCTTGCTGAGACAAGAAAAACAGTTAACCATTGAAACAAAAGGACTTTCTGCAATTTCATGATTTTCGGTGAAACAGCATGAAACAGGTATCTGGCGGAGAGGGAGGGACTCTCTCCCTTAGCGGCCCGGAGACGCCTTGTTTACAAGTTTATCCTTCGATTTCAGGGGTTCTTGAACGGCCGGTGCTACACCGAGGTGCTCCACCATGCCGACGCTCAAGATGCCGACCCCGCGAAAACGCCCGACCTCCGACTTCTACTGGATCCGGAAGAAAGTACCGCTCGCGCTGCGCCGTCTGGTCGGCAAGACCGAGGTTTGGGCTAGCCTCGGAACCAAAGACGAACGGAAGGCGCTCATCAAGATCGGCGCGGTTACGCGCGCGGCCGGCTTGCGCGCAAATGCAAGGACGAGACCGATGTCTGAAGTGACCTACTATGTTCGCTTTGCCGTTCGTCCCTTCGCACCGGGCGAGGCGACGGAATGCTTCAGCGCCAACGCCGCTGTGATGCGGGCAGAGGCGCTTTCGCGCAAGCCGGGGCATGTAGGCGCCATCGCGTTCAGGCGCACCGGAGATCCGGCGATCGGAGAATTCGGCGACGCCAAGCTGCTCCGGAAGTTCGGCGAGGCGCCGGACGATCTGAGCGCGCTCTGACGGGCGACTTCGCTTCACTCGTCGCCCGGACCGGGGGCATCTCCCGGCTCTAGCAAGTTCAGCGCGGTCTCGATCTGGGCGAGCAATGCCTGGATTTCCTCCCGCTCGTTGGGCCCAGGATCGCTCTCCAGTCGCTCCAGGAGCGCCTGCTTCCGCGCGAGCAGCTTTGCGACCGTCGACATCGCGCCTCCCGATGCTTGGCATCTACAAACGAGTGGTGCGCCCGCGACGATCCTGCCAGTGCTGTGGCCGGCTACGGATCGCCCACCGCAGGCTGGATGGCCACAGACCCTGAATGGAAGACGGATGGACAACCGGCCTCGGCGCCAAGGCCGGATTCTTGGGAAGCTACTTGTCCGGCGGGCGCAGCGGGCTGTCCGCCCATTTTTGGGCGGCGGGGTTGTGCAGCGGATCCTCCTCGCAGGCGGGGCAGACGTATCGCTCGCCGCCCCGGTCCGTCGGCTCGGAGACAAGCTTCATCGCTCTCCCGCAGTGCGGACACCGCTTCCTGATCAGGTGCAGCTCGGACATCTGGATTTCCCCACCGCGACCACCTTAGTGCCGCAGCGAGCGCTCGCTCAAGGGAAATCGCGGAGCCGCCGCAGCGAACGACGCCGCTTGACGCTGCCGCCGCCGATGTCATCAACTTCTTCCGTCGGTAGGGTTGGTGGAGTGACGCGTCATGGCGCTGGAGCAGGAATTCTACCGGGCGATGGCCCATCGCGTGCGCGAACTGGCCGGAAGGGCCGACCCCTTCATCAGGCGGCGACTGCTGGCGCTGGCGGAGCGATACGAAGCCAAGGGCGGCAAGCCTTCTCCGCTGTCCCGGTCCGCCGAGCGTCCGTTGCCGCCGCTGCGCATCGTCCCGCCGGCCACGGCCATACCCGTGTCTGGCGAGGCCTGAGGGACCTCCTCGTTCTTGGCGGCTGGAGCGCGCCTCTCACTTGGCCCGACGGCGGCCTTGACGCCGTCCGTCATCGTCGACACGGGCAGCCCCCTTCGTGAACCAAGCAATCGCTCTTGCCGTTGTGCCGCATCCGGGCGCCTTCGACTGCATGCGCCGAGAGACAATCATGGGGACCGAATTCACGCCAGCATCTCGATTCAGGCGGCGCCTGGGACCGGACCTACCTTGAGTCCCTGATCCGCGAGGATTTCGAGCGATGCCATCCCGGCGAAACGCTGGAGGATCTCAAGCGCCGCGCGTCTTTTCGAAGGAGGACAAAGGCCTGCTGCGGGACTGGATGGCGGTAGCGGAGGCTTGCGCTGCGGCCGCATGCAAGGCCAAGGCATCGCCGGCGCGCTCGACCATCCGCTGATCCGCCGCCCACCATTGCGGGCTTGATCGAAGGATCGGAGTCTCACAACGATCCCGGTTCGACCCGGCTAGGCTCGGGTATCCAGTAGCTGCGAGACAGCGGCAGCCAATTGCGCCGGCGCAAAGGGCTTCTCGATCAGGAGGCTGCCATCGACGCCTTGCGATTTCCAGTCTGGCGCGCTGGCGCTCGTCATGTAGACCACGGGAAAGCCAGGCGTGATTTCCCTTATCTGCCGCGCCAGCTCCCATCCGCTGATGCCATCACCCAGGTTGACGTCAGTCAGCAGCGCCCGACACCCTTCGCGGCCGTCGCGAAAGGTCGACAGGGCCGCCTCTCCCGTATGGACCGAGCAGGCCTCGAAACCGCCGCCGGACAAGACGTCCTCGACGAAGCTGCAAATCAGCGCTTCATCCTCCACGACCAGAACACGAACGGCATTACTCACTTTTCAGGTCTCCTCGGCGACCGATGCGGTCGTCTCGCGTGGCGGCGGGCGCGTCGGCCCGCGGGTGCTGTGCGGCCTCAAGCCACCGGCACACCGTAGTAGGCGTTCACGGAGCGCGTGGTCGCCGGGTCGCTCCAGTTCCAACTGCTCTCGTCGGCGTATTTGGGAGCGCCGCGGAGCTGGTCCTGGGCGATGCCGGTGACATAACCGCCGAGGTTGGTGTCGTATTTCAGCGCCTGCCAGGGCAGCGGATAATGATCATCGCCGATGCCGAGCAGGCCGCCGAAGCTGAGCACGGCGTACGACACCTTTCCGCCGACCTTGTCGATCATGACGCGCTCGATGTAGCCGACCTTTTCTCCGTCGGCCCCGTACACGTTCGTGCCCTCGACCTTGTCGCTCCCGATCAGGCTGAAGGTCTCGCGATCTTCCATGGCCATGTTGACCTCCCTCTGTTGTTCTGGAGTCAACGGGACGACGACGGCTCCGTTCCTGGCGGACGCCTCGGCGGCGGCGTTCACGCCGTCGGCAGCGACCGCCAGATGGAGCGGCTGGTGGAGCTGGGTCTCGTGGAAACACACATCGGCAGATCCAGCAGCAAGGCCTGGCCGGATGAAAGCGGTGTCCAAAGGTGTCGATGAGGGCCGGGATCGGTAGTCAGGCTTTTAGATCGAACTGGATGCGCAGCCTGTCGGCTATTGCTTCGATCATCTCGCAACGATCCGCGTCCCGCTGCGGCCCGTCCCTCATGATCTCGACTTTCCAGGAATCTTCGTGCGGCACGACCGAGATCGCCAGGTCCGTCGGCCAGTCGCTGATGTCTTCCATCTCCAGCCTGATGGCAGACTCCAGTTCCTCGCGGGTTTTCGCCGGCTTCTTCAAGCTGGTTCTCTCACCGCGCGGAACGGGACCACCGCCTTTGGCTATCCGCGCGAGCGCATGTTATTGAACAGCGGGCATTACGCCTTTGGCTATCCGCTACAGGCGCCGTACTCTTAAACGGCGGGCGGTGGTCCAACGAGTCAAAGGCTTTGCCGGGAAATTGTTCCGACCGGCCGGTTACGGATGGCGGGTTCCGGTGGCGACGTCGCTGATGTCGCGGCAAGGGCACACCGGTCCCCAGAACAACTTGGCCTTCCAAATGGGACCAAATGGCTCTCAACTCGCCCTATTCTTCGACCTGGTCCAGCACGTCGCGGACCTTGGCGGCCAATTCGTTGAAGCTGAAGGGCTTGACGATCAGCTGCACGCCTTTGTCGAGGCGACCGTGATGGATGATCGAGTTGCGGGCGTATCCGGTGGTGAACAGAACCTTCAAGGAAGGCCGAACGGCTCTGGCCTGAGCTGCGAGCTGTGCGCCAGTCATGCCGCCCGGCAGGACCACGTCCGTAAACAGTAGGTCTACTCGGGGCTGGCGATCCAGCGCCCGCAGTGCCGCCGGTCCGTCGTGGGCCTCAAGCACACGGTAGCCGAGCTCGCGCAGGCTTTCGACCGAGTAGGCTCTGACTTCCTCGTCGTCCTCGACGACCAGAACGGTCTCTTCCTGGCCGGCCTCCGGATTGAGCATCTCTTCAGGTGCGGCGTCATGCGATGCCTCACCTGCCAGCCGGGGAAGATAGATCTTGACCGTGGTACCCTGCCCGACCTCCGAATAGATCTTCACGTGCCCGCCCGACTGCTTGACGAAGCCATAGACCTGGCTCAGTCCGAGTCCCGTGCCCTTGCCTACGGGTTTCGTCGTGAAGAAGGGCTCGAACGCCTGCGCCACGGTCTGCGGGTCCATGCCGACGCCCGCGTCGCTGACCGAGATCACGACGTATTGCCCGGCCACCACCTCGCTGTGGGCAGCCACGTAGGCCTCGTCGATGTGGGCGTTCCCGGTCTCGAGCGTCAGCCTTCCCCCGTTCGGCATCGCATCCCGAGCGTTGACGGCGAGATTGAGGATGGCGGCCTCGAGCTCGTTCGGATCGGCCTCCACCCGCCACAGACCGGCGCCGAGGACCGTCTCCACCGCGATGGTCTCGCCGAGAGTGCGATGGATCATTTCGGAAAGGCCGTTGACCAGAACGTTGACGTCGACCGGTTTGGGATCGAGCGCCTGACGGCGCGAGAACGCCAGCAGGCGCTGAGTGAGCGAGGCGGCCCGCTGCGCGCCGTTCATCGCGTGACGTGCGGCGCGCTGCAGGCGAGGAGACTCGGGGCCAAGATTGCGCTGCAGGGTGTCGAGATTTCCGATGATCACCTGCAGGAGGTTGTTGAAGTCGTGGGCGATGCCTCCCGTCAACTGCCCCACGGCTTCCATCTTCTGGGACTGCCGCAGCGCCTCCTCGTTGCGCTTGAGCTGTTCGGTGCGCTCAAGCACCTGCTTTTCCAGCGTGGCATTTAACTCGACCAGCGCCTCCTGGGCGCGCTTGCGTTCCGCGATCTCGCGCTGGGAGGCCTGCGACAGGCGGACATTGTCGATCCCCACCGCAGCTTCGGCCGCAAGACCCGAGAGGCCCCGCTCCGATCGCTCCGAAAACACGCCCGCCTTGGCATGGCCGAAAAACAATCCTCCGATCACGCCGCCGGTCCGAGAGATCACGGGAACGGCGAGATAGCTGCGCACCGGCAGGTGGCCTTCGGGCATGCCTCGATGCGGCGGGTTGTTGCCGTAACGACGATCTTTGGTGATGTCGTCGGAACGGACGATGCCTTCGCCGTTGAACGTCGGCGCGAATACTCCGGTGTTTCGCGGCATCGGGAATTTCGAGAAGGCCTCCAGCGGAGCGACCGAAAGCGTGTAGAGCATGTAGCTCTTGCCAGCGTCGTTGGTGCGGTTGTAGAAGAACGCTCCGAACTCGGCGCCGCTCAGCTCGACGCCCGCGTCGGTGACGATCTGCACCAGGCGCTCGAGATCGGTCTCGACCGCAAGAGCGGATCCGGCGCGATTGAGCACTTCGAGCGCGTGCCGCTCCTCGCGGATGATGTCCTCGGTCTCCCGCTGGACCGTGCGGTCGCGCAGGATCTTGACGAAGCCGACGATCTCTCCGCCCTCGCGGATGGGGGTCAGTTCGCCGACCGCCCAGAAGCGGCTCCCGTCCTTGCGGAGGCGCCATCCTTCCTCGCCGCCGCCCCTGCCGCGGGCAGCCGCATCGTCGATCTCCTGGCTAAGCCTCGCCTGTCCGTCCCCGTCGGCGAAGATGCGGGCCAGAGACTTGCCGAGCATCTCGGGTTCGCTTCAGCCCAGAATGCGGGCTGCCCCGCTGTTCCAACTGGTGACGATGCCTTCGCCGTCCGTGCTGATGATGGCCGTCTCGGTCGCCCCGTTGACGATCTGGCGCCACTGTGCCGCCGAGATTTGACCCGGTCGGCTCGCAAGGTCGTCGACTTCGATCATAGATGCTCCTGACACCTGCGGATGCAGCGCCCGGACGGACTGACCCGACCGAACCAATGCTCCAGACGAACGCGACCAAAAGGCCGGCGTCAGTTGCTCGACGTGATTTGACGGCCCCCGACGGCGAAAGGAATTACCCTTGGCCAACGCGCCGCGCCAGCGGCGAGTTCCCATGGCGCAGCAGGCGCCGCGGCCGGTAAAAATCGCCTCGGCCGCACGGGGACGGGAACAAACCCCGCTCGGGCGGACATCGGTCCTTTCGGCGCAACCGACGAGCAGGGCACGCGACACGTTCTGGCCGCTCGGACCGAGGCATCGGCGAGGACTAGGCCCGTCGGTCAGCCTGGTCTGCCTCATCGCCCGAGCAGCATGCCAATCGGGCCGGGCGGACGTCTCACTAATCCGGAGGGGACCGAGGCACTTGCATGTGCCATCATTGCCTCTTCCCCGTCGGACCGCGGGGTAAAGGCTGGCCGGGAGACGGTCGGTCCTGCCGGGCCACGAAGCTTGAAGAAAGGGCCGACGATGTCATCCGAGCAACCTGGTCCGGAGCCGTCCGAAACCGCCCAACAGATCAACGATCTGTTCGACTCGGCCGAGCTTTCGAAGGCGATCGAAACGGAGGAATTCAAACGCTTCCTCGACTACATCCCGATCGCCATCGTCGTCTCGAAACATTTCCGCGGCGACCAGCGCATCTGCTACGCGAACAGGGCGCTCGAAACTCTCCTCGGCGCGAGCGCGCAGGACTGCGGAAGTCGAGACCTGGATGACCGCGCCCGCTGACGAGGCGCTGAAGCTGCAGCGCCCGCTTCCGGACGGGACGCTGCGGATCGTCGCCCGCGGCATGAAGGAAGACCCCGCCGGGTCAGCGGCGTGACCGACGAGAAAGACGACAACCAGGCAAGCCGGCCCGCCGCGCCAGCGGAAGGTCCATGTCGTCGCTCAGCAAGCCGACGTGGTGTTCAATGGGCAGTAAACCCGCCGTCCACCGGTAGCGCGACGCCGAGGACGAAGCTGGCGCCGGGACTGCACAGCCAGAGAACGGCGGCTGCGATCTCATCGGATTCGCCAAGCCGTCCGATCGGCTGGTCGCGCATGATTTCTTTCATTGCGTCGGCCTGCTCCGCCAGCATGTCCGAGACTATCGGTGTGTTGATCGTGCCGGGGCAGATCGCGTTGATCCGGATGCCGCGTGGCGCGTACTCCATCGCCGCACTCCGCGTCAGTCCGATGACGCCGTGCTTGGAGGCGTGATAGGCGGCGCGGCTTGGTAATCCGACGAGACCTCCGAGCGACGAGCAATTCACGATGGCTCCTCTTCCCTGCGTCCGCATCTGTTGCAATTCGTGCTTCATACAAGCCCAGACTCCGCGAAGGTTTATTCCGTTCACCCGATCGAAGTTCTCCGCGGTCTCGTCCGCCGCATCGCTCGGCGGCGCCTGGATGCCCGCGTTGTTGAAGGCCATATCGAGCCTCCCGAATTGCGTGGCCCGACGCCAAGATAGCTTAGAGCATCGGCGGATTACCGGCTCGAAATCGGACGCCAACGGCACACCATCTCCTGAACCGGCGTCGACTATGTTGGCTAAGCCGAGCGAGGAATGCTTCGGCGCGGAGCCACGCTCGCGCAGCCTGCGCCATCTGCCACGGTCCGACGGGCATCAGCCGCGCGGAGTCGTCGAAGCCAGTACGCCAGCCTGATCTACAAGGAGCTGCTCGACTTCCGCTCGGGAGCCCTCACCAACGCCGCGATGTCACGGTCAACCTGACGGACCAATCGCCGATCTCGCGGCCTACTACGCCTACGGCGCACCGCAGCGGGGCATCGCGCCCTGCGTGACACGGCAGCCTCGACAAATAAGGCGGGTAAGCTGGAGGGACAATCGGAGGCCACGTGAAGGCGCAACTACGCGCCTCGAGCGAGCGCCGCAAGAAATCAGCCAGCTTATGCGGAACATCGCGCGAGCCATGACGCCCCAGGAGATCAACGAGGCCGCAGCGTACCATCCTTCCTAGCTGCCGGAGGTAGTGAAGGTGAGCGTTTCTCGACAGGCGATTATCTCAGCCACAGCTTGAGGGGAACCGCCTGACGATCAGGACATTTCATGGCGCCCGTATAGGAGTCTGACAGCCGCCCACTGTAGGTGCATTCGACGCCGGCAACCGAGACTGTCGCGTTCAATTGGGATGATGAGGCCGATATCTGAAAACGCATTTCACCAGTCTTTTCTTCCGGACCATCCTGAGTACACACACCGATGTGCTTCATCGTCAATGGCCCGGTGTATTCCTTTGTATGGCCGGATGTGGTTTCCATGACGGTGGCGGTCAACTCCCATTCGCCGAGATAGCCCGAGTATCCAACGACCTGAAGCGATTGATCGACAGCCTGCGTCGCGAGAGCACTATTCCGGATGCTACGCAAGCCGCCCGATGCGCGCGATCGATTCAAATGCGACCTCGACGAGCTTCTGGCGCTGCTCGGTGAGCGGCAGGCGGACGACGCTGCGTACGTCCCTGCGCGAGGTCTCGATGTTCCAGTGTGGCTTCTGGGATCGTCAACATCGTCGGCGGCGCTGGCCGGAACGCTTGGCCTGCCGTTCTCCTACGCGAGCCATATTGCGCCCGATGACCTGCAGGTCGCCTTGCACACCTATCGCAAGAATTTCCGAGCTTCCAAAACCCTGCAGCGCGACTATACGATGGTTTCCGCCTTCATCATTGCTGCGGAGACCGATACTCAAGCCCAGGATCTGCTGGCATCGATCCGGCCGATCCTGATGCAGTGGTTTCGCAAGACAAGCGTGCCATTGGCGACGGACAAGGTCACGACACCCACTGCAGCGGCAACGCCTGAGCAAGACCTGCCCTATGCTATCGTGGGCTCGCCGGAGACGGTGCGATCCGGTATCGAGGCAATGGTGCGAAAGACGCTGGCCGACGAACTGATGGTCGTCACGCTGATCCGCGACCCCGCTGCTGCCCGCCGCTCTTACGAGATCGTTGCCCGCATCTGCAGGAACATCACCCGTGAGCCCGCGAGATCAACCACTGGCTGAGCATGTGGGAGTTCCGAATTCGTCGACATCTCCCACAAAATTCTCGGCAGGCAATTGCTACCTTTTGCTGACGTTTGGAGCTAAAATGAAACCTGGTGTCACCACGGAATTTGAAACGACGGAATTCGCAGGAATAACCGCCAAGATCATCAACCCCTTCCCCAGCCCGTTCACTGTCCTCGACATGACTATCAAGCCTGGTTTCGGCGCGCCTGCTGATATCTCGTCGACCGAAGACAAGCTCTTTATGGTAATCGAGGGGCAACTAAAGTATCTCATCGGCAGATAAGACCGAAATTGTCGGCCCCGGCGCCCGCGTGATAATTCCAAGGGGCGTCATTCACGGCTTCACAAATGTCGGCCACGGCTTCACAAATGTCGGCATCGGTGAAGCCCGGCATATCCTTGTGTCCACGCCACGCCGCCACGAGGAGTTCTTCCTCGATTTGCACAGCATACCGCAACCGCGTAAGGAGCACATGGACCAACTGCCGGCGATCGCCGGACGCGGGTGCGATGACGGACACCACGCAAGACGGCGCATCGGCCGGTGGCTGGTCGCCGGAACGCTCGGCGGCTG
>NZ_JBVVPO010000115.1:0-13750 GCF_055811795.1 Bradyrhizobium sp. MI1.7
CTCGAGCCGCTGGTCCGGAAGACACAGCCCTACGCGAAGCGGATAGCGCACAAAGGCATCTGGGTCGAACCGAAGCTTCTTGCTGAGATTGAGTACCGAGCGAAGTCGGCCGAGGGGAAGGTGCGGCATCCGTTCTTCAAAGGGTTGCGCGAGGATCTCTAGAGCATGGCGGGCTGCCCGGAAATCCGCTCCGTTAATGCAGTCGACTTTTAGCGATTTCGACTAGTTCAACATGCCCTGCGAGCGCAGTGTCGAGGTCGCTGTTTCCCCAGTACTCGCACAAACGTTTACTGTGCGGGAATGTCGCCCAGAAGCATAACGCTAAGCCGCAGGCGCCGCTCTGGGAGCGCCCCGCCCGGCGCCGCGCTTTTTCGCACGATCATCGCGCCATGTTGACATGCCAGCGCATAAGCGCAGCAATGAACCAGGTAACCATGAGCGTTCCCGACAGGAATGCGATCTGTCCAAAGATATACCTCTTTATAGCTCGCGCGCGGTCTGACGTAACATCCTAAGATTGCGCTGGATGCAGTCGAGGAGGACTCGCGATGCGCAGGCAGCCTGTTCCGCTTACTCCGGAGGACCTGGTCAATCATCAATTCGGCACCGACGACAACCTGATAGGCACCCCGGGCGCACCGACCTTGTTCGGCGATGCTGGTGGGAACCTGTTCGACTTCTCGAAGGGGGGCAACGACACCTTCGATGAAGTCGGACTTTCCAATTACACATTTTATGGTGACGTGGTTGGCAGCATTTTCGATTTTGCGCAGGGCGGCGATGACACGTTCAACGGACTCCCATTGGCTGGTGTCACTGCCTACGGGGACGCTGGCGCGGACATGTCGGAGCACAGTAAGGGCGGCAACGACACCTTCTTGAGTGGAACTGGCAGACAGCAAATCAATACGTTCTTCGGCGATGCCGGCGGCGCCATGTCGGGTCACGCTCAGGGCGGCGACGACACTTTTATAACTCAGACGGTACAGGGTGGCACCCACACCTTTTATGGCGATGCGGGCGGCGACATGTCTGGCTACAGCAAGGGTGGCAATGACAGCTTCCAGGGCTCCAGGCAGGCAACAAACGTCTTTTTTGGTGATACCGGGAGCAATATGTCCGGTCACGCCCAGGGCGGCGATGACACATTCACAGCCAGAACGGACTCAGGCAACACATTCTACGGAGATGCCGGCGGTGACATGACCGGCTACAGCAAAGGTGGCAACGACACCTTCAACGGGGCCTTGTTCGCCACGCAGGTGTTCTATGGTGATGCCGGAGGTAACATGTCGGGCCATGCTGAGGGAGGCGACGACAGTTTCATGGGCTCCGGTGGGGCGGTAACGTCAAAGACCTTTTATGGCGATGCCGGCGGCGACATCTCCGGCTTTGCCAAGGGCGGCAACGATACTTTCGTCAACGAGGGCGGCTCCACAGTGTCTTTTTACGGGGACGCCGGCGCCACAATGTCCGGGCATGCGCAAGGCGGCGACGACGTTGCGACGTTGCAGGGGAGCAAGAACTTCGCCGTCGGCGATGCTGTTACGATGCTCGACGCTGCCAGCGGGGGCAATGACAGTCTAAGCGGCGGCGATAGGTCCCTGACTGATGTTGTAAATGAGCTGTATGGGGACGCTCAGGCCATGGGCGGCGCGACCCAAGGAGGCGATGATCTTATTGTCGGCGGCGAGGCCGTTGGTAGCGGCCGGGTCGATAACTTCTTATGGGGCGACGCGGAGCAACTTTCGGGTCGTGCCAAGGGAGGCAGCGATGTCCTCTACGCTGGAACCGCGGCGCCCGGTTGCACGGTCAGCAATGAGATGTGGGGCGATGGCCAACTGCGCGGCAATGCTCTTGGCGGTAGCGACACGTTCGTATTCAAGGATGATGGTGCAACGACGGTCGGAACTCAGAATGTCATCGGGGACTTCAGCCAATGCCAAGATGATAAGGTCGCTTTCATTGACGTGGCGGGCGTGCAGTCGTTCGATGATCTTGTCATAACCCAAAATGGAACTAGCACCATTATCATCGCAGGAGTCGATCAAGTTACACTTGCAAACTTCACCAATTTGATGACGGCGAATGACTTTTTGTTTGTCTGAGAGCGTTCCTCTTCGTCGGCGATTTGGTCATCGATCCTCAAAACCAAGGCAATCGCTCCAACGAATGCGGTCCTCAACCGCGACTGCTCCTGCTCATAAGCGAACGCATCATGAAGATAGCCCGCTGGATCATATCCGGCGGGCTGTTCGCGATGGGACTACTTCCCCTTCATCTTCGGGTCATTGATGTCGCGCCCGGGTTGGTCGACCCAGGGCTGCTCGAAGCGCCTTGACCGCTAGCGGCCGAATTGCCGCCGCCGCCCGATCCAGCACCTCCAGCCCGCGCCGCCGCCGGCTCCGCCTGATCCAGCAGTCGCACTTCCTGCCCGCCAGCTTCTGCTACCGACCCAACCCGGACATATCTTGCACCGGAGACAAGTAGCCCTTTTGGGCGTCCGGTAAGGCCGCCGCCTCGCCGGACCGATTAAGCCTCGACCGCTTTAGTTGAATGTTTGCAGCCTCAATTTGAGCGATCCGTCGGCTTGGCGTTCGAAGACGTGCGTCGCTAAACCACTGAAGGGAGATGGCTTGCCCTCCTTGTCCTTACCCGTAGCGCTCCACTTGGCTGTGCCGAAGACGACCTTGTCGTCTCCGCCGGCATCGATCATCTCCAACTTGTGATCCGTCACACCGCTCGCGAAGAGTCCGGCAAAGAACTTCTCGATCTCGGCCGGCGCCGACGCGACCTGATGTGTGGGCGGCATCAATTTTGCCGTCGCGACATAGGAGGCGCCGATGGCTTTCTCGTCGTGCTTATTAAATGCGGCATCCCAAGCGGCGTAAGCCTTCTCCACGTCCCCCTTGGCGTCCGCGGCCAACGAAATTCCCGGCGCGCCGAGCAGACAAATGAGTAATGCTGATGTTTGAGCCAACTTCATAGGATACTCCTCTGTTGGATAATGCCTTTCCCGAATGATTAGATCATCTCTCCGGCGTCTGCCGCGGCTGCGCTCCCGCCAGCATGACCACACCGTCGCCGGTCGCGCTGTGGCCGGCCATTGGTTCATTACGAAAGAGGTGCAGGCGATGGCAACTTCAACGTCGCCATTCACCTGGGGAGTCCACATCGCGCGCCACGACACCGCTAATGCAGCCGGTCACACATGCGCCGAACTTCAACCACCATGACCAGTTCTGCGAAGGCACATTCATCATGATTGGTTGGAAGGACTCCACCCAATAGTTCGCGGAACAGCAATTCCGGGCAATTACCGTCAACGGCGCTGACAAATGGGAGACGCGGCACACGGTCGGAAATCCCTGCGTTGGTCACAGTGTAATTCGGCCTTGGCCCTTAGCTATCATCTGTCTCAATCGCCGTATTGTCGGCTTTGGGCTTTGAGCTGACACCAGCTGGACAGCCGCTTGTGACGCAAAGCCGACGTAGGTCAGGAACGCGCTGAAGTCGACTTCTGACCCGAAGCGCTCGTCACCCTTCCGGCACGCCAGCGAGGCGCCATCCTTCACACAGGCGCTGCAGCCCGGCAAGGTAACTTGGATTGTCGCTTTGTTGAGCTGCGAGCAAGCGACGAATGGTGAAACCTGAGTTGAGCGCAAGTCCCGTTCTCGCAGCAGTTCGCGCCTCATCGAACGCGCCGGTCAAGGCCAAGGCAGCGGCGAGCGATATATGAGCGAGATGAAAGTTACGGTTCGCCTCGGTGCTTCGTCGCAGCCAACTGACGCCTTCGACGTCTGAACCAAGCAGCAGCTTGGCGACGCCCGCAAAACACGCCCACTGGTAGGCGAAAACGTCGCGAGGAGAGAGCCGTAAAGCTTCGCGTATATGGCCTTCGGTCTCGGCAGCGCGACCTATGTAGGATTTTGCGAAACCAAGGGCAGCATGAGCGTGGACCAAATTCGGAGCCAGCACCAACGCAAGTTCGAACTCACGGATGCCTTGGGCGGCCCGGTTCGTAAAGGTCTGGACCCACCCCCGAGCCATGTGGGCTGAGGCACTGTTCGGCCTAATCGACAATACCTTGTTCACTATCGCCTCGGCCGCCGCAAGCCGCGCGGGCCCATCATCCGTCGTAAAGCTACCTCCAACTACCGTATCAACATTTGCCAGACCAATCATTGCTTCGACGTTGCCGGGATCGAACTCCAGCGAGCGCTCGAAGAAGCCCCGCGCTTGCGTCACGCATTCAAGGCTAATCCCCTTCATCAACCAGGCCCGGCCCTGGAAGCACAAGTCCATCGCATCGGGATGCAGCGTACGCTCGGCTCGTCGCGCCTCAGCCTCGATGAGCTGGGCACCTAATGTACCGGCGAGCCTCGACACGATTTCGTCCTGCATATCGAACAGGTCGCCGACAGGCTTCTCGAAGCGCTCGGCCCAAAGATGCTGACCGCTCTGGGCATCGATCAACTGCACGTTCATCCGAAGCCGATTGCCGCTGCGTTGCACTGAGCCTTCGAGCACGTAGCGAACGTTTAATTCGCGGCCGACCTGCCGTACATCGACTGCTCTACCCTTGTATGAGACGGCGCTGTTCCGTGCGATTACAAATGAACCACTGATGCGCGACAAGTCCGTGGTCAAGCTCTCGGTTACACCATCCACGAAATAGTCCTGCTCACGATCACCGCTCAGGTTCGCGAAGGGTAGCACGACGATGGATAGGCGCGGCGGCGTGTCGCCGGTTCGCTCGACTGGGCCAACCGTCTCATTTGCGGGCCTCCGGGCTTCCTGCACTGCACCAACGAAGCGGAAACCTTTGCGCGGCAATGTTTTGATTAACTGCTGTTTATCGCCCGTGTCCCCGATTGCGCTCCGGGCGGCATTGAGGCGAGTCGTCAGCGCAGCATCCGAGACGATGCGACCTTTCCAGATGGCGTTGATGAGGTCGTCCTTGCTGACGACGCGCTCTCTGTTTCGGATCAGGTATTCGAGTAGATCGAACACTTGGGGTGCGACAACAACCACGTCTGTTGCGCGCTGCAGTTCGCGCCTGTCGGTATCCAATGCGTAATCCTCAAAAAGAAACCGCAAGCTGCATTCCCTCTCCGGGGCCACCCTCGGAAACCATAACAATAAGCTGCCGGTGAGGAAAATGTAAGCGAGCTGTTAGTGCGCCACTAAACCAACGCCTTCGTCCTTAAATCCGCGGCCGGACTGGCGTTCCTTATTCCCTCTCCTCCCGCTTGTGGCCCTTAGCGGTCGACCCAGCATGTCCGCTAGATGTCCGCTCCTGCACACCGAAGAACGACCCTATGCAGACCCGGAAGCGGCCGCGCGCAAGCTCGTCGAGCTCGCAGCCAACGTCGAGGCCGTTGGGCTGCGCCGCGTTCGACATGGAAGGCGACAAGATCGTAAAGATGGCACTGAGGAGATGTTTTTTCGGCGCAGAAGACGTGCCACCGGAGCAGTTCGCAAAATCTGTGATGAGGGCCTACGGCATAAACGCTTCTTGCAAGATGCGACTCATGCCGGACAGGTCGGTCGAGCCATATTGTTCTGGGACCACTGACAAAGGCGAAGTTGTTGAAATCAACTCCGCTGAGATATCAGTTGAGCGGATGCGCCAGAAGCCAAGGTTCAATTGATGGCGCCGGGCGAAGGGATTGAACCTTCGACACGCGGATTTCTACACTGCGCCGTGGTAAGATGGCCTCGGCTTTACCGAGGGGCATCCCAATGAGCGACAGCGCTACCGCTTCCGAATTGGCCAGGCTGATGAAGGTGACCGAGGCGATCGTCGCCGAGCTGGAGCGCCAGCGCGTGGCCGACGCCGTTGCCGATCTGGGGTTCGACCCGATGGAGATGGCCAGGGCCGTGATCCGCGCAGCGGACGGCGACGTGGTCCCCTTCCCTGGTCCACGCGGCCATTGATGAGTACTTCCGATTAGCGCGTAGCGCTCGCCGGCCATGCTCGGAACGGGACCGCGGCGCGGGCATTGGCCCAGATGGATGACAGGAAGTGGATCGCCATCATGGTCTCGTCGATGCTGCTGCTGATCGGCATCGCCGCCGTGCTCGTGCAGCGGCCGGAGCTGGTCCACGCGGTGATGACTCGGTAGCGCGAAGCGCTCGCTACCCACGGCGGCCGGCGGCGCGGGGTAGGACTCTCTCCAGGGCGAAGCCCTGAAAGGATCCCCGCACCATGAACGACCGCCCGATCGCGAACGTTTGCGGATGACCGCAAAGCAATTCCCGCCCAAAGTGGGCACGGGCAACTGACGACGAGGAAGGCCGCCAACGAAGGCGGCCTCTTGCTGGTGGTCGGCCTCAAATCACTTGGTGTGGCCTTACTTGGTATAACCCTGGCTCGTACACCACCACATGGCGTCAGCCCCGCTCGAGCCATGCTCGATGACGTATTTTCGGCACGCTTCGTAGTTGACGGCATAACGCTTGGCACACGGGACCGGGGAAATGGTGCCGCTACTCCAGGAGCATTTGTATTGGGCGTTGGCTGTCGGCATTGAAAGGGTTGCGACAGCGAGCCCGACGACGAGGAACGCGAAGGTCTTCATGGCTATCTCTCCCGAATTCAGGAATAGCGAACGCTATCCCTGGTGGTATGATAGCACACTTTCGACTGCGCCAGGACACCCTAGTTCCGAAAAAATTCCCGAACCGAGCTGCCGGCAGACGCTAAGCCTTTGGATTAAGCGAACCGCGAAATATTGTTAGTACACGCTTCGCTTAGAACGGATGCCGGACAAAGCCGACCGATGTCGCCGAATGTCGGGCAAAATTACCGAACTAATTCCCGAACTGATTTCCCACAGCGAAACGCCGCTAGCGCTGGCATTCCAGCGGCAGAGCGCCGTGAAGAGTCCGGGAAGATCTGCTGACTAGCAAATAGGAAGACACTGGGCTGCGAGATTGGCCGCCAACTGCGGCCTTACTCCGCGCGACAGGCTCAGCGGCCGCGCGTCAGAGCCTCTGCGGCCATCGCCCGATTCAGCCACTCGTCGGCAAACAAGAGCCATTGAGCTTTAGACGACAAGACGTCAGTCTTGTCTGCCTGTTCGAGGCACTCCACATACTCACGACGAAACTTCGCTGCATCTTCGAACATGACACCCAGCCGAATAAAAGCGGCCTATTCAGATCTCAATGCTAGCGAGAGCAGGCTTAAAGGCCAGTCGAAAATCAAAGTCCTGCCGCGACAATTTTACTTAGGCCACTGAGGCCAGCAGAAAGAAGCTCAACGCAACCCGAAACTCGCTCGCCCCCGTGCCACCAGCAAAACCAGCCCCAGCGCCGGCAGCACGTCGACACACGCCCTCACCAGCAGATGCGGCTCGAATCTGATGAACGGCAGATAGCTGTAATAGCGCTGGACCAGTGACGGCGAGACGCACTGAGCCGCCACGAACGTCAGCAGCAGCGCCGGCAGCACCAGGCGCTGCTTCGGGGGGCGACGAAGGCCTCGAAATCAGTGAAGCGGACGACGCGGCCATCGACAACCGAATAGATCGCGCCATCGCCGTCGAAGCGATATGGGCGGCCGTCGAAGTAGCCTTGAGGCTGAAAATCCCCGGCGATCAAATCCGGCTTCATGGATCAATTGTTTCCCAACATGTCGCGGAAGTTGCCACAAGTTGTAGCGCGGCATCAAGGCAATCCCCAGTCTAATCCACCTCTGCGCGCAACAAAAAAGCCCGCCGCGCTCTGGATCGCGCCGGGCCAACCGGCGGGCCATGGGAGACACCAGAACGCGGACAGATTTAGTCGTTAGCAGCCAGAGTGAAGTGGAGATAGAACTTCCGGATCACGTCCATCAGCGTGATAGTTTCTTCTTAAAGAGCGCTCTCAGCTGCTCCCACTTGGCCTCGATCCACCTCAAAGCCATGAGAAGAGGCTTCTGCAGAATAGGGATGTCCTGTGCGATAAGAAGGAGGCCGAGAGGCAGCATCCAGAGGCCGAAGATAGGCAAAAAGCTGAAGACGCCTCCCAGGATGATCAACCCGGCGACAACGACACGGACCCAAAACGAGGATGGTTCTCGTAGCCTCAGAATGAAGCTCGACACCTTCGTAGGCACCCGTCGCCGGAACGATTCAAAGTATCTATCCAATTCCGCTTTGACAGAAGCCATTAACTCGACCTTCTCTGATACCAAGGTGCCGCAACCCTCCGAACAAGCGCTTGAAATCCGCGACTAGATCAAAAGATCTGTACGCGAAGCGTCTCAAACCCTTTGGCTTCTCGATGGAGATGACAGACGATCCGTATGCGGACAGCCAGGGCCGAGACGTTGCCACCACTGGACCGGTTCTCCCATGGTGTCTTCTAAAGACCGCCCGCCAAATTTCCTCAGGGTTGCGCAGGGCAGATGATAGCCGGCAAGCGCGGGTATGACAGATAGCCCTCGCCTAAAGCGTATCGTATCCGGTGTGCGTCGAGGTGAGCCTTGATCCTCGTTGAGCAATTCCTGCTCGGCCAAGCGCCAAAAGTCTTCGTCTCGGCCCTCTGGCTTGCAATTCGTCATCGACGGCGAGGCCGTGGTCCTCGGCGTCGACGGCCCATCGGACTTCAACGCCCTGCACTCGCGCCGGCACGATCACGAGGTGCAGCTCTACGCCTTCGACATCCTTGCGGTCGGCGGCGAGGGCCTGCGGCAGCTGCCACTGACGATGCGTAAGACCAATTTGGTGCGGCTGCTGCGCGGCCGGCCGGACGGCATATTCGTCGCGCCGTTCGAAGCGGGCGCTATCGGCCCTGACCTGTTCGGCGCCGCCTGCCGCATTGGCCTCGAGGGTCTGGTCTCGAAACGCCGCGATCGGCGCTATGGCGCCGGCCGCTCGAAAGACTGGATCAAGGTGAAGAACCGGACGCACCCGGCGATGACGCGAGAATTCTAGGCGTTCGTCAGCGACTTGCCGGTCGAAACACTCGCTGAACCAGCAGGCCCGCAAATGGGAAAAGCCGCAGCGTGGTTCCAGCCCCACTGCGGCCATCCCGGATAACTTGAAATCGGTTGGTACTTAAATCGCGCCGGTGTTCCTTTAGTAGAACACCCCGTTCCAAAAATGGAGTCCGGACAACTACCGGAATCCGGTTTTGTACGCATTGTCACTAGGAGGGCAGACATGGCACGGCAGGTCATTCCAGCCCCAATGCTCCCGGCTGCCGATCCAATTGCGGATTAGAGCGCCGGGAGTGCTAGGCCCGCCAGTTGTGGCCGAGGAAGAACAGCCCAGCCAGCACGCCAATAGCGGCCGGTATTACCAGGCTCAGACAGTCCATGACGCACCGCCTCCCAGCAAAGGAATCGTCCGTCCGATAAACTGACGGCCTTCGGCTGCGTTAAGCGTCAGCGATAAAAACCCGCCAGCGTGAACCGGCAGGTCTTTGTGATGGACTCGCGATCGGCTTACCAAGGAAGATAGAGCGCGACGAACAGCGCCAAGCCGATCAGACCGCACGCCTCCGCGACCGACCGCGTGCCATCCGGCGAGCGATGGATTCACGAAATCAAGTTCGACGGCTACCGCGTGCAAGTCCACCTCGCCAACGAAGCCGTCAAGGTCTTCACACGGCGCGGCCACGACTGGACCAAGCGTTTCAAGAAGGTTTCCGATGACGCCTGGCACGTCAAGGCGAGCTCGGCCATCATCGACGGAGAGATTGTCGTACCTGCCACCGACGGCACGACGGACTTCTCGGTCTTGCAGAATGAGCTCAAAGGCAAGTCAACGAAGATCGTGCTCGTCGCCTTCGACCTGCTCTACCTCAACGGCAGGGACATCCGGAAGTTACCTCTGTTTCAGCGCAAGGCGGAGCTGAAGAAGATCATTGCCGGCACCGACGTTCAGTTCAGCGCGAGTTTCGAGATCGACGGGAACGAGATGTTTGCCCATGCCTGCAAGATCGGGCTCGAAGGCGTCATCTCCAAGGTGCGCGACAGCGCGTACCCGGTCGGCCGCAGCAACAATTGGGTCAAGAAAACCTGCGCCCAGCGCGAGACACTCACCATCGCCGGCTTCGCCCTCGATGAGGGCAAGTGGGACGGCATGTATCTCGGTCGGCGCAAGGGCGACGACCTGATCTATGCCGGCAAGGTCGACCACGGCTTCGACAAGACATCGGCGGCCGAGCTGAGGTGGCGCCTCGAGCCGCTGGTGCGGAAGACACAGCCCTATGCCAAGATGATTGCGCACAAAGGTGGTCGAACCGAAGCTGCTTGCTGAGATCGAGTATCGCGCCAAGTCCGCCGAGGGAAAGGTGCGGCATCCGTTCTTCAAGGACTGCGGGAGGACCTGTAACGGCGCGGCAATCGGTGACAAATTTTTCTCAGCCTCCTCTTGAAACCAAAACCGGCTTTGCTAGGCCGTGAACCCATAAATCTGCCGGGCGGACGGCTCGCCAGAGTCCGCTATGCTCCGATAGCGACCAAATTCCGTAGCGCAGCGAAATGACGCGATGGGCCAAAACCGGAAGTCGCCGGGTCGCTCGATGACTTCACGTCCCGAGTGTCTCATCCAATCAGCGTCGACCTTATCAGCGCTGACGAGACGGGAACAATCCATGCGTCGACAGCGGGACTGGACTGCGAGGCGGCGCGGCTCATTCCGGTAGGCCCGCCATCCGGCAAGCTTGCGACAATCTTTCGATATCTTCCGCCCTGCGAAATCTTGTTTTGATTCTGGAAATACGTAGGACCGGCTTCAGTTGCAGTAGGCGCGCAAAGACGACTCGTGCTTCCTCAACCCGTCCAGACATCGAAAGGCATGCCGCCAGAATAAATTGTGCGTTCACATAATTTGGCCGCTGCAGGACAGCAGACCTTGCCCAAGATGAACCGTCGTCATACCGACCCGCCATAAAATGAGCATATGCTATCCCGGTCTGGGCAAAAAATATTAATGGATCCAGCGGACTTAAACGCACCGCGATTTCATATTGTTCGAGCGCCGCGTCTAATTCGCCGAGCATAAGGTGTTCTCCGCCGCGCGAATACCGTGCGATGACGAGATTTGGATCTAGATTTATTGCCCGTGAGAGGAGGGCTGCGCCCTCCTCGACCTCACCCAATAATTCAGAGATCACCTGTCCGGTCCTCGCCAGCACCGTTGGATCGTCCTTATCGAGCTCAATTGCCCGCATTACGAGTCGCCTGGCTTCAACACACTCCTGTGCAGCATCGCTTCTCCAGCCGAAGAACTTTCTTTGCAGATAGGAATAAGCGCCAAGGGCGTATGCTGCGGCGAATTCGGGATCGATCACGTTGGCGGCCTGGCTCAGTCTAACCGCTTCAATATTCTGTTCGCGGGTGAATTGGTAAAAGCTTGATAGCGCGCGAAGATAATAGTCGTAGGCCTCAAGGCTTCCAGTCGGCTTGCGTTTCGCGCGCTCGATTTCGGCGCGCTCCAATTGAGGAAAGATTGCGCCAATCACGCAGCTCGTTACTTGATCCTGCAGGTCGAAAATATCTTCGAGTTGACTGTCGAACCGGTCCGCCCAAAGATGTGCTCCTGTCGTAGCGTAGATCAACTGCCCGGTAATGCGGACTCGATTGCCGGCTTTGCGCACACTGCCTTCGAGCACATAGCGAACGCCAAGTTCACGCCCGACCTGCTTGATGTCGACGGCCTTGCCTTTGTAAGTAAAGGTGGAGTGTCGCGCGATGACAAAAAGCGACTTGGACCGCGACAGGCCGGTAATGATGTCCTCGACCATGCCGTCGGCGAAATACTCCTGCTCCGGGTCGGAGCTCAGGTTGGTAAAGGGGAGAACGGCGAGCGAGGGCTTATCGGGGAGTGGCAGGACGGGTTTCGGCTGTTCCGCCGGGATTTCGGTCACCGCCACGCTTAAGGGCCTCTGCGCTTCCCGCACCGGGCCAACGAAGCGAAAGCCCTTCCTTGGCAGTGTTTTGATCAGGCGCTGTTCCTCGCCGGAATCGCCGATCGCGCTCCGGGCGACGTTCACGCGGGTCGTCAGCGCTGCATCGGAGACGATACGCCCGTCCCAAATGGCCTTGATGAGGTCGTCTTTACTAACGACGCGCTCCCTATTGCGGAGCAGGTAGTCGAGCAGGTCGAATACCTGGGGCGCGATGGCCACGACGTTCGCTCCGCGATGTAGCTCCCGGCGGTCAGTGTCGAATGCGTACTCCTCGAAGAGGTAGCGCACGTTGCTATTTCCCTACGTTGCCTCCAACGGCTTCTGTTGCCGGTTGCAGGCGCAAAGAATAAGCCGCCGGGGAGGAAAAAGTAAGCCGGATGTTAAGCGCGCCAGCGCATCGCCCGGTATCCTCGGCTCGTGAAACAGTCCAGCCTGGACACATCGCAATGAGCACGGTCCACGGGGCCACCGAGCCGAGACAGGCAGCCGCAAAGCGGCAAGTCTACAGCCCTCTCGAAATATATTGGGATGCATTTCAACAGTGGCGAGGTTACGAGCCACCTTGTGCGACCTAAGTGACAGGGAGCTAATGGATATCGGTACTACGCGCGGCGAGATCGATTACGTCGCCTCGAACCGAGGTATCGATCCGCGAGGCATCCGATCTGCCGAATGAACGTTCGATGTCTGGTAATGGTGGGGGCCTGAATTTGCCACGACCAGATGCGGCGGGGAAAGCGGACGTCTCCCGAGGTCGCTGAAGGGCCATGAGCCGACCTAGACTCATTTAGCAAAGCTGGCCCGCAATCAACCCTTCTCATAGGCAACAAGGCATTCGGCCAGTCCCTCCGCATTCGACAACGCAACAAGATGGCCACCGGGAATTTCTGCCACCTCCTTTCCGAGCCTTTCGCGCGCGACACGCCGTTGAAATTCGATTGGGAAAAAGCGGTCATCTTTTCCCGCAAGAACATGAATGGGGATGTCAGGCCAACGCTCGAAAAGACAGGGCTCGCCGAAAATGGTCTCGGCTTCCTCGCGAGGCTTTTCAGGGCCAGCGCGCAGCACCTCCTGCGGCACGTCGTGCAGAAAGTACGTTTCCACGTCGAATTCCGCCGTATAGCCACGCACCGCCGCAGCTTGTTCCCGCGCCTCTACTGCTCCTGTTGCGCCCCACCATACGCCAGCGGTCTCGCCCGGCTCTGGGATCATCGCGTTGACAAACACCACCATCCGCACGTGCGCACGTGCGCAAACGAGGGGTGCCGTGAAGCCTGCAAGCGACTGAGCGACCAGAATAACATCGGCTCGTTCCGCGATCGAGCGGACGACGATGTCAGCATACGCTGCAAGACCGGCGTGCCTGTCGTCGCCAGGGAGGTCAACCGCCACGGGTTCGTGCCCTGACGCGTGAATAAGCGGGGCCACACGGTGCCAATACCAAGCCATGCCGCCTGCCCCGGGAACAAGGATGAATGTTGCCATATTGAGTCCTCCTTTTCTTAAGACCGCTCGTAAGCCGCACTTTGATGGGCTGCCTCCCTATAAGACGGCTTGGAATGAGCTGGACCGACGGCATCACAGATTGTTTTGTCAGCGATGGCACCCTGATCCCTCATTCAGACGGATGTCTGGGCGGGGTCATTCGCGTCGGTTTGGCCGGAGCACGACGACTTCCGGTCTACCCCCTGCCGGCTCAACCGGTTGACGCAACACAGGCATTAAATCTCTCTGCTGGCGTTTCAAATTGCAAGGTCTCACGTGGCCGTTCGTTTAGCTGACGAGCCACTTTGTTCAGATGGGCTTGCGAATGCACCGACAAGTCGGTGCCCTTTGGAAAGTA
>NZ_JBVVPO010000116.1:0-13645 GCF_055811795.1 Bradyrhizobium sp. MI1.7
CCCCCCCCCCCCCCCCCCCCCCCCCCCCCCCCCCCCCCCCCCCCCCCCCCCCCCCCCCCCCCCCCCCCCCCCCCGGGTCTCGGTGTTGCGCGTGCCGACGGCTGCCAGCAACGGCTCTTCCTGGCGCTGCGCGCTGGCGCGGCCCGTCGTGGAGACGTCGAGGCCACGGCCATGCTGGGCCACGATGCGGTTGAGCTCGGCGAGGGCCTCGATCTGGTCGACGATCACCTTGCGCATCTGCGCAGTGCTCTCGGCGGCCTCCTGCGGCATCTCGAGCACGCCGCGGCGCAGCTCGTTGCGGGTGGCTTCGAGCTCGTTGTGCATCTCGAACGCCATCTGCTTCATGCTGGAGACGAGGTTGGTGAACTTCTCGGTCGACTGCTTGAACATCGTATCCGCCTCGTCCGTGGTCTGGCGGTAGATGTCGTGCATGGCCTCGATGGTCTGGCGGTGCTCCTCCTCGGACGCCACGCGCACCGCCTCGAA
The DNA here is from genome assembly GCF_055811795.1 of Bradyrhizobium sp. MI1.7. NCBI lineage: Bacteria > Pseudomonadati > Pseudomonadota > Alphaproteobacteria > Hyphomicrobiales > Nitrobacteraceae > Bradyrhizobium > Bradyrhizobium sp. MI1.7. Next base: position 487 of record NZ_JBVVPO010000116.1, read on the forward strand.
CTGGCGGGTGATCGCGGCGGAACCTGCGCCGGCGGTCTCCGCGACGACGCGGGCGATGTCGCGGGCACGCTCTTCGGCGGCGGCCAGCGATTCATCGAGCAGGCCGGTGAAGCGCGACAGACGCTGGTCGAGATCGGCCGTACGCAGGTCGATGGTCGTGACCAGCGATTCCAGCGCCTGCTTGCGTTCGGCGAGGGAAGCGGTGGTGTTCTTGTTGCTCACCTCGACCACCTGCGCGGCTTCGACCAGCGCCTTGCCGTGCGCGTCGAACTGGGTCGACAGCTCGCCGAGGTCCTGCAGCGCCCGCGTGGTCTTCGTATTGAAGACGTTGAGCTGGTCTTCCAGGTTCTGCGTCGCAGCGCCGTTGCGCGAGGTGACGTCGTTCATCGCCGAGACGAAGTCGGCGACGCGCGTCACCAGCGCCCGCTCGAGCGAGTTGAGGTTGTCGTGCGCACCGGTCAGCACCTCCTGGAGCAGGATGTTGCCTTCGCGCAGACGCTCGAACAGGGCCACCGTATCGGTACGCAGGATCTTGCTGGTCTCCTGCATCTCGGTGACGGCCGCGATCGAGACCTGGCGCGACTGGTCGATCGCCGAGCGGGAGGCCTGCTCGAGGTCCTTGAGCGACTTGCCGACCGCGCCGGTGGCCATCTCGCTCGCCGCGTTGATGGTGCGGGCGACTTCGGAGCCGTTGCCCATCATCGTCTGCGAGAACGCATGGCCGCGCGTCTCGATCGACTTCAGCGCATCCGAGGTGACGCGGTCGATGTCGAGCGTGAGCTGGCTGGTCTTCGAGCCGATCGCGTCGACCAGCGCGCCGCGCTTGGCGTCGATCATGTTCGACAGACGGTCGGCCTGCTGCTGCACGTAGGTGACGATCTCGTCGGTCTTGCCGGTCATGGCCTGGCCGAAGCTGCTGCTGGCGGCGAGCACCGAACGCTCGACGTCGGACGAACTCGACTTGACGCGCGAGCTTGCCTCGTTGGAGGCGTTGATCAGCGCGTTCTGGGCGTTGAGCGCGCTGGTCTGGATGTCGTTGGTGGCGTTCGTCGTCGCCGTGCTCAATGCGCGCTCGATCTCGGTCGAGATCGTGCGGATCTGGCTTGCGGCATCCGCCGACGTCGAAGTCAGGGAAGTCTGGGCCTCACGCGCGCTGTTGAGGATGGTCGAGGCTGTGTCGGCGCCGACCGAGGTCAGCGTGCGCTCGATGTCCGTGGTCAGCGACTTGATCTGGCTTGCCGCGTCCGTCGAGGCGGTGATCAGCGCGCCCTGGGCCTCACGCACGCCGCTGGTGAGCGCCTCGATGGTGGCGCCGCCGGCGGTCGCCAGCGCGCGCTGCATCTCGGCCGCCAGTGAACGGACCTGGCTGGTCTGTTCGGCCGAGACGGAGAGCAGGGTGCTCTGGGCGTCGCGGGCGCTGGTCGTGATCGTCTCGGCGGTCGACTGGCCGACCTGCGAGAGCGACCGATGCACGTCGACCGCGAGCGACTTGACCTGGCTCGCCGCATCCGAGGACGCGTTGACGAGCGTAGTCTGGGCTTCGCGGGCGCCGGTCATGATGGTCTCGGCCGTCGAGGTGCCGGCCATCGAGAGCGAGCGCTGCACGTCGACCGCGAGCGACTTGACCTGGCTCGCCGCATCCGAGGACGCATTGACGAGCGTGGTCTGGGCTTCGCGGGCGCCGGTCATGATGATCTCGGCCGTCGAGGTGCCGGCCATCGAGAGCGAGCGCTGCACGTCCGAGGACAGCGCCTTGATCTGGTTGGCGGTCTCGGTCGAGGCCGCGATCAGCGCGCTCTGCGCATCGCGGGCGCCGACGGTGATCGATTCCGCCGTGGTGGCGCCGGCCAGCGACAGCGAACGCTGCACGTCGGCGGTGAGCGTCTTGACGTGGTTGGCCGCGTCCGAAGACGCCGTGACGAGCGTGGTCTGCACCTCGCGGGCGCCGGCCAGGATCGAGGCTGCGGTGGCAGAACCGGCCGCCGACAGCGTGCGTTCGACGTCGACCGCGAGCCCCTTGATCTGGTTGGAGGCATCGCCGGAGGCCGCGACCAGGGTCGACTGAGCCTCGCGGGCGCTGCTCAGGATCGAGTTCGCAGCACCGGTGCCGACCGCGGTCAGCGCGCGCTCGACCTCGGAGGAGGTCATTTTGAGCTGGGCGTTGACGTCGGAGGAGACCGTCATCAGCGACTGCTGGGCGGTACGCGCACCGGTCTGGATCGTTTCGCTGGTGTTGACGACGAGGTTGGTGAGCGAGCGCTCGGCATCCTCGACATGCGAGCGGATCGCGGTCGAGATCATCTCGGCGCGGGACATCATGTCCTCGCTGGCCTGACGGCCACTGCTTTCGATGCGGCCGGCGACGGCTTCGACACGCGAGCCGAGCAGGTCCTCGAACTGCGCCACGCGCACGTCGATGTCGTTGGCGACCGAGCCGACCTTGGTCTCGATGGCCTGGTGGATGTCCTGGAAGCGCGCCGTGACCGTGTCGGTCAGGTGCGTGCTGCGGCCGTCGATCATCTCGGCGACGCCGGTGATGCGGCGGTCGACCGCCTCGATCGCCTGCGCGGTGCCGTCGGTGAGCGTCGAGGTCAGGAGGGTGAGGCGCGTGTCGATCGACTGCACGGCCTGCGAGGCGCCGTTCGTCACCGCAGTCGTCAGGTAGGTGAGGCGCGTGTCGATGGATTCGAGCGCCTGCGAGGCGCCGCCCGAGAGCGTCGTCGTGAGGTGCGTCAGCCGCGTATCGATCGACTGGATGGTCTGCGATGCGCCATCGGTGAGCGAGGTCGCGAGATAGTTGAGGCGCGTATCGATCGTCTCGATGGCCTGCGATGCGCCGTCAGTGAGCGACGTCGTGAGGTGGGTGAGGCGGGAGTCGATCGACTGGATCGCCTGCGCGGCACCGTCGGTCAGCGACGAGGCGAGGGTGTTGAGGCGTCCGTCGATGGTTTCGGTCACCGACTTGGCGCGGGTGTCGAACGACTGCTCGAGCGCGGCGACGCGGCCGACGAGCTGGTCGTCGAAGGTCTTGATGTGACCTTCGATCGTGCCGTCGAGGCTGACGATCTTGTCGTTCAGCGAGGCGTCGAGGTTGGTGACACGTTCGCCGACCGTGGTCTCGAACTGCACCAGGCGCTGGTCGAGCACGGCCGTGATCGCCCCGCCGTTCGAGGTGAAGCGGGTATCGAAATTGTCGACATAGGTCTTCAGGCTCTCGGCGATGTCCTGGGTGCGCTGGCCCATGCGATCGACGATATCACCGCCGAACGTCTTCACGGTGCGGTCGAACTCGGAGATGTGGCGGGTGATCAGCGCGCCGAGCGTGCCGGAGTCGCGGGCGAACTTCTCGACCAGCTCGGTGCCCTGGTTCTTCACCAGCTCGTCGAACGCGCTCATCTGCAGCGACAGCGAGTCGTGCGCGGTCTCGGTCTGGCTGACGACCTTGGCGACGAGGGTGTTGACGGTGGCGTCGAGCGCCTCGCTCGCCTTGTCGCCGGAGGTCATGATGTGGCCGGCGAGCCGGTTGCCGGCATCGTCGATCTTGGCGGAGAGGTCGTTGGAGCGCAGCTCGAGCTCGAGCAGCAGCGAGTCCGACGAATTCTTCAGGCTGTCGTGCACCTGCTCGGTGCGCTCGGAGATGCCGTCGACGATGGCGGCGGAGCGCTGCTCGAACTCGCCGGTGATGCGGTCGATACGCTCGTTCAGCATCTCGTGGACGCGGTCGGCGAGGTCGACGAACTCGTCGTGGACGTGGCCGGTCTTGAAGTTGAGGCTGGTGGTCAGCCGCTCGCTGGCGTCGAGCACGGCGCGCGTGGTCTCGTTGCTGGCCTCCTCGAGGCGGTCGAGCAGGTCGCCGCCGCGCTCGCCGAGCGCGAGGATCATGTTGTCGCCGGCGTTGCTCAGGGCGCCGGTGATGTGGGCGCCGCGCTCTTCCAGTGCGCCGGTGATGCTCTTGGCGACCTCGTCGACGCGCGAGGCGATCGCGTCCGAGATCAGCGCGATGTCGTGGCGCAGATCGATCTGCACGCCGGAGATGGCGCTGCGGACCTGCTCGGCCTGGCCGACCAGATTGTCGCGCTGGTGCGCGATGTCCTGGAGCAGCGAGCGGATGCGCACTTCGTTGTCGGAATAGGCGCGTTCGAGCGCCGCAACCTCGTTGGCGACCAGCGTCTCGAGCTCGCCGGCGCGCGCGATGGCGCGTTCGATGCCGTCGCCCATCGCCGCGACCTCGCGGCGGATGGCCTGGCCGACGGTCACCATGGAATCGGACGCCGAGCCCTCGGGCTCGGAGAAGCGGATCGCGACCTGCGCCATCGCCTGCGCGATCATGCGCATTTCCTGGCCGCGCCAGACCAGGCTCGCCAGGAAGTAGAACAGCATGATCGGCGCGAAGAACATCGCGATCAGGCCGGCGATGACGAGCACGCCGCCGCTCTGGCCCATGGCAGCCTGGATCGAGGGCAGGAAGCCGACGGTGAGCGCGGCGCAGGCTGCGAGCCAGACGCCGGCGAAGATGGTGGCGAAGGTGTAGACGCTGCGGGCAGGGCGGCCCTTCTGAAGCGCCTGGAGCAACTGGCCGATGGTCTCGCGGTCGTCGTTGGCGGCGCGGCGCGAGGTGCGCGGCTCCTCGATCGTATCGAACACGGTGGCGCGCTCGTTGGCGGCAGGACGCGGCTCGAAGGTCGACTCGTCGAAGATCGGAGGAGCCGGCGGCCCCACCGGAGCCGACGTTTCGTTGCGCATCGAGGCGTTGCGGCTGGTGTCCGCGGCCGTGTCGCTGATGTTCAGGGCTTCCTGGATCGCAGAAAGCGCAACTTCTGTCGGGTCTTTGACCTTTTTCGGAGTGTTCGCCATGTTCAGTCCGAGCCCTCGTTACTTGTACGCGTCCTCCCGCGAGCCCAGCGCGCTACGCAAGCCCACAGACCGGATCATGCCGCTTACGCGGATTCCCAGCCGTCCCCACCCGGACGGCTTGTCCGCTAATTTCTCCCAACATCCTATTGGCAGAGCGTCGCGAATGAAATGCCCGGGATTAAGACAATCTTAATCATCGTTAACAGGATAGCGCCGTAACGCCTTAGCAATAAATGGAATTCTCCACCGGACTCGCCGGATTGCGGCAACTTTTCGTCAATAAACGGGCGGATTTGCGTAAAACGGCCCAAACACTTCGTTAACCATTTCCATGCTTCGGTGGGAGGAACTTGACCGCCGGATCGGCGGACATCGCGCGATGCCGGGGCCTGCGCCATGACGCCTGAACTGCAACGGATGGACTGGATGCCTTCGCCCCCGCTTGCACCCATCGACAGCCCGCTCGACCTCGATCACCTCGCGCGCATGACGCTCGGGGACACTGAGCTGGAACAGGAAGTGCTCGCGATGTTCGCCGAGCAGGCGGTCCGCCTGGTCGCGGCGATGGCAGCACTGCCGGCCGAGGCCGGCGCACTCGCTCACAAGCTCAAGGGCTCCGCGCGCGGAATCGGCGCCTTTTCGGTGGCCGATGCCGCGGCCAGCCTGGAGACCGCGGTCCGGACCGGCCATGGCCAGCCCCACGCCTTCGCCGCGTTGAAAGAGGCGGTGACCGAGGCTCGCGCCGCCATCGAGGCGATCCTGAAGCCCTAGGGCGACAAGGCGAGAAACCGCGCTCTAGTCTTTTGTTTTGACGCGTTTTCTTCCTGCGAAGCGGGATTCACGTCGCTTCAAAACCCTATGGCGCCGGGCGGATCGACCCGTTATAGGACAGCCCGGACCCTCCTTCATTCGCAACATCGCGGCAGCACGAGCACACATGGCCAAGATTAACTTTGTCGACCACAAGGGCGAAACCCGTACGGTGGAAGTCGAGAACGGCGCGACCGTGATGGAAGCCGCCATCCGCAACAGCATTCCCGGCATCGAGGCCGAATGCGGCGGCGCCTGTGCCTGCGCAACCTGCCATGTCTATGTCGACGAAGCCTGGCGCGAGAAGGTCGGCAGCCCGACGCCCATGGAAGAAGATATGCTCGATTTCGGTTTCGACGTGCGCCCGAACTCGCGGCTGTCCTGCCAGATCAAGGTCTCCGACGAACTCGACGGGCTCGTCGTGGCGACGCCGGAACGGCAGGCCTGATCGTCCCTCACTATACTAGATGCTCGGCGGCGCGACCACGATACCGCGCTTGTGCCAGGGTCTGAGCTTCTCGATGATCTCAGCGGTGAGCGGTGCGGGCCGCCGCGTCGCCTCGTCGAGCATGACGCCGACCGACATCGCCGAAGCGATGCAATTTCCTTCCGAAAACACGACCTGTTCGAAGGTCACCGACGTCCGTCCCAGTTTGACCACGCCGAGGCCGAGCTCGATCGTGTTCGGCCAGTGCAGCTCGGCGCGGAAATGGATGTCGAGGCGCACCATGATCCAGGCGAGGCCCGGCGGCGTCAGCCCGTATTCCGGGCTCTTCATCAGCGTGACCCGGCCGGTCTCGAAATAAGTGGCGTAGACCGCGTTGTTGACGTGCTGGTTCGGATCGAGATCGCCGAAGCGGACATTGTCGCCGAGACGATAGGGATAGTCCTCCAGGCGCGGCGTCGTATCGAGGCGGCTTGGTGCGTTCACCGATTGATCTCCGTCATATCGCTTCCCGTTACAGCCCAGTTATACTGACCCGGCAAGTGGGCGCGGCTGCGGGGCGCTCCCGCTTTTATGCCTTCCCTGATCCATCCCCGTTGGCTAGACAGGCAGGGTCACTTCTGCCCGCTGGGCGGCGTCCAACCGATAACGATCGATAAAGAGACGACATGAGCGACGTGATAAAAACCGATGTGCTGATTATTGGCGCCGGCCCCTGTGGTCTGTTCGCCGCCTTCGAGCTTGGCCTTCTCGACATGAAGGCGCATTTCATCGACATCCTCGACAAGGTCGGCGGCCAGTGCGCCGAGCTCTATCCGGAAAAGCCGATCTACGACATTCCCGGCATTCCGCACGTTTCGGGGCAGGGCCTCACCGACGCGCTGATGGAGCAGATCAAGCCGTTCCATCCGACCTTCCATCTCGGCGAGATGGTGGAGACGGTGGAGAAGATCGGCGATCCCCTGTTTCGCTGCACCACCGACGCGGGCAAGGTGTTCGAATGCAAGGTGGTGGTGATCGCGGCCGGCGGCGGCTCGTTCCAGCCCAAGCGCCCGCCGGTGCCGGGCATCGAGGCCTATGAAGGCACCTCGGTGCACTACGCCGTGCGCAAGATGGAGACGTTCCGCGACAAGAGCGTTCTGATCGTCGGCGGCGGCGATTCCGCGCTCGACTGGACGCTCAATCTGCATCCGCTCGCCAAGCTCATCACGCTGCTGCACCGGCGCGACGATTTTCGCGCCGCGCCCCACAGCGTCGAGCAGATGCGCGCGCTGGTGGCCGACGGAAAGATGGATCTGCGGCTCGGGCAGGTCACCGCGCTCTCCGGCACCGAGGGCAAGCTGACCGGCGCCACCGTCAAGGGCAACGACAACAGCGTGAGCGAAATTTCCTGCGACACCATGCTGCCGTTCTTCGGGCTGACCATGAAGCTCGGTCCGGTCGCGAACTGGGGCATCGCGCTGGAGAACAATCTGGTGCCGGTCGAGACGTCCGCGTTCGAGACCAACGTATCCGGCATCTTCGCCATCGGCGACATCAACACCTATCCCGGCAAGCTCAAGCTGATCCTGTGCGGCTTCCACGAGGGCGCGCTGATGGCGCAAAAAGCCCATCGCTACGTCTATCCGGAGAAGCGGCTCGTGTTCCAGTACACGACCTCGTCCTCCAGTCTGCAAAAGAAGCTCGGTGTCAACTGACGGCACCGGGTTCGGCAGGCAATGCCCCATGTTTCTGGTGCTGGAACCGTTCGCGAAATCGCCGTAGTCTGCGGCCATTGCAGTGGCGGCTTAGCAAGGTGATCATAATGCGGACTCTCTTTTCCAGCTCTCGGCTGCTGTCGCTCCTCGCGCTCGCTCTTGCTTTGACGCCAGGCGCGGTGAAACCGGCTGCCGCACAGGCGCAGCAGCCAACCGCCGCGGGTCTTTGGCAGAAGATCGAGGACGGCAAGACGGTGGGATGGTTTCTGTTCGTCGACCACAACGGCGTCTTCGAAGGCGTGATCGCAAAAACCTTTCCGCGCCCCGGCGACGACCCGAATGAGGTCTGTGCGAAATGCACGGATGATCGCAAGAACGCGCCGGTGCTCGGGCTCTCCTTCATCCGCGACATGAAGCGCGACGGCTTGAAGTATGACGGCGGCAACGTGGTCAATCCACGCGACGGCAACATCTGGAAGGCCAAGATGTCGGTCAGCCCGGATGGCCAGACCCTGACCATGCGCGGCTTCCTCGGCATTTCCCTGTTCGGCAAGGACGAGACCTGGAAGCGTCTTCCCGACGCCTACATCGCCCAGGTCGATCCTGCCATCGTCGCCAAATATCTTCCGGCACAGGCGACCGCCGCGACGACGAAGCCGGCGCCCGCGCCCGCGGCGAAGAAGGGCGGCGCGATGATGGCGCCGGCGCCGAAGCAGTAGGTTCTCTGCGCGTCCGCTGTCGTCTCGACCATTGCCTCACATGCGGCTGTCATTCCCGCGACCCGGCTACGCCAAGGCTTCGCCGGGGCTTCAGTCCAGGGGCGCCGAAGCTTCAGCGTAGGCGGCAAGCGGGGAGTCGCGGCCCCTCCGTATCCTCGCGCTGTCTCTGGAATACTGGATCGCCCGATCAAGTCGGGCGATGACAGTTGAGTGTGTGGCTCGGGCCTGCCTCAGCAGCGACGGTCTTGACGACCGTCAATACGTCCGTGCCTTCTTGCAAGGTGCGTAGAACGTGCCGTTGCCGGCGACGACCCGCTCGAGGCATTGCCGGGGATCGGTGATCTCGCCGTCGACCTGGAAATAATAGGCCTGCGGTCCCAGGCTCAGGACGTAATGTCCCGGCGCAAGCTCGAGCCCTGAATCGCCGGTGTGAAGCTCGTACATCTCGGGCTTCCCCGGGATCGGCGACACCCGGAACGGATAGGAGAAGTTTCGGATCACCCCGACATCTTCTCCGCCGCCCAGATTTTTGCCTGCAGCGTCGGTCGAAAACTCCCTGGCGATCTTCGCGACGACCCGAACCTCGACGCGCTCGGGGATCACGTTCGCGGCGTCCCGCCGAAACACGATGAATTTGACGCGGCCGTTCGGCAGATGCGGGCGATCGGGCTTCTTGAACTCCGGTGAAATCGCGATGCGCATGTCCGGCGCCATCACGCCGGTCGCATTCAATTCCGCCAGCGATTTGTCGTCGATCAATGCGTAGATGCCGTAGTCGGTTGGCAATACGCGCGTCGGGGGAGGCGGGGCGGGGGTGATCATTTCCGGTTTGGCGACCGTGATCGTCGTCTCCGGCTTGGGCGATACCTGCGCGATCTCCTGAGCCTGGGACGAAATCTGCCGGCGCAGCGCGGCGATGTTGTCTCGCTGCGAGACGATCAGGATGACGGCGCCAACGGCAAGCAGGATGGCCGCCGTACGCTTGATCACCGGTAGAAGCGGGCCCGAGATCGCAGGCAGCTTGCTGCGGGATATCTCGATCCTCGATCGCAAAACGGTCGCGTCGCCGGACACCAGGAGACCGCCTGTCTCGGTCGCCTTTGACGACGTGAGCTGTTGTGACGGCAAGCGCTCCAGCGGCGCCTGGTCGCGCGAGAATTTTTCGACCTCCTCGATTGCGACCTCGAGCGCCCGCTTCATCTGGTCGATGTTCCTGGCGTCGGCGTAGGTGAACTGCTCCTGGAGCTTGTAGCGGGCAAGGTCGTAGACCATCTGCCGCCTGGCGTCCGCGTCGTCCTTCACCGTCTCGAGCATGCGCGAAATCACGAGCGCAAACTGCACTTCGCTTGCGGGCAAGTCGGTCGAATCCTGCTGGCCAGGAAGCAACTCTCTCGAACTCATAGCGCTGACGGTCCAATGCCAGTCACGCCAACACCTGATTTCTCTAATTGAAACAGTTGATTAAAAGATGCGGCCCGCGTCCGCGGCCGTTTCGTACACGTCCTCGCGGAACAAGGAAAGCCTCCAAAACAGCTGCGGCAAATTGCCGACGCGTTGGACATGCAGGACGTGCGCGCCGGCCGGGGCAACGCCGTGCGGCCGTAGTTCCCCGGAATGCGCGCTGGCGCCGGATTTGCATAGCTGTCGCAAAGCCGCTGGGGAGCGAGTCGCCGTCTCCACGCCTGCCGCGACCGTGCGGAAGGCGGACGGCGGTGTCTGTCCCTCGCGGCGCTGATTGCGATCCGCGGAGACGATATGCGACTTGCCAGACTATGTGCGGCGGCGCTGCTGGGGCCGATGGCGCTGCTTGCGACCTCGGCGCTGGCGCGCGACGACGGCCGCTATGCCAACTCGCCGCTAAAACCCTGGTTCGAGAGCCTGCACAGCCAATACGGGCAATGCTGCTCGGATGCCGACGGCTACGTCATAGCCGACGTCGACTGGGAATCCGATCGCGGCCACTACCGCGTGCGCATCGACGACGAATGGGTCGTCGTGCCCGACGGTGCCGTGATCACCGAGCCGAACAAGATCGGTCGAACCATGGTGTGGAAGCACTATGTCGACGGCCATCCGCGCGTGCGCTGCTTCATGCCCGGCAGCATGACGTAGCGGTCGTGGCTAGAATTTGTACGTCACGCTGCCGAGCACCGTGCGGCCGATTCCGAGAAAGCAGTCGCCGCGCGCCAGGCACGTGGTGAGGTGACGCTTGTCGAAGAGATTGCTGGCATTGACCTGAAGCCGCCAGGAACCGGTCTCGTAACGAACCATGGCGTCGAACAGCGTATAGTCGGGTGTGCGGAGGGTGTCGGTGCCGTCCCAGGAGGTGCCGATGTAGCGCACGCCGCCGCCGAGCGTGACGCCGGGCAGGCCGAGCAGGGACAGACGGTACTTCGCCCAGAGCGAGGCCTGGTGATCCGGCACGGTCTCGACATGCTTGCCGGAATTGTCGCCGCTTTCCACGCGGGCATCGAGATAGGTATAGGCGCCGATCAGGTCGAGCTCCGGCGTGACGCGCGCCAGCACCTCGAGCTCGGCGCCGCGGATGCGCACCTTCCCGGTCTGGATCGAGAAGCGGTCATCATCGGGGTCGCTGGCCAGCCGATTCCGTTCGGTGGTGTCGAAGATCGCGCCGTTGATCGCATTGCCCGGTGTCGGATTGTACTTGAAGCCGAGCTCCACCATCTCGCCGCGCTGCGGCGCGCACACCGTGGCGCAGACGCCGCTGCCGAACACCGGGTTGAACGACTGCGCATAGGTCACGTAAGGCGTGACGCCGAATGGCAGCTCGTACATCAGGGCGGCGCGGCCGGTGGTCGCCTGGTAGTTTTCGACCGGCGAGGCCTGCGTGTTACTGGTGACGTAGTCGTGGCGCAGCCCAAGCACGGCGAGCCACGGTCCGAGGCGCAACTGGTCCTGAGCGTAAATACCGAGCTGGGTCTGGCGCAGATCCGGTTCGGGAGACATCGTCGGCGCGGGTACGCCGCGGTAGACCGGCGCGTAGAGATCGAACGGCGTCGGGTCTGTGGTGAAGCCTGATTGCGCGTGCTCCCTGAACTCGCGGTAGTCGGTGCCGAACAACACTTTGTGTGCGACCGGTCCGGTGTGCAATTTCAGCTCGGCATTGCTGTCCGAGGTCAGGTTGTCCTTGACCGTCTCGCGGCTCCATACGCTGCGCGCCACGGAGCGTCGGCTGGCGTCGAGAAATGGATAGTTCGGATCGCTTGGATCGACGAAGTTCAGGTCCGGCCACGTCGACCGGTAAATGCCTTCGACATGGGCGTAACGCAGGTTTTGCCGGATCTTCAGACTGTCGCTGAAGCTGTGCTCGAACAGGCTGCTGATCGCGCCGGTCTCGGTCTGGTACTGGTCGAAGCCGGGCTCGCCGGCGAAGCGCCGCACCGGAATGTAGCCGTTGGGGCCGGCAAACAATGTGCCCTCATGCGGCAGGAAGGCCGTGGAGGACCCCGTGGTGTCCTTCTGATAGGTGCCGAGCACCGTCCAGCTGGTGTTGTTGGTCGGCCGCCAGGTCAGTGATGGCGCGAGCACGATGCGGCCGTCCTTGACGTAATCGGTCTGCGTGTTGCTGTCGCGGTATACGCCGATGAAGCGATAGAGCCACTCGCCGTCCTTGGTCAGCTTTCCCGTGGAGTCGAGCTGCACCTGCTTACGGTTGAAGCTGCCATATTGCACGCCGATCTCGTTGGCGGATTCGGCCTGCGGGCGCTTCGAGATCAGGTTCAACAGGCCGGCGGTCGAGGTGTCGCCGTAGAGCACGGAAGAGGGGCCGCGCAAGACCTCGATGCGCTCCAGGGTGTACGGCTCCGGCCGCCATTCGTTGAAGTTGTTGGTGTTCACCATGCGGGCGCCGTCGAGATAGATATTTGGGTCCTGGCCGCGGATGCGCGGATAGTCGCCGCGCGAGTCCGCGCCGTAGGCGTCGGCGAACACGCCGGGGACATAGCGCAGCGCCTCCTGAACGGTGGTCGCGCCCTGGTCGATGATGCGGTCGGCGGTGACCACGGTGATCGACTGCGGTGTCTCACGCAGCGGCGTATCGGTCTTCGTGCCGGTGCCGCTGCGGGTCGCGACGTAGCCGCGGACGGGGCCTGTCGCGGTCTCCGCGCCCGTGCTCGCGCCGGCCGCCTGTGTATCGGCGTTCGATGGTGCGCGCTCGGCCTGGCGACGGCGGCTTGCCGCCTGTGCGGCCTGACGGGAGGGAGACGGACGTGTGCGCGCTGCCGGCCGCGACGATTGCTCGACCACGACGGCGGGCAATTCCTGCGACGATGATTGCGCCTCGGCCGGCGCCGCATCCATCAGGCCTGCCAACAGCGGCAGCGCGCCGCCGATCAATCCTGCCGTCGTTCTGAGATATGTAGTCATTCGCGACCCCATCATTTGCGGGGCGGACGACTAACAAGCGCAGTCGATGGCTTGAAGTGCGGGAGGGGCGCAATGGTCCCTCAATCATCAGATTTGGAATTAGTATTTATATAAGTAGAGCGCGGGGGCGGGGGGGGGGGGGGGGGGGGGGGGGGGGGGGGGGGGGGGGTGTGTGGGGGGGGGGGGGGGGGGGGGGGGGGGGGGGGGGGGGGGGGGGGGGGGGGGGGGGGGGGGGGGGGGGGGGGGGG
>NZ_JBVVPO010000117.1:0-13487 GCF_055811795.1 Bradyrhizobium sp. MI1.7
CACGCCAGTCGTGAAGCATCAGCCGAATGCCGGCTCAGGAGGACGGACCTCGTACATTGAAATCGGCCGATTCCTGCCTGGGCTGTGCTGGCTGAGCGCCCTCCAGAGAACCCGCTCCGGATCGAGGCTTCCCTGACCATAGCAGCCGACCCCGACCTTCGACTGGTCTCGGAGCGCAGCCCTTACATGCGGACAGAGCGATGATACGCGCCCAGCCGCCAGGTGACTCGGCGGGCGGTTGGGTCGCGGTTTCAAATGCTCACCCCACCCGCAGATTTTCTGCTGAGTCTTTCCCGCGATTGTTCACGACGTCGAACCTGACTTTGGCGCCCTCTGCGAGCGACGTGTAACCAGCTTTCTCAACTGCCGAAATATGGACGAAAACGTCCTTGCTGCCATTGTCAGGTTGAATGAACCCGTACCCCTTTGTCGGGTTAAACCACTTCACTGTCCCCATAGCCACTTAACTTCTCCATTTTTCAAAAACGAAAACTAGTGCCGGAATTCCGACAAAAGAAAGGCTGGTCGCGGCGGCGCATGTCGGCGCCCTGGTCGGGCTTGCGAGGTCACGCGGGCCGTATTTACCCACCGCTCAAGCTTAATTTCGGAGTTTGGTTGCGCTGATCGCAGCGCTGACTACGGTTGAGTTCACCGGACAAATTGCCCCTGTCTGGGTCCAGCGTGGCGAAATCGGCGCGCCATCATATTCGGATCGCCGACTTCGTTCCTCATTAGCGGAGTTCAAGCCATGTGGCCCTTCGGCGTGTCGGCGCTGTGCCTAGCGCTCCTGATTGTCGGAGCCGTCGCCTTCATAGTTGTCAGTCTTGATTTTCCTGACGAGTCGAGGCCGTAGACTTACGGAATCGCCCAGGGCACAGGGTACTATGTGCCGAACACATTGCATTGCTGAGGCCATTACTGACGATGCTGGCGGGGTGCCCGGTAGGCACCATTCGGCGCGGTGTCGAGGAGATCGTCGCGTCCGTCGCCCGACGCCGCTCGGTTGGCGCAAGGGGGCAATCGCTGCGCTCAGCTCGGCGGGCGCGGATCTTTCGGAACTCGGTCTACCAGAATGTTCTATCTACTTCACCGATGTCCGCATCGGACCATCGGCATGCGCGCCGGCGATCCACGCTGATCAATGGGATTGGTCGGTCGGCTTCTATCCCGGCATGGAGCCAGGCACCGGGCGGAGGGCTATAGCCGCGACCTTTGAAGCGGCGCGCGAGGCGTTCGAGGCCGCATGGTCTGAATTGCGGCTCACCGTCCCCGAGGCCGCCTTTGCCGAATGGCGCCGTGATCGCGACTGGCGTGCGGCGATGGCAGCCAAGCGGGCGCGGGGTGAGAAGCGCGATAGTGAGATCAGATGATAAGGCTCGAGAAAGCCGGCCAGGATCTGCGCGTCTGCCAAAGGCGGCGCCGGCGTGGGGGTTTAGACTGGATTCACATACTTAAGTGCAGCCCAGGAAGCCGCCATTAAGGCGGCCCTACTTCGTGGGCCTACAACGGTGCACGGCGATGCGCCCACCCTCATTAAATTCCAGGGACGCGCTCACCATGCGATCGCGAGCAGGTAGAGGATGGTTGCGCCGTCTTCGCTGGGCTTTAGGTCATCCAGCCGCGACGCTGGGTATTTCTTCAAGTGGCGCACCCAATAGGAGCGCAAGCTCTCGCGGCCTCCGATCGTCACCTTGTCGCAGCTGCATTCGGTCACAGAATCATCGACATACATCCGCAAGATCGCTTCAATATCGCCAGCTCGGTAGGCGTCGAGCCAATCAACTGCTGCCGCCACCGGATCAAATGCCATGTGCCCCCTTGAAGCACGATCTAGAACCGCTCCACTGAACTCATCCTGAACAAATTGGTCAGAAGAGGGCCGCCAGGGCACATGAAAAGGGCCGCTGCTTTTGGTGCAGCGGCCCTTCATTTCCGGGTTTCAAAATTTTCGAAATGAAATCTGCCAGCCTCCCCGGTTTTGTCAAGATTTCCCGAGAGCTTCAGGTCCGGCAATAACATTTGTGAATCGGCGGGTAAGAACGACCCCGGACGTCCTGGGCTGGCTCCGACGCTCCCGGGCCGCCCGACGCGCCACTCATAGCGACGCGACAGC
This sequence comes from Bradyrhizobium sp. MI1.7, assembly GCF_055811795.1. Classification (NCBI taxonomy): domain Bacteria; kingdom Pseudomonadati; phylum Pseudomonadota; class Alphaproteobacteria; order Hyphomicrobiales; family Nitrobacteraceae; genus Bradyrhizobium; species Bradyrhizobium sp. MI1.7. The sequence continues at coordinate 2,114 of NZ_JBVVPO010000117.1, forward strand.
GAGGCGCAAACGATTGGCATCCGGGGGCAAGTCCCATTCCGGATTGCAGGCCGGACAGGGCGCCCCGGCGCCCCCACAGCTGCAGGCACGTGAGCCTTCCCAGGGGCGGTTCGGGTGGTTCTCGCAAACCAGCCGAGGTCGTCACAATTGGCGCACCTGCTGGCGACGGGGAAGTGCCGCGCATGCCCGAAGGATTTCAGATCAAGGTCAACAAGGATGGCTGGCGGCACTGTGGTGTCTCTATCGATGTGAGCGGCCCAGGCGCCTCCGGGGCTGGAGAGGAGCGGAGACGCCGGGACCGCCACGACGCACCGGCTCAGGCTGGGCGCCGGTGACTACTCTCCGCCCGCGGATTCATCGCGCGCTCTAACAATGTATAGTGTCTAGATTAACTTTGTGAGCATCCTCCGTTGCCCCTGCGCAACGCTCTCTGTGTTCCTTGGCGGAACAGAGCCGACGAAATATTCCTGACACAAACAGCTGCTTCCATGCCTTCAACCGGGCGCGGTGTTTGTATCCTTAGTTGTTTTCATTCCCGGGGCTGGCTTTGCTCGAACCTATTTTTTTGACGGGTGTCGATAGACTTTGGACAGGGCCGCCCCACAAAGGCGGCCCTTTCTTCTGCGGGCTTCACACCCTATCTGCGGCTTATACGTACCGCGTTCGAATTCTGCCTACCGACCGCCGCCAAGATGGTACCGGCGGGCCCCGACTGGATCCACGAAATCAAATAGGATGGCTACCGGCTGCGCGTCGAGCGCAAGGGCCGCGACGTTCGGCTGCTCACCAAGAATGGTCTCAACTGGATCCTCCAGGCAGCGCTGAAGAACCGCGAGCAGCAGTTCGTCATCCACGGCGAGGCGGTGGTGCTGGGAGTCGACGTCGGACTTCAACGCGCTGCACTTGCGCCGGCACTATGACGAGGTTCAGCTCTATGCGTTCGACATCCTGGCGCTGGACCGAGCTAGCATGACCGGTCTTGAAGACTGAACGAACACGGCGAGTCGATTTCCAAGCGGAAATATTCGTGTATGGGCGTGACCATTTCGCCCAATAGAACGAAACACGAGCACAGATTCAAGTTTTGGCGTCGGCCCGGCGCTTAACGTATGTGAATCCCACGCCACTCCCGTTTGGTTAAGATACTCAATGAGGTGGGTGTTGGAGTTATTTGAGGAATGCTGCTGGCGCCCTACACTGAGCGAGGCAGCTGCCTCCTGGACAGCCTTTATTTCTTGATTGTTCGTGGAGTGAGATATGTTGCTATCAGAAAAGTTCAACGAGCGAACCATCGCTAACATGGATGTGGCATTGGAACGGGCCTGCAGGCTCATGCCGGTTGCCTTCGAAGCACATCCGGCCCGGAAGTTCGTAGCGGAGAAGATTGTCGAATGCGCTTCGCTTCATACCCAGACCCTCGGCGGGCTGACGGAGGCTGGCAGACGTGCGGTGGCCGAGATTGCCGCTGAGATTGCCGAAAGCAATTGAGCTCAGCGTGTACTCATGGACCTGGGCTTGCCAAGGCAGAGATCTTACAGCTCGCATAGTGGACCGGCGAAACTCGGGTTTTTTCTTCGCGATCTTGTCACGAGGGTCGTCCGGGTAAGGACGTTACTGCCATCGACACGCTTGTCGCCAAGAATACCATTGTAGATTAGCGCGGGGTCTACACGAATATCTCCAAACACCGCATTCTGATGACCGCGGGCTTGGCTGTTGTGATGCAACGCTTGCAGGCGAGCACGCCGCCGATAGCCATTCAGAACGGTCTGCTGCGCGTGCGGTTCGTGGACAATTGGCTCCGAGCGCGATTCTAAAGAGATCAGTTACTTCTAGCCGCCAGTGGCAAATCAAAGCTTGCGATTTCAATCACGAAAATCGAAAGCTGCCATCGCGCTGACCGGCCCGCTGGGCAGATGCGCAAACCCCTATGGTCCGGCCGCTCCTTCGGATCATCCCTTAGATCGGAGAGCGGCCAACATTTGGCGGTGCCGCTCGTACGCGCTGGACGTTGTCCGCGGGTTACTGGATGCCCGGTCCAACAGCATGCGTCGTGGCGGCTTTGCGGGCTGCCGCAAATCGGCATTTCAGCTTTTTCGCCAAATCGCGTCGGTTGAGTCGTCTACCGGGCAGAACGGGGTTTGTTTCGGTGTTAGCGTGCATCATTGCCGACCACTAAAATGGGCGTCGGCAACTGAGAGTTCTTGCACTCCCGCCTTCAAACCGGGAGCGCAAAATGCTTCACACCAACGCGATACTCGCGTCCTTGTCTGCCAGTGACACGGCCGCTCTGAGACCTCACCTCAAAGCCACACATCTGCAGCAAAAAACAGTGCTGTATGAAGCTGGCGACACGATCAATGCCGTTTACTTTCCGCTCGGCGCGGTGGTGTCTCTCGTCGTGTCGCTTGCGACCGGCGAAGTGACGGAGGCCGCGATGGTGGGCAGGGATGGCGCTATCGGCATGGCGTCGGCATTGGACGGAAGAGTCGCGATGAGCAGAGCTATCGTCCAACTTGGCGGCGATGCCATGGTGTGCGATTCGGCTGCATTCAACGGCGCTGTCCTGCAATCAGTGAGTCTGATTGCAAAGGTCATGCGCCATGAGCAAACCTTGTTTGCGCAAGCGCAGCAATCAACGGCCTGCATGGCCAATCATGAAATTGATGCCCGCCTTTGCCGGTGGTTGTTGCGAGCCCGCGATTTGTCCGCAAGCGATCATCTTCCTTTTACACAGGAATTTCTCGCTGAAATGCTTGGCGTCCGACGCACGAGCGTGACCACCGTAGCGCGCACTCTTCAGGAAGCCGGGATGATCAAATACACGCGGGGCAAAATCGAAATCATTGACGTCGAAGGTCTGCGTGAAGGCGCCTGCGAGTGCTACGAAACGGTTAAAGAGCAGCACCGGAACTTGTTGGGCGAGCTACCGAGCACGTCTTAGCCGGCTTTGTAAGGACCGTGGAGAGGGAGCCCGTCATGCCACATCGTAAACTGATCGCGCGCTTGCAGGCGGTAGGTGCTCTATCTGAGCAAGATCAAGCCAAGCTCGCACGGATGCCGTACAAGCTCAAAACGCTGGGCAATGGCGAATATGTCGTGCGCCAAGGCGACAGGCCCACCTGTTCGACGGTTGTAATGAGCGGGTTTCTGGCTCGTCAGAGGGTGATCTCCACCCGCAATCAAATCTCTTCGTTCTATATCGCGGGCGATATGCCAGATTTGCACGCGCTGCACCTGCCTGTCATGGATCATGAGCTTTGCAGCGTTGGCAACTCGATGGTCGCTTCTGTGCCTCACGTGTATCTCAAGGAGCTCATGAATGACTCACCTGGGATTACGCAGGCGTTTTGGCGGGAGACGCTGATCCATGCTGCCCTATATCGCGAATGGGTCGAAAATCTTGGATCGCGCCATGCCTTGGGCAGAATTGCGCATCTCCTTTGCGAGATGGCAGGCCGATTGGAGCTCATCGGAGCCCTCGACAATGGCAGCAGCTTTCGTCTCCCATTTACGCAACAGAACGTTGCCGATGCATGCGGGCTGTCAGTGGTACATGTCAACAGGACGCTTCAGGAGCTTAGGCAGCACGGCCTGATCGAGTGGCGGAATCATATCGTCCAATTCCTTAATCGGACCGCATTGGAAGACATCGCTGAGTTCGACCGCGGCTATCTTCATGCGCTGGAGACAGACCGTTCCCCTATCCGCAGTGCGAAGGTTACCGCGTCAGTTTCCGCAACGCAAAATCAGGAACGGCGGCCCGAAATCCACCGCGACCAAGCGGACTGAGACGCCCTACTTCTTGTATTTCGTACTGATATGAATGTTGAAGATTGGCTTTGCCGGCTTCGTCGGTTACTTCCACGCCCCATTCTTTGCCGGGACGAAGCTTCCCATCGATGTCCTTGAAAAGCTGACCGGCATAGACCGTGGCCTCACGCCAAGCCGCTTCGTCGTCTGGCAAGTCCTCACTCTGGACGTCGGTGGTTGGATCTAGGTTGAGAACCTTGAAGAAATAGCGTGGCATGGCACGAGAATGCTCAGCGCGAACGAGCGTTCCAATTCAACGAAAGTTACTCGTCGCCCGCTCGCGGCCTGGTCGCTCAGCGGTGTTCCTGTAAAGACCGCCGGCTGCGCTCTATGAGGTCCCGGCTTTTTTCAATTTATGGCCCGCGTTTGCCGAAGAACAAGCGGCAAGTCCGCGAGTTCTCCATGCTCCCTGAGCGAGCGCTTGACCGTCCCCCGCCCAGGGAACTCGCCCTGCCACAAGAACACCATAGATTTTGACAAGCCTTCCCCACGCCCTCCGGTTCGCGAGGGTAAACCTCTAGGCCCCGGCTCATCCCCCATTTGAGCTGGGGCCCTTTCACTGACTCACATTTCCGGAGACCATGCATAGATCCCGGCTATGCTTAAGACCTTCGACTTTTGCCTGCGTACGGCGGCTAAAGCCGTGCCTGAGGGCCAAGACTGGTTCCACGAGATCAAGTACGACGGCTACCGCCTGCGCGTGGAGCGCAACGGAAGCGCCATCCGACTGATCACGAAGAACGGCCATGACTGAGCGCTTCCCCTGGATCGTGGAATCGGCCCTGAAGAACCGGGAGAGCCAGTTTGTCATCGATGGGGAGGCAGTCGTGCTAGGCGTCGATGGCGTGTCCGACTTCAACGCCCTGTCGCCGGACCAAGGAATGGATCAAGGTGAAGAACCGGGCTCATCCGGCGATGTCGCGAGAACTTTGATGATCGATCGCGAGCCACCGACACCAGCAAGCCGGTCGGAGACATAGAGCACCTGAAGGTGTTTGCGACCGAAGATGCGGCGACGGCATGGTTTGCGAAAAACGACCCGGGGGGCGTAGCCTTCGAGTATGAGGTGATTAGGCTTGACGCCCCTAGCCGCCCGACGATGAACCACGTCGGCCGCCGCACTTTGATCTGCATGGCGCTGATCCTCGCGCTCGTTGTCGTTTGGCAAATCGTCCGCTAAGTGGCACCCTGCTGACCAACCTATTGGGGCCGGCCCAGGCCCCCGCGCAAGCACCAGCGGCTGGATCGGCACCGAAGTAGCGCCTATCCTCTCCCCATGACCAATGATGCCGCCCTCACGCGCCGTCGCAGTGACAATCCCCACCAGGAGACTTGGTATATCTACTTCACGGATGTCCGCATCGGGACCATTGGCGTGCGCGCTGGCGTACCAATCCACGCCGATCAATGGCATTGGTCGGTCGGCTTCTATCCCGGCATGGATCCAGGCACCGGGCGAAGGGGCATAGCCGCCACCTTCGAAGCCGCGTGCGAGGCCTTCGAGGCCCCTTGGACCGAGCTACTGCCCACAATCCGTGAAAGAGCCTTTGCCGAATGGCGCCCGATCGCGACTGGCGGGCCGAGGTTGCGGCCAAACGAGCGCGAGGCGAGCTCGATCGTGAGATCAGAAACACGCTGATGCGCTGCGTCTGCGGGACCACATTCGACAGCTGGAATCCGGCGGAGGATTACCCGCACCGCGCGATATCACGGCCGCGCAGGCGGCCAATGGGAGACGCCGATGAAGCACGCCGCAGAAAGACCCTACGCGGACCCGGAGACGGCCGCGCGCAAGCTCGTCGAGCTCGCAGCCAACGTCCAGGCCGTGCAGGACGGTCGCATCTACATCGAGCGGATCAACGCGCCGTTCATGTTTGAGTTGAAGGGCAGCGGCAGCGAGTTCGGCGCAGGGCTCAAACACGCGGTCGCGCACGGCTGGCTGGAGCTCCACGAGAGTGGGACCTATGTAAGGCTCAAGAAAGCCAGCGAGGATCCGAGGGTCACATAGCCCGCCAAAGGCGGCCCCGGCATGGGGGCTTTTGGGGCATGGAGGCCGGGGCCGCTGGAGGTACTTGGACCCTGGGAAGACCAAGCGAGTGCGAGCTTACCCGCAGCTCAAACCGCCATTCTGTTCGCTTCTGCACATTCGCGATGATGTTCGGGATAGAAACTTGCCGACTTTTCCCGACTGGATTGACATGCTTAAGTGCAAAGTGTGCGACGGTTGGAAATAATTTTGCGTCACCAGACAATGGGTATCCAGACGGAGAGCGACCATTGAGTGAGCGTGCACCTTCGCAGTCGAGATTTTTTATACGGCAGGGAGCGAAAGGTTGGATGGTTTATGATCGAGAACGTAGAGGACCAGCCCTGATTGGGGCCGAGTGGGCGTCAGATCTTACCATGGCGCAAGCCAGTCCGAATTGTATCCTTCAATCCCATCGAGGGGTGGCCGCGGGATGCGACTTCCGACGTCGCGGATGCGCTGGCCCAGCGCGTAGCCGAGACCGACGCCGAGATCTCATCTGCGCTGCAACTTCATCGCCGCCAACGCCACACGACGCCTTGACATGCAGCTAGCGCTGCCCCTGCGCGGGGTCGCCTTCTGAGCCCGAGGAAAGGCCGGTGGCAGCCGGTACGATGACCGCGCGTTCAACTGTGACGATCTCCACTGGTAAACTCCCCTTGGCGGTTGATGCGGTCATAACGAAACGTGCAGCCATGCGCGTGGGCAAATACTCCCGCCTCTGCAATCGCGAGGGCGCGCGTGTTGCCAAATGCGCGCTCGAAGTACCGCTCTCGAATTATCAATTTCTGGTCCGCCCCGATCGCATCCAAAGCCTTCGCCAGCCGGAGCAGGTAGTTCTCTCGCGTTTCCATGAAGGCCCCGCCGTCCGTTGCTAGGAACCGTTACCGTCCAGCCCGGCTTTTACATGCGTTTCGGACGCATGAGGCTATTCAATTGGTAGCCCGAGCGGCTCCAGCCCTGGGCCCTCCCCCCGGCCTGGGGCCGTTTGCCTGGTGCAACGACCGGCCAGCGCCAGCGGACAAAATCCACACCCATGACCGGCGGTAGCGAGGGCCTTCCGCGCCGCCAGGAATCGATAATTTAACGCAGGTTTGCCTGAGCGGCTTTGGGAACGTTCTGTGGTGGCGTCGCTTGGACAGCAATGACGAGCACGACCGTAGTTCTCATTACAGGCATGCTGAAAGCGCTTCGCGTGGTGCGCATCTACGGCTTTATGGTCAAGCGCAGAGACGGTCTGTATTGCCCCGGCACCAACCAGCCGGCATGCTCGACCGCTTTGGCGGAGAGGATGGTTGAAGGCGGCTGGCTGGTGAAACACGGAGAGCGTTATCAGCTTACGGACAAGGGTTGGCAGGCAGGAGAAGCCGGTTCGGATGTCGGGTGAGCTAGATCAATCCCAGGGGCGCCCAGTGAAGATCACTCTGGGCGAGATGCGCGAAATGGGCTTGCGCGGCGTCCTCGTCTATTGCGCGGACTATCGATGCAGTCACCATGTCGCCCTGAGCGCCGATCACTGGTTCGACGATATGCGGCTCTCAGACATTGAGCAGAGGGTTGCTTGCAGCGGCTGCGGCCAACGCGGTGCGGAGGTCCGGCCGGGTTTCGAAAGCGGCAAGCCACCGCAATTTGCGCTCTCAAAGTGAGACACGGCCCCAACCATTAGCAAGCTGGAGCCGTGCTGTCATCACGCTTCCAACCCACGGAAGGAACAGGCCAGAAGCGACTCGAAAATGCTGCATACCCGAGAAGGTTCCTGGGTCGGCGGGCCTTCCCTCTGCAATCTAACGCACGTTAAGCAAGCCACAGATGTCAGGTCCGGTGCGACAGATTTGACTTGAAAATTACCGAATTTGCCGCCGTAGGATTTCCTGACCAGGGCTGGTTCCATATTTCAGTTGGATTTTTTACACGGGTATTTTTTTAGAATGAAGCCGCATGCGGAGACTGCTGCGGTGGACTGCCGGGCCCTTCAGGGTTTTGGAGCAAAAATGATCTTCCACGAGATCAATCGTGAGGCTACCTACCTTGCGGTGTCTGAGTTGGGTCAATCGCGTCACTATAATCGCGTGCCGCTCTCTTCCGCTCCACTCTGTGAACGGAAATCGTCAGACTGCACCGGCATGTCTCACTCGGGCCACAACCGGATTCCTCTTGGAGCGCTCGCCACATCGTATCGGCGCCTACGTCCCTCAGATTTGGCACCTCTGGAGTGAACAATGCTCCGCCGGAATCAGCGAGTGCGCCTACGCACTATGGGTGTTGTCGTCAGCGCTCTTCTCCGTCGTTCGATCACCATAAGCGATGTGGTGTTCATGATTACACAGCTTGTTAACATAATTGCACTCGCGATTATCCTGGTGCTTGCGCGGCGGTTCCGTAACCACATCTGCACCGCGCATGCGCGCCAGCTTCACGTCTTACGAGAGTTGTGTCTGGAAAACGTACTCAGCTAGCGTGCATGTCGACAGCCAGAGGCCGGTCGCATGCCAATTTCAGTAGGAAGATCATCGAGACGAAATTCTGCCTCTGTTGCGGCGGCGCTGGCGTTTACACGGCAACGGGTTGATGGCTTAGGCCCGTCTAGGAACGTTGGACCGCTTTCGTCGGGCGGCATTCAGCTACGAGCTGGCGCTCTGCTTCGGCCTTGTCTTTCGCCAAAACAGCGAGCGCGTCGTCAATGACCGTCAGCGCTGAGGATCCACAAGGCCTTGCAATTTGGCGAGGGCGAGCTGATTATCGAGGTCGCCTAAAAGCAGTGCATGCTGACGGGCCTTAATGGCCTCATCCAAAGCGACCTGCGCGGTGGCGCGCTTGATAGCAAGCTGTTCGCCTCGCTTCGTCAGCGAGGCGATGGTGGTTTCGTATTCCTGCATCGGTGATTTTCGGAAGGGATTTTTCATGCCCCGAGTGTAACCCGACGCGATGTGATTGCGCAGGTCTGCATCGTGGAGCCGTCCACATTCGGCGCAGGTTATTGTGGCGCACTCCACATTTCTCGCGCGTTTTCGGAGAGCTGGCGCGCGAAGCAGTGTGGGCAGAGAGCACACAAACATGCGAACGGCGGAGCTTACGAGTAAGCGCGGGATGGAGGTCGGAAAAGGGCCTCTTCGCATGAGGGAGGTGCTGTTATTAATATACCCCTCACTGCGGCCAATCCTTGTAGAGCGTGATGCCGATCATTATCAGCGAGTCGATTGCGACCGCTATCGGGCAGACAAACGGCAGCTCTTCCAGCACGCCAATAACAACCGCCCGGACGCGGAAAGTTCTCTTCATATGCGCAAAGCGCCAGCTTGCCGCACCCATCGACATCTCCGGTTGGCCCCCAGCAGCAGCGGTCTCACTCTCCAGCGGGAAGCGACGTTCGGCTATTGCCTATTCGGTTGTATCCCTAGATCAAGGTGAAGGAACCCTTGCAAGCCCACGTCCGCTTTGCTCTCAGAGGGCGACGTTGAGGCCCGACATGGCTTCATATCGGCCTTGGGCCAACTGGCGACATCATGGGGTTCTCTTCTAAGAGAAAATGAAGTGGAGAAGATAGAGCAAGTATGCGACTACGAGCGCGCCCTACGGCCACTGAAAGTCATAATAGAGGTTTGTCATCGCTCATCGGTAACCTTCCGGTGAATACCGGTGAATCCCGAACTCGTGGATCAATCGGTCGGCGAGGTTGGCGAACCTCGCTCGATGAAGCCCTTGGCCAGGGCATGATAGATACCCTCGTCGCAAATCATCCGCGAGGTTGCATGCGCGATCAGCGCAGCCGCCATCAATGGTACGACCATGCCGTGATTGTCGGTCATCTCGGTCACGATCACGAATGCGGTGATCGGCGCCTGCACGACGCCAGCGAAGTACGATACCATGCCGAGCAGCATGATCGCACCGAGCGGTGCGTCGTGGAAGATCGAAGCGACATTACTGCCAATGCCGGCACCGACGGCAAGAGACGGGGAGAAAATGCCGCCCGGTATGCCGCTAATCGCGGCAAAGGTCGTCGCCAGAAGCTTGAAGACGCCGAAATCTTGCGGCAGCGGCGAGCCATGATCAAGCGCTGTCTTCACCTGCGAATAGCCCGTGCCATAGATCGTATCGCCGGATATCAGGCCGCAGATCGCGACAGCAAGGCCGCACGCGAATGCGAACCACAGCGGATTAGCCTTGATTGCACGGCCGAGTGGATTCTTGAAGCCGCGAGCCATCGTGATGACGATCCGGCTGAATAACCCACCGGCCAGTCCGCCAACCACGCCGCAGATCGGAATGGCGAGCCAGTCCGCGCCGCGCGCAAGGGCTGCCGCGCTGCTGCCGAAATAGGCGTAGTTTCCGGCCAGCACGAGCGACGTCAGGCCTGCAGCGATCACGGCGCCAATAATGAGACTGGATGTGCGGGTTTCAAAGGCGCGGCTCATCTCCTCGATACCGAAGACGATTCCCGCCAGCGGCGTGTTGAAGGCCGCAGCAACGCCAGCGGCGGCGCCGGCCAGGATCAGCCCAGGCTGGCGGCGCGGCGAGAAGCGGCCGAGCGCAAACATGATGGAGGCGCCGACCTGAACGGTCGGCCCCTCTCGCCCTACAGAGGCGCCGCACAGGAGCCCGAACAAGGTGAGGACCATCTTGCCGATTGCGATCCGGATTGAGACGAGACGCTCGCGTTCACTCTGATCCGTCAGATGCCGCGCGGCGATCGCTTGTGGGATTCCACTGCCCTGGGCGTTCGGGAACAGGCGGATGGTCAAATAGGCCGACAGCATGAAGCCCAGCGGCATCACCGCCAGCACGACGTAACGGGACTTGGCAAGCAGGAGCGTAAAGCCATGCTGCGCGAGATCAGCGAGTTGAGCCAGAGCCACCGCCGCTGCGCCGACTCCGATCCCGCCGAGCAGGAAGATCGCTCGCCGTTGCCATCGTGCGGAGGTGATTTTGAATAGCCGCTTGTGGCGGTTCGAGAGGAGCGTCATGATAAGATCGAATCAAAAGGGCTCGGCTATAGGCCGCCGCTTCAGGCAGCATTAGACTTCGGTCATATTGTTTCAAGCTGGGTTTGGCTTAAGATCGCCTCATGCGGGGAATGATCATAGTCACGCTAGGTTTTTTAGTGCTGGCGCTTGCCTTCTCACGAACACACCAATTCGTGATCCAGCCGACGAAGCCGCTTCCCCCTGTGAATGCCCTCGCCGACTGAGGCGATCTTACCCCATTGAGCAGTGTACGCCCATTGTGTTGAAGTGTGGCGATTTAGTGAAGTTCTTCAATTCGGAAGCCCGGCTTCAAGGTAGGCGATCACGTCCGCCATAGCCCCCACAAGCAACTGATGCTTGAGTTCAAGGCAACGCGCGAGGTGGGCTTCGGGTCAAAATGCGAAGAACTCAGAGTGAGCAAAATCAGTCCGCTCCACCCCACCAAGCCGACCTCGATGAAAGGTGTCGTCACTTCGCTGATGGGCCATGTGTGGACGTATATGGACCCCGCCCGATTGCAACGACTGGCTTGATCAGGATCGACGGCCACAACTGCTGACGTATATCCGGC
>NZ_JBVVPO010000118.1:0-13323 GCF_055811795.1 Bradyrhizobium sp. MI1.7
CGCAATCTCGCCTTCACCGGCCAATTCTGCGAAATGCCTGACGACGTCGTGTTTACGGTGGAATATTCCGTTCGCGCGGCGCAAACCGCCGTGTTCACCTTGCTCGACGTTAAACGCGGGGTCTCGCCCCTCTACAAGGGCCAGCGTGATCCCGGCATTCTTTTTAGTGCTTGGAAAACGCTGCACCGCCGTTAGCCAACAAACGAAGCGTGGCCCCTGTCGTGAGGCGTATGAATGAGAAAGTCATTCTGGTCACGGGCGGAGCTCGAGGGATGGGTGCCGCTCATGCCCGCCTGCTGGTAGACGAGGGGGCAAGAGTGGTGATCACTGATCTTCTTCAGGAAGAAGGAGAGATCCTCGCGGCTCAACTTGGTACGTCGGCTCTATATGTGCGTCAGGACGTCACACAGCCGGAGGAGTGGTGCAACGCGATCGCGAGCGCGGAAAATAGCTTCGGCGCGCTGAACGGCCTGGTCAACAACGCGGGTATCTGCAGCTTTGCCCCGATCGAGCAGCTCTCGCTCGATCAGTGGAACAAAACCCTCGCAGTCAATCTTACTGGTGTGTTCCTCGGCATGCAGGCGGCTCTACCCGCGATGCGCCGCGCTGGCGGCGGTTCGATCGTGAACATCTCATCAGTCGAGGGGCTGCGTGGTAGTGCAGGGCTCAATGCCTATGTCGCCTCGAAGTTCGGGGTTCGGGGTCTGACGAAGTCCGCCGCCCTGGAGGCAGCGGCGTCTGGTGTCCGAGTGAACTCTGTTCATCCCGGCTTGGTCGCCACCCCGACCACCAGGAACTGTGATGGCTACTGTTTTCCTATTCCACTCGGGCGGGCCGCCCAGCCGCAAGAAGTGTCGGAAGCAGTGTTGTTCCTGCTCAGCGACCAGTCCTCCTATCTAACCGGCTCGGAAATCGTGGTTGATGGTGGTCTGACGATAGGTCTCCCGCACAAATGTCTTCCACCGGAAAGCATCTTTTGAGAAACATCGACTGCTTGTGTCATCCGTCAAAGCAGCTTCAAACTCTCGACCGATCCCTCCTTGCTCGCCGACTACGACATCCCGATAAGCATGGACGGCAGGAGCGCCCGGCACAGGCTTGTGGCGCAGCGGCAAATGCGCGGAATTATACGTGAGGGCCTATGACAAGATCAACAAGCGCGCAGCTCGATCGGCCGATATGTGTTTCGGCATGGAATAAGGGCTCTGACTCATATGTGGAACGGCCCGGGCCGCAAGATCTTTCTCTGGTTGAACAAGGGATGACGGTGCGGTCATATGTTCGGCCTGTAAAACGCGGCGCCTGGCCGCTGGCCACGATGATATCCGCGGAAGCAATCGCCCAATCAATTTCTCGCGCTCGAAGCGCAGTGAGTCAGGCGGTCTGATCGCTACCGGGAATGTCGTCATTCGGGATTCATCCAGATTTGCACCTTGCCTCCTCGGCAGCTTTCTTCTTCCGCCGGAGAGCTCTTAAGATTAGGTTTTCAGCATTGCAGCCGGCGCCTGATAGATGCCGCCTCTGACCAGCAAGGCCCAGATGGTGCGCGCCATCTTATTGGCGAGCGCCACGGATACGACCTTGACCGGCCGTCTTTGCAGCATGGTCCGAATCCAGAGCGGGACTTTCAAGCCTCGTTTAGCAAGCTTGATGATCGAGGTCGCACCAACGATCAAGAGCGTCCGTAGTTGCCGATTTCCACGCTTTGATATCGCGCCGAGCCTTTCTTTTCCGCCGCTCGACTGTGCCCTCGGTGTGAGCCCCGTCCAAGCCGCAAAATCTCGTGCAGTCGCAAAATTGCGAGCATCCAAAACCGATGTCCGAACGGTAGCGGCGAAGAGAGGACCGACACCCGGAATGCTCATCAGACGCCTTGCATCGGGGTCCTTTCTGACGTCAACCAAAATCTCTCTGTCGAGCTTCTCTATGCGGGTTGTAAGCAGCTCAATCTGTTCAGCGAATAGGATCAGGGCAAAGCGGGCGGCGCCGGGGATCCTATTGTCTTTTTCGTCCCGGAGAAGCACCAAGAGTTTTGCGATGCTTGCCATGCCTGTGCCAGCGATAATGCCCAATTCGGCCATATGAGCCCGCAGAGCATTTGCAGTCTGGCTGCGCTGCCTCATTAGCATCTCTCGCGTTCGCAAAATCATGCTGGCTGCTTGTTGTTCGGTCTTCACCGGTACGAACCGCATTGTCGGGCGGGTGACCGCCTCACAAATGGCTTCAGCATCGTACGCATACGACGAAGGCCGCCTGATTGACGGATGCGCGCGAGCGCGACGAGCTCTATGAAGGGCGTTGCGTGAAGATCAGGCAGCCTGCTGATCGGCGGGAGTGTCGCCTTGGCGGAGGAGCTTCCATTCCCAGGGCAGCAGTTCGTGCAGACGCGATACGGGAAGATCGGCGATACGGGCGACGATATCGGCGAGCGAGGCCTTGGGATCGATATCGTTAAGACGGCAGGTGGTGATCATCGTCAGCATGATGGCGGCGCGGTCGGCACCGCGCAGGCTGCCGGCGAAGGTCCAATTGCGCCTTCCCAGGGCGATTCCTCTTAATGCGCGCTCAGCACAATTGTTGGTCAAGCAGATCCTGCCATCGTCGAGGAAGCGGGCGAAGTCGTCCCAGCGCCTGAGCATGTAATTCATGGGCTTCAGGACCTCGGAGGAGCGCGAGAGGGATTCGCGCTCGAGGAGCAGCCAGGCATGCATGTCCTCGAGAAGCGGCTTGCTCTTTTCCTGGCGCACGGCGCACCGCTCGTCGGCGCCGCGGCCGTTGATGGCGCGCTCGATCTCGAACAAAGCGTCGAGGCGTCTGACCGCCTCCAACGCGATCGGCGAGACCGGTTTGCCCCTGTGGCCTTCCCGGGCGTTCTTCTCGATGTCGGCCAGCTCGAAGAAGCCCCGCCGCGCATGGGCGAAGCAAAACGCCGGCGTAATCGGCAGCACCTTCTTCTGCGGATCGAACAACGGCTCGAAGCCGTTGTAGCAATCGGCTTGCAGGATACCGGCGAAGGCGGCCAGATGCTTCTGTGGATGCTCGCCTCGACGGTCGCTCGAGGCGTAATAGACCGCAGCCGGGGGCGCTGGCCCGGCGAAGGGCCGGTCATCCCGCACATATGTCCAGATCCGACCGGTCTTGCACTTGCCCTTCGCCAGGACGCGGATGGTGGTGTCGTCGCCATGCAGGCGCTCGGCAGCAAGCACATGGCGTTCGATCAAGTGGAAGAGCGGCATCACGGCGAAGGTCCCATGGCCGACCTGGTCGGCCAGCGTCGACAATGGCAGGTCGATCCCCTCGGCCTTAAAGCGCGCACTCTGCCGATTGAGCGGGATGTGCATGCCGAACTTGTCGAACAGAATCGTCGCCAGCAATTGTGGGCCGATGAAGCCGCGCGGCGTCGCGTGGAACGGCGCCGGCGGCTGGCTGATCTTCTCGCAATCGCGGCAGGTGAACTTCTCGCGCACTGTCTCGATGACCTTGAACCGGCGCGGGAACTCCTCCAGCGTCTCGGTTACATCCTCGCCCAGCTTCGCAAGGCGCGCCCCACCGCAACAGGCGCAGGTCGTTGGCGCCTCAATGACGACTCGCTCGCGTTCGATGTCGTCCGGCCAGGGCTTGCGCACCGGCCGCTTGCGCGTGAAGGCGCGCACGCTCTGGGCTTTCGCCGCCGCGGCCCGCGCGGCAAGCTCATCCTCGCTCGCCGTGGTGGCGAGTTCTTCGAGCTCCAATTCCAACTGCTCGATCAGCCGCGCCGTGCGCTCGGAGCGCTGCCCGTACAATTCGCGTTTGAGTTTCTCGATCCGCAGTTCGAGATGCGCGATCAGCGCCGCGTTATCTGACAGCTCCGCTTGCGCGCTGGCAGCCATCGCCTCGGCTCGCAGCCGGGCCTCACGCTCGGCCTGCAGCGCCGCCAGGGCACTGACAAGATCCGATGGAAGGTCGTCCGGCTTCGATATCATGAAGCCATTGAATCAGATCAAGCAGCAGATTCAAACCCAAAACGGCTATCCGACCCGCGTCGGACGCTGGGTTTCTTGCGGGTTGCGCCAATCGATCCCGGACAACAGGTAACTCATCTGCGCCGGCGAGATCGTCACCGCATCGCCCGCAACCGAAGGCCAGATGAACCGCCCTCGCTCCAGTCTTTTGGTGAACAGGCATGCTCCCTGGCCATCGTGCCAGATCACCTTCACAAGATCGCTTCGGCGACCGCGGAAGACAAACAGATGACCGCTGAGCGGGTCCTTGCGCAGCACCTCCTGCACCTGGAGTGCCAGCGTCGGAAAGCCTCGCCGCATGTCCGTGTAGCCTGTCGCAAGCCACACGCGTGCGCCCGTCGGAACCGGGATCATCGGCGCACCAAAGCATCGAGAACGCGACGTAGTGCGTCGCCATCGACCCGGATGCAGTGCCCGCTACCAAGATCTATCTCGATGATGCCCAGTTCTCTTCCGTCGACGCGCCGCCGTCGTCGTCAGTGGCGCTTCGGCAACCGCCCGCGGCGGCACAGACGCCCCAATCTCGACCGGCACGAACGGCGCTATACTCGCTTCAGCGTGCTTGCAAAGCTCTTTGCGCCACCTGAACAGCTGGCTCACATGAAGGCCAGCCATGCGAGCCACCTCGGAAACGCAGGCTCCGGGCTCGAGCGATGCTGCAACAAGCCGTTCCTTCTCATCCTGTGACCACCGGCGCCGCCGCTCGACCGATGTGATCACCTCCGCCCTCGAAATCGTCATAGCGCTTCTCCTAGGATTACTCCTAGGACCTGCAGCGTTCGCGTCCGTCAAACAAGGCGGCCCTCAACGCAGGAATACTCAGCATCCGCCACGTCGGTCTTGTTACGTTTGACGTAAGGCTTCACGTAGGCTGGCGGCATCATGCGGACAGCGTGGCCCAGCGCCGCTATCTCGCGCGCCCAGTGATGGGCACTCGCACAGGCCTCCATACCTACCAAGCAAGCTGGAAGGCTCCGAAAGAAGGGTAGAACCTGCGATCGCCGCAATGTGCGACGAACCAAGACTGTCCCGTTTTCGGCGGTGCCGTGAACTTGAAAGATCGACTTGGCCAAATCCAAACCCACTGTGATAATTTTCTCCATGGAACGGTCCTTCCTTTGTGGCGCCTCTCTACGCGACCACGTTAGGCACTTTTGATGCCGGTTCGAAGGGCCGTTCCACACCATCACTTTTGATGCAGTTCGAGGGATGTCTGGCGTTTTGATTGGAGGAGAATCAGCGCCATGCAGCAAGCACTCCACCGCTCCAGTCTGGTGCCGCGTGGGTTTGTTGTAGAGAGTGCTTGCTACGAGGGTGATAAGGCCGTCATCACGGTTCGGGCGTCCGGAAGTTTCGGCGTGTGTCCATCGTGCGGAACGGCTTCCCGCCGTGTCCACAGCCGCTATCGGCGCCGTGTGACTGATCTGCCGCTTTCGGGGCGGATCGTAGAGCTCTCGGTGATTGCCCGCCGCTTCCGTTGCGACGCCGTCCTGTGCGGGCGCCATATCTTCACTGAGCGTTTCTCCGACGGGATATTGGCTCCATCAGCGCGACGCACGGCGAGGCTGGACTCTATCGTCCATCACCTAGGTCTGGCGCTTGGCGGCCGACCGGCGGCAGGCTTCGCAAAACGGCTGATGTTACCGGTGAGCAAGGACACGCTTCTGCGCGTGGTCCGACGCCGTCACCGTCCGCCGGCTGAGCCGCTCAAGGTTATTGGCATCGATGACTGGGCCTGGCGTCGCAATCACCGATACGCCAGCATCGTCTGCAACCTGGAAAGGCGCCGGGTAGTCACCCTGCTGCCGGATCGTGAGCCCGCGACCGCCCGAGCCTGGCTCGCTGCGCATCCCACGATCGCAATCGTCGCCCGCGATCGTGGCGGCGGATATGGCGAAGCGGCAGCCAAAGCCTTGCCGCACGCGGTGCAGGTCGCCGACCGCTGGCATCTGATGGAGAACGCCAGTCGGGCCTTTCTTGACGCCGTCCGCAAATCGATGCGCCAGATTCGCACCGTCATCGGTGCAACCGCGATCGATCCCGCGCTGCTCACAGCCGCCGAGCGCCTCCAGTATGAAGGCTACCTGCGCCGCGAGGAGACCAATGCGGCCATCCTGGCTCTGTCGAAGAGCGGCATACCCATCAAGCAGATCGTGCGCCAGACTGGCCATAGCAGGAAGCTGGTACGGCAGGTGATCCGCGGCGAACGCACCGATGTTTTTCGGACCCGGCAAAGTTCGTTGGATCTGCATTTGCCATGGCTCGATAATCAATGGGTGTCCGGCTGTCGAAACGGGGCTGAACTCTGGCGCCGCCTAGCAGCGCGCGGCTTCCGCGGCTCGCTCCGCGTCGTCAGCGAGTGGGCGACCCGCAGACGACAGGCCGATAAGGCCGATGCACAGAACCTGCAACGGATTCCCTCAGCCAGAACAATCGCTCGCTTCATGACCATCGGGCGGGACCTGCTCACGAAAGCGGAGACCGTCACGGTCGCGGCGATCGAAGCTGGCGTGCCAACTCTGGTCGAGGCACGCGAGATCATCGCCGAATTCCACCTGATGATCCGGCGCAAGACCGAGGCGGGCTTCATCCCATGGATCGAGCGCGCTCGCGCCAGCCTTGTCGCCTCGTTCGCCAGTGGCGTCGCGAAGGATGAGAATGCGGTACGGGCGGCAATCACTTCACCTTGGTCGAACGGACAGACCGAAGGTCAGATTACGCGCCTCAAGCTCGTGAGAAGGCAGATGTACGGTCGCGGGAAAATCGATCTCCTTCAGGCCAGGCTAATCGGTGCAGAATAGCCGGCGCTGCACCAAACTTGCGTCAGAGCCCCAGTCGAAAGCCGATTGACAGTTACGGCTCCCTTTATCCGAACGAGGCCGTAGCATGCGCCGCGGATCGCGCTACCTTCTGGGCCGTCGGATCACTGGCAAATGAGCGCAGCGTCGACATATCGATACCAATTCCGGGCGCGATCGGCGGGAGGGCGCAGCCACATTCCGTCGCCGCCACGCTCGCGTGGCTCACGCCGGTCGTTCCCGGCGCAAGGCTTACAAGGCTGTGCGCATGGAAATTCTGGACCCGGTCGACATCGGTAGCTTGGGTGTCGCCGCCCACGGAAATCAGCCCAACGGAAACCAAATCAATCGGGGAACGGTATGCACGCGTTGTTGGAGCGGCGATCGCGCCGCGGTGGTGACCACCAATACGACTCTTTCATCGAGAGTTCAACGCGAGCCTGACGCGAGCGAAACAATCGACGATGCCGTTCTCTTCGGTTTTGCTGTAACTATTGCGATGCTAGGAGAAATCGCTCTCTATGACGAGCTGCGCACTCGCGTGCGTCCACAAGCGCCACGAGAACGCGCTCGCTGATCGCGTTGGCGTGAGGCTCGCGTCGCCGGACGGGGGACGATTGTCTGCAAGTCGGACACGCACTCCATCACCGTCGCGCAGGAGAAGTTGAGCCAACCGACGAATCAGATACCGAAGGTGGGCTGGGTGCCGCTTCTTCGTTTCCGCCGCCGATATGAACGTATTGCAAGTTGTGATCAAAGAATAATTTTAGGAGTGGAGATGGAACATAATATTGCAGACATGACCCTCGATGAGGTCGTATCTCACCTCATCGCGGGAGAGATTCTGCACGTTGCCAGCGGAGAGACATTTTTCCCGCCGTTGAGTGATAGCCGCGCTGTTCTCGCGTTCTACAATCAAGACCGTCGAGCGTACTGGAATCCGGATAAAGACACTGCCATTCAGGATGGGGAGGTGGATTGCGTCCTCGCCGCGCTTGACAATGTACCTAAAGCCTTGTCCGCACCGGCTAAGGCGCCGGTCCAATTTCAGAAATGGCAACTCACCAAGATCGAGGCGCATCGATTCCGGGGGCTGCATCGTCATTGCGCCGAGGGAGGTTCAGACCCCAAGCCGTTCGAGCTTGAGCTCGCGGCACCGGCCACACTGTTTCGGGGGTTCAACGGGGCGGGCAAGACCTCGCTGGTCAGCGCCGTTTGCTGGTGCCTGACCGGGTATGGATACCGTTCGTCAGCAATGACTTTGGCTTCATCCCGACCATCGAGGCGTTCGTCTCCGCGCACAATACCACCACGCTGTTGCTCCAGGTGCGCACTGCGTTTGTCACGCCCACGGGCTCAGGTGCAAACCGATGCGATTGCCCCCGAAGCGGCCCCACTGAGCGAAACCTGCGGGCCAAAACGTCAGCGCCTCACCTTTGGCTGCGATTCTTTTTCTGCTTTAGCATTGGCGCCGGGGTCGATATCGGGATGCGATCATCGGGCGATGCCGATGCCATTGGAGTATCCTTAGACCGTTCGCGTCCGACTTCGCGGCGCGGCCAGACAAAATCGTCGGCGCGGCCGGCCGGTGCCGACAAGGGCTCACCTTTGACCAAGACACGCGCTGCTAGCGCATCCATTTCCACCGGCGCCCCTGGACCGCCGAGCAATTGATCGGCGCCGATAGAGGGGGCCACCAAGGGAAGGATCGGTCCGGCGAGCGGGCGCAGGTCCGGTTGACCCGGCAGCGCATTGACGTCGGGTGTTGCCGGTTCCGTCGGCAGCGCGATCGGCGCGGAACGAGTAGCCAACAACCGGTTGATTTCGCGTGCGACATAATGCGCAAGCTTGCGGGCGCCGGGCTTGGTGAAATACACGCCATCGGAGGAGCGCAGCTGACGGATCTGGCCTTCGAAGTCGGGACCGCGCTGCATAAAATGGCCGGCTTCATCGACAAAGCCGTCCCAGACATCGACATAAGTTATGCCGGCCTTGCCGGCCGCCTCGCGATAGAGCGAATCCAGAAACAGGGTGTCGGCTGTTGCCTTAGGGCCACGTACCACCGGCAGGCCAACCCACAGCACCGGCACCCCCTTAGATTTGAGCACGCCGATCATCTGTTCGATCTTGTTTTTGTAGAGCTCGATCCAGCGTTTCTCGCGATACTCATAGAGGCCGTTCGGCGAGCGCGTGCTACTCTCCGGTTCGATCGCCGGCGCGTCGGCGGCGTCATTTGGCGACAATTCCGTATCGACCAGTCTGCCATCCGGCTTCGCGTCGGCGTTCGTACCGCCCTCCGGTTTGGCTCTGGCATCCTTCTTGTCTACCTTTTTGTCCGACGGCTTGATATCGGATTTCTCAGCCGGCGGCTCGAGGATCCCGACTCGGTCATCGAGTCCGAGCATGACAACGATGGCGTCCGCTTTTTCGGTGGCGAGAATGCCTTTGGCAGCGGCGGCCCAATCGGCCGGATTGCCCTTCGGCTGATATTTGATAAGGCCTGAGACGGTCTTATGTCTGCGGATCACGCCCATGTCAGGCTGTTCGGCATAGGCGTCTTCAAGACCATAGGCGAGCCAGTCCGCCATGGCATCACCGAGCACAAGAACATGGCGCTCCGGTACAGCATCGCGCTTTCCGGCCGCGGGCGCCCTCGAAAAATCCTCCCGCGCGGGGGGTAAGGTTTGCCGCCGATTCCAACGAGGCTGGGGAGCAGACGGCTCAAACGTGTCGTTACCAAACCAGCCGCCGCCGAACCCGCCACCGCGTTGCGGCTGCTGCCGCTGCTGATATCCGCCGAAATTGAAGAACTGCGCCGATGTCGGGCCGACAACGCCGACCACCATCCCCAGAGCGATGGTTAGCGCAATCAGGGGACCTCTGTCGGTAAAGATGCGCAGTTTTCTTAGTTTGTTTGACATGCTCTTGAACCGCACAAGACGAAGAACTGCCGCGACAGAGACTAGCACGAAGGCTGCATGACGAGTCTCAGATCACCGTGAAGCGCTCAAATGCCCAGGTCCGCTTCGGATCCGAATGAAGGACAGCAAAGCTGTTTCATCGAAATGGCTGATGGTATGCTTTCACGACCGCATGCCCGCCCTCATCCGCCGGCGTCGCTGTGCGATCCGCACCGCGAGACGTAGCTGATTTATTTTGGCGACGTCCACGTTGGCGCGATCGGCCGCCGCGCAGGCGTGCCCACGTCGTCACCGCAATGGGGGCGCGGGTCTTGCGGCGGCTTCTATCCGGCATCGGCCAATGCCCCTGCCGACGCAGAGGTCCCGACGGGATTGCGCGACCACCTCGCCGCAGAAGCAGAACGCCATTCTTGACAGCCACATTCGTGTTGCTCAACGGGTCGCGGCCGTATGACGCAGACTTTGAAGATCCCTCCCGGCGGGAACCCCGTTCATTTCCGCCAGTTTTCAATTGTGCGTGCTCGCTGGAAACAGGATTGAATTGGAAAAGGCCATTCTACGCGCACCGGGCGCATTCGACATGTATGTCCGTAAGAGAGCTCGTGGTTTCTGAGGCTACGCCCCGGGCAGAAGAACGCGCCTCTGCAATTCTGCGGGAGTATCACCAAGCTGAGGCGGAATTGATCGGCAAGGCTGTAGTGCTTACGGACGGTAAGGCGGGCACCGTCGAGCAACTTTATTTTGGACGAAGAGCACGGTTTGCGGCTCTCCGTCGCAGGCCATCCTGGGAAGTGGCCGGTCTCAACGATCAAGCTGGTGCAGCAGTAGCTCGCGGCGCAGTCCAACCGACCGCCAACCGTCGGGGATGTCCCGATCGGTGTTGAACTACGTCGGGCCGACGTTGCCGGAATGAATGTTACGCGGCCCTCGAGACGTGGGCAATGGGCTTGATCGTCATGCGATCGAGGTGAGCTTGAAGGGCTGCACGCAGAACCGACAATTGCTTATGCGCCTTCAATGGTCGAAAGCCCTTGTTGGCCTCGATCATGCCGGCCGCGACCCATCGCAAGGCCATACCGGCATCCCGCCAGCGTTTGACGTTGCGCGTGACGCGGCGAATGGTGCCCATCATATTCTCGGCGATGTTGGTACAGGCGAGCGATCGATGAAGCTCCTTCGGCAGCTTCAACCGGACGACAGTCAGGATTTCGTCGAGGCCTTCGAGGATGCTGGCCGCGACGCCGGGCCATTGCTGGTCGAGGCGACGCGCGAGATTGCGGATCAATTTTTCAGCCTTGTCGGCGTCATCGAGCTCCCAGGCCTGGCGCAGCACCCGACGGGTGGCCGCATGATGTTCTTTCGGCAGGCGTTCCATGATGTTGCGCGCCTTGTGGATCTGGCAGCGCTGGATCGCAGCGGCCGAACCGAAGGTGCGGCGGATCGCCTTCGACAACGCTTTCGCGCCGTCGGCGATGAACAGTCTTGGTACCGTCGGGTCGAGCCCGCGCGAGACCAGGTTGTCCAGCAGGGCCTGAACCGTTGCGGCATTCTCGGTCGCCCCTTCCACCAGCGCCAGCGGATGCTTGTTGCCTTCGCCGTCAACCCCGATCGCGGCGACCAGCACGAGATCGTCGCCGAGATGCAGCCCGTCGATTTGGACCACCAGAAGGTCGAGCGCGGACAGGTCGGCAGCCATGAAGTCGGCCAGCCGCGCCGCCGACAGCGCTACGAACCTCCGCGAGGCCGCCGACTTCGAAACCCCCGATCCGGGCGGTGCCGGCACGTCACCCTCGGGCAGCCGGACAGCACGGCCGAACCGGCGCGTCGACACGTTGATCAGCATCAGGTTCATCGCCCAGCGACCGAGCCAGTCCTCCTGCGCCGCCGTTTCCCAGCTCGGAATCGTGACCTCGCGGCCGTCCACGCCCCGAACCCGCGGGCGATCGACCTCGATCTTGCCGCCGTGGAAGCCGATCCGTCCCCGCGTTCGGCCCCAACGGTGCGCCCGCCGCGCCGCGTCGCGACCGTGGCGCGGCCCGCAGGCCGCCGTGACATCCGCCTCCATCATCGTGCCGAGCGCCTCGATCCCTGCCGCAAGGCAGAACCGATCGAAGCTCGCCCGCACCTCTGCAAACGCTTCGTCCACAGCCCCAGTCGCCGGCGGACCAGCCGGTGTGATATCTCTCGTCATGGCGTTGCTCTCCTTTGTGGAATCAGCACCCCGAGCCTACCGGCTCAAGGTGGGCAACGCCGACCTCTTCAGAAATTCAACAGAACCCGGGACATCCCCCGGCGAGGTGGACGGCAGCCAAGAAGTTTCTGGCAAGTTTGTCGTAGCGAGTAGCGACGCGCCTGAAATCCTTGAGCCGGCAGAAGCAGCGCTCGATAACATTGCGTCCTTTATAGGCGCGTTTGCTGAAGCTGTGGAGGGTCACCCTGTTGGACTTGTTCGGAATGACGGGTTTCGCGCCGCGATTGACGATTTCGGCGCGAAAGCCATCGCCATCGCAGCCGTTGTCTCCAATGAGGGAAGACATGGGCGGCGCGAGCTTCAAAAGGGCCGGCCCTGCGGCAATATCTGCGGCTTGTCCCGGAGTGAGACGAAATGCGCAAGGTTTGCAATCAGGGTCGCTCAGCGCGCGGATTTTCGTGGTTCGCCCGCCGCGCGAGCGGCCGATCGCCTGTTCATGCTCCCCCCTTTTCCGCCGCCCGCCGACCGATGTGCTTTGATCGAGGTGGAGTCGATCGACAAAGTCAGGCCGTCGTTGCCGCAGCGGGCGAGCGCTTCAAAGATCGCCTGCCAATGTCCGCGCTTAGCCCAGCGATTGAACCCATTGTAGATCGTCGTGTAAGGGCCATAGTCGGGCGGGCAATCGCGCCAGCTCCGCGTGCCGGCGATGGCCCCGCCGCGTGCCGGAACCGGCAACGGCGCTGGCGAACAGCCGGGCCCCCAGCACAGCGTCGGTGACGTCATCGGGCAACGGCCAGGTCAGCCCCGCCGCCTCGAACCGACGGATCGTCAACCGCACCGTTGAAGGCGCCGTTCCCACCCGCCGCGCAATCTCGCGGGTCAGCATCCCGGCCGACTTCAATCTGATCACATCGCGCACATGGCGCATCGCAAGCCTCTCCGTCGGCATCCAGGTCCCCCCTTCGCAAAGCCGAAAGGCGGGACCGTATCGGAGCCAGAAGAGGCCTCGTCACCCCCGGGCGACATCATCCCGGAATAGTGGGCGAGATCATTCCGGAATGGTGGGCGACATCGAGCGGAATCAGCACGCGATCAAGGTCACCGAGGCGAAGACCGCTTTTCAGCGCGCGTGCGGTGCGCCGATATTTGCGAGGTTCTCTCATTTCTCACCTGGACCGCAGGCCATGCACTGGTGGCCGATAGCATGCAGCGGGGCAGGGTCTTCCTCGTCATGCGGCCCACCTCTTCACCCCCACCGGCGGTCTCGGCTACAACACGGCGATCGAGGATGCGGTGAATCTCGGCTGGAAGCTTGCAAGTGTCCTCAACGCTGTTGAGCTATCGCCGAAAGTTGGTGACGGCGGGAATCGGGAAGGCGGCATATCGTGGGGGTGCTTGACGCCTCCACTTCT
>NZ_JBVVPO010000119.1:0-13154 GCF_055811795.1 Bradyrhizobium sp. MI1.7
GACAAGGCTCGCGCCAAAATGGCTGGCGCCTACCCCGCCACTTCCAAAGAGTCATAATCCCTGTGACGAGGTACTAGAGGGCGCGGTCGATGATTTCGATGACGAGCGGGAGCGCTATCGCCGTCGTCCGTCGCTACGCCCCGTAGGCTGGCCTCGTAGCAGGCGCGCGATGAGGGCGACTTCGCTTTCGCCGCAGGGGAGGGCTGAGAAGCGCCGGCAATGAGGGGGGTGAAGAAGGCCCCTGGGACGGACGTGGAGGGGAGCGCTGAGAGCGCCATCGCAGCGTGATGAGGAAAGAAAGGGAGGCCCGCTTGCAGACCGGCCAGGCAGACAAGGCCGACATTCAAGCGCGCCTGCGCGATCCCGGTCCGTCGTCCTTCTGGGTTGCGAGCCGTGCTTGTCCAGATCGGACAGGGATGCTCGGCCGCAGTTGGCCTACAGAATCGGATGGTCCCGGCCGGCTTAGTGCTAAACAAGCTGGGCGCGTGAAGCATCAATCTTGCCCTGACGGGCCTTCCGGCGTGTCCGTTTACCGGCGGCGTCGGGGCGAACTTGTTCGGCTGGCAGGATCGTTTTTTTGAAGCTCAGCCCGGTCATGTCGCGTCGCTTTGCCTCAAGCGCCGGCGAGACAAAGCCCTTGCCTCACCTGCGTACGCGCGCCCTGAGCATCCGTAATACACGCCTGTTCGCAAGCAGGCCGTTAGCTCGCGGCGCAGCGCCCCGCGGCCTGAACGAAGGGAGCCTGATAGATAACTTCGTGGCTGATGCGCATCGTCTTGTCGTCCCGGAAGTCGATCGCAAGCGTCGGGCAATCTGCTCAGGGCTCCAGGCTTTGGCCCATCGCCGATTCTTGCGCGGGCCATGCCGGCCCCCTTCCACGGGACAGAAGGACCAGGAACGGGAGCGCCGGTTGGGGCTACGACGCCGCCAGCAAGTCTCTCCTCCACATAAGTGCGCAACGTTGCATTGAGCGCAAGCTTGGTCGGCTTGGGCCGGCGGGCGGATCGATCCGCATGCCATTGGGCAGCTGTTGCCCGACACTCCAAACCCCCGCCGCGGGTGGCCGCATTGCGCCGCAGTTCACGGGCGACTGTCGAAGCAGCCCGCCCCAGGCGCCGTCCAGTCTCCTGTATGGAATGGCTGTGTACCTTGAGAAGTGCGATCTCCTCGCGCTCAATCAACGAGAGGTACCGCCCGGAGGATAATCTGCTTCTCGACAGGTTGTGCAATCCGGCTTCGAGTGCAGCATCTTCGCTGCTTAACCCTGCGGCAATCGCCGCCAAAATTTATTCTTGTTCACTGCGCCTGCAACAGAGGGGCGTCCTGGCCATGGCAACCGGGCTCGTCCTGACCGCGCCGATATGCGCATTACAACGTTCATCGCAACCTCCAAACTCCGAGTGTTGCGACGGCCGTCTGAATCCGCCGGCTTGGCCGCAAATACGATAAATCATCGCACTGGACCGCGCGCCCAACACGGTGAAGCGCCGGACTTCCCGCTTGAGGAGCCTGCGTGATTGGTGCTCCGTGCGGACCGGAGTGAAACCGGACAAGGCGCGCCTGGCGAATGATGAACTAAGTTGTTGCAGCTATGACAGGTTACCATGGCCGAAATCGGCCAGCTCGGTCCTGAACATGGTGCCTGTCGTTTTTGACAGGTGCGGGCCGTCCCGAGATGTGGGCATGATCGCGGCTAAAGACGAGGGCCGCAGCTATGCGACGTTACTACTTCCCGATTTTCCACAACGGAGAGACACAGGCGGATGATGTGGGGGAGCTATTTCGCTCTGCTGAACTAGCGGTCCAATACGGCGCCCGTGTCGCTCAGGATATCGCCGGCGATCCCGAATATCACCGTGGTGCGGGCACGGTCGTAATCGTGGTTGACGCCCCGGATGCTGAGATCGCGCGGCACAGGGGCGGTAGTATAACCACTGCTGTATAGCACGGGAAGGGAGTGCGGTGTTGCGCCAAGACGCGGTTGTGATGTAGCAGCTAGAGGTGGATGACAACGCACAAAGATACTGCCATGGCACGCCAGGCGACGGCTATGATCGAGCAACAGGGATTCGGATATGTTTGAGCAGAATGAGCAATCTAATCTTACTGACAGCATGATCGTTCCCGGTAGCGATGCGATGGAGGAGTTTTGCGTTGACCTCACATCGCCATGGAGGCTGATCGACGGTCATCCCCAAAGCTTCGCGGTGGCAGCATCATATCAAGTGACTGCTAGTGGGAAGCGGTCACTTGGCTTCGCGCTGGCTGGATTGCCATTGTTGGCGTGAGGAGCGTTTTCTCGGACTTCCGGATTCCTCTGATCAAGAGCCGGAGGGTGCGGATGCCTGATCGGCTATCCGACCCATTTCATGTCCTGCGAGCTAATCGAGTAGGCGTGTATGTCTTGCGTTTCCACCCAGTTGAACATTGGGATGTCGGGCGGAATTGCGCCCCACGGAAGCGGCAGCTCAAATATCCCAGCCCCTGCGTCGACAAGACACGTCGGGGCCTAGGGGGGCGCGAAGCTCTGCTTCGTGCCACTGAGTTGACCTCCGTCCTTTAGGCTGACAGCGCATCTTCAACCCGGTTCATAGCCGGATGCGTCCGGTTGTTGACCTTGATCCACTCATTTGTGCGGCCGGCGATATAGCGCCGGTCGCGACGCTTCGAGACAATCCCCTCTCGGCCGCATTCGCGGGCCTTCTGGAACAGGTCCGGCCCGATCGCACCTGGTTCGAACGGTGCCACAAAGATGCGGTCGCCGGCGCAGCAGCCGCCGCTCCAGATTGCTCTTGCGCATGTCGAGCGGCAGCGGCCGCAGATCCTCCCCGCCAAGCACAAGGACGTCGAAGGCGCAAAACTGGACTTCGTGATCGTACTTCCGCGAATGTAGGGCGCTGAAGTCGGCGACGCCGTCGATGCCGAGCACCACGGCCTCGCCGTCGAGAACAAAGTGCTTCTCGAGGTTCTTTAATGCGGATTCGACAATCCATCGGTAGCGGCTGGTCCAGTCGTGGCCGTTTTTGGTGATCAACCGCACGTCATCGCCCCGGCGCGGCGCGCACATGCGGTAGCCGTCAAATTTAATTTCGTGGAAGCAGTTGAGGCCGGCCGGCACTTCGGCCGCGGCCGAAGATCCGGCACGACGCTGCGGTGTTATTTCGGCAAGTGAAGGGTGCCCGCCGCTAGACCGATGAGAAGCGGGAGGCCGACAATCAGCGACACCTCGCTGTTCGCGGCAGTGGTGGCTTTCTGGTGGCGTCGACCCATCGCGAGCGGGGCAGCGACTGCGAGAACTATCATCGGCTTCGCGCGGCCTATTGGGCGCAAGCCCGTGTGCCTGCAATGACAATCGCCGGGCGGAGATAGATCGCAAGGGTCTGAGTTCGCAAACTAGCTTCACCCAGGCCGGGCCAATGCCGGCTTTGCGCCTGCCGAGCGCTGTCCGATCGGCATTGCCTGGCGCACTGAGTTCATGGGCTATCGCCCGCACCGAAACGTCACCGCGACGCCCGGCATTTTCGTCGCCCTGCGGCGGCCCTCAAGGATGTGCTGATCGCCGGGCTGGACGCGCCGAACATGAGGGCGGGGCTTGGCGAACACTTCCATGTGCTTGAGGAGTCTCTCGATGGCCTGACCGCGCGCGGCATCGCCGCTGCGAACGGTTGGGGCGATCGCAAAGCCGGTGAGCCCAAGGCCGTGGCAACGGAGGATCTGGCCCTGGCGGCGTCGGCCGCGCTTGAGAAAAAGCTCCCGGCCTAGCAATGAAACCACGGTCTAGCCTCATTTGAGACTGGAATCGTCGATCAATATCTCCCGCGCGCTAGAGCGGGGGAGAATGCGAGACGTGACGAACGAGCGGCGACGTAACGTCTATGCTGCGCAGATATTGGTGGACGGCAGTCCTGTGCGGTGCAAGGTCCGCCACCTCACGGATTCCTCTGCGATCGTCCAAATCGATAACGCGCCTTTCGTGCCCGCGGCTTTCGGCCTGCGTGTACCAGGTGCTGGCTTGGATATTGATTGCTCCGTTGTGTGGCGTGATGAGCGCCGTCTCGCTGTGAAGTTTCTGAACTGACCGTCGATGTCTTTGTAGACGCGCGTTCCTATCCTGAACTCGGACCGTATTGAGTTGTAGGGATGCTGAATCCCGAGGTGACGTGCAAACTCGCGCGGGTTCTATCCCGGCGTCCTTTTTTCCCGGCCGGAGTGGAGCGGGCCGCCAAGCGGCTGCACGCTCAACAATTCGCTCGACGCCATCGAGCGGCATATTGGATTCCCGCGTTCACGCAGTAGCCGACATCAGCAGACGCTTGCAGGAATGCCCTGCGGCGCGCCTGCCGTTGCGCCCTAACTGGACCAGCCAGACGTGTGCTGCTGTTGGCGACGCTCATGAGCGCGCCGAAATTGAACAAACCCGTGGACCATGCGCGCGCGTATGCGGGAATGACACCAGCAGGGCGGTACTGTCGGCTGACACAGCCGGTAGCATTCCGCGCTAGCGCTCGAATATCTGGAACTGAAATCCCGAAATCGCAGTCAGCGGGACGGCCGATGCCGTGACGACGTTCGCGCCGATCGATTTGAATTCGTGCACGGTTGGCGGGAGCTCTTAGCGCACCCTCCGGAATGGACGGTAACGCGATTCGTTCTGCCAGAACAGTTGGCCTCGCATCAACAGGCGCCGCACCGAGTTGAAGGGCGAGTGGTTCATTAATTTGATGAAGGATCTTTTCTAAACTGGCACCTTTGGAGATAAAATGCGCCGACGTGTTTCGCGTACCGAGCTTGGCGGAGTCGGATCTAACCTACGCTAGCTTGGTAGCCAAACGCGAAGCGTTGAACGATCGCTACCGGAGCTGAATGCCGAGCGAGCGCTCTAAACTAGGCGGCGAAATCGAAGCTAAAAAGGCCGCGGCGGTCAGGGTCTCTCGCCTGGCGTAGCTGCGCTACTAGGCGATAGTCCGGATGGCTTGACCCTGTTGTCGGCGCGTCTGCGTGAAGTTGCCACCGAGATGGGCAATATCGAGGCCGCGCAGGAAACCCTTCGACGTCCTATCGAAGAACCCCGCGGCCGAGCCAGCGCGATAGTCTGTGCAACCCTGCGATCTGAATACGATCGCCGCCTCAGTCTCCTGTGCAAGTTGCTGACCGAGGTAGAAACGGCCCGTCAGTCGCAGGATGAATTGCTTGACGATCTTGACCGCGAAGATGTTATCTACAGTCGGTATTCCGCATTTTCTTGGCGATAGGCGCGATGGGAAAGTTGGATAGGTCAGTCTAAGGGATCCGAACGCGTCTCTGAGGTCGCGGACTGAGAGCCAATCCGCCGCAGTGTCAAGTTGCCTGGCGAAGACCGACACTCCGAATGCTCGGACTCACCAGCCGTGATTGCGCGCAAGATAAGGCAAGCGAAACGCCAAAGACGCATTGCAGCGAAATCGGCTGATACTATTTTCCGGCGTTCCGATTTCGTGGAATCAGCGTGGGATTGTGCGGCTGTGTTCGAAGAGAGATTTGCGAGACGTGCATTCGACAAGCACCTCGCGCGAAATCCAGATGTTGCCGCGCTCTGGGTGCACGATCCAAGCAGGCCACAGGGAGGGTATCGAAGGGCACGCTCTCCCTCAGGTCCGACAATATCGGCCTTTACTACTCGTTGACCCCGACTTCCAATGCGCCCCTAGGGCAGGAGGCATTAGCAACCATCGGCAACGGCACGGTCACGGAAGTCAGTGTGAGCTTCACGCCGATCGTTGAGGAGTGGGACGACAGCGGCGCCGTCCCCAGGCGGCTGATCACAGAGGCAAGGCTTTACGAGATTAGCCTCGTCATTTGGCGTGCTTACGGTGACGCAAGCTCGGCTCATATCAGCCGCGCAACGGTATGGCAGCCAAACGTTGCATTGAAGCGAAGATGCGTGCCCGCGCCCCGTTTCGCGCGTCTCTCCCATTCAAAAGTTGAGGCCAAATTGCCCAAACACTGCTGCCGAAAGCGCGCGCCCTTGTAAGGGGCGCGATCTCGTGCACCCCGAGCGCCCCCGCCGTCGGCATCACATCGTCGGCTTGGCTTGGGGCCGTTCCTCGCTGGCACTCGCCTCCGGTTCGAGGGCTGGTTGATCAGCCTTTAGGGATTACGACTTCTCCCGCGTCAACGTGGGGGGCGGCTTCTTTCAACCGCCCCTCCGACCAATCATGCCAGCACAAAGATGGCTCCCGCCAACATCAACCAATGAGGATATTCGATCGAAGGTACCATTCGTTGTTTCGGTTTGTGTCCTTCGAGCCTGCGCGGCTTTCATTTGGGCCAATTTTACGATATTTTCGCCTGCATGTCCGAGCACAAGTCTTGTCCGCCCTTTTCAGAATTGTCCCTCATCAAGGATAGGGTGGCACCGGGTTGTCGCATCGTATTGGCTGAGGCGGCCGGTCGAAGATTGTCCGGCAGGCTCGGCATTGTCCTTGGCCTGGGCGCTACGAGCAACCGGGTACGTGTGCTCTTAGACGGT
The DNA here is from genome assembly GCF_055811795.1 of Bradyrhizobium sp. MI1.7. NCBI lineage: Bacteria > Pseudomonadati > Pseudomonadota > Alphaproteobacteria > Hyphomicrobiales > Nitrobacteraceae > Bradyrhizobium > Bradyrhizobium sp. MI1.7. The sequence goes on from NZ_JBVVPO010000119.1 coordinate 6,509, forward strand.
TCCAAGCAACCGCTCACGCTTCACATTCGGTATTTGGATCTACGTGACTCGGGGCATAGCGACTAACTCAGCGTGCGGTCTATCGGCTCGCGACCGCAACTTGCCTTCCTTTTGTCGGAATTCGGGCACTAATTTTCGTTTTTGAAAAGTGGAGCAGTTACGTGGCTATGGGGACGGTAAAGTGGTTCAACCCGACAAAGGGGTATGGGTTTATCCAACCGGACAATGGCGGCAAGGACGTTTTTGTTCACATCTCGGCTGTTGAAAAAGCCGGTTTCACTTCTCTCGCCGAGGGCGCCAAAGTCAGCTTCGACATCGTGAACAATCGCGGAAAAGACTCAGCGGAAAATCTACGGATCGGTTGAGCCACCACATCAAAGACATCCCGCGCAACCAGCGGACCTTCCTGCCGACCAAGTGGGACAAGGACCGGAGCGCTAAGGGCGCGACAAACTGCAAACGCACCGGCGCCCATAAAGACCGGAAAGCCGAACGATTCCAGCCCTCATGGCTTGCGGCACGCCATCTGTGTTCGACTCGGCTGAGGCAGGCTGCACCCGGCCCCAGATTCGGGCGAAACGGACCACGAGAACTTGGCCGAGATCGAGACGTATACTGGCGCAGATGGCAATGGACAGTTTGGCTACCCCAAAAACCGGGTTAGCCGATTTCGACCCTAACGCATTGAATTTGCCAGAAGCTTTGGCGCTCGTAGCGGAATCGAACCGATCTCTGGATGAGGACGGGACGACGCTATGCGCTGAGTGATACGCTCTGCCGGCCCGGTCCTCCTGGATCTGGCTCCAGGCCCGGATGCCGATATTGCTGCGGCCTGGCGCTCGCGCCACACCCATTAGCGCGCTCCTCGCTGACAAAGGGCATGACGGCAACAACTTGCGCGGCGAAACCGTTCGCCGCGGCGCCAAGCCCACAATCCCATAAATCAGACCGTCACCCATCCCTTCAACAAACGCGCCTACACAAAGGCCGAGATGTCGTCGAACGCCCTACTAGCTAGCTTCAGGGCTCTATTGGTCAGTGTCATTTAACGATGCTGTCCAACGGATGTCATCGGAATGGATCGGCCAATCTCTCGATGGGTCTTCAGAAAGGCGGAGCCGGGCGATTAGTGCCCCTGTTGTGCCCCGGCTTTCTGGGGGCACATGCTTGGGGAATTGCATAGGTAAGTATCTGATCGAAAGAGCTAAATGGTGGGCGCACAAGGGATCGAACCTTGGACCTCTCCCGTGTGAAGGGAACGCTCTCCCGCTGAGCTATGCGCCCGGGACCATCATGCCGACGGCCGGACTTTCGGCCGGCCGGCACATCGGAGCCCGCGATTTAGAAGTGCGGGCCAAAGGTGTCAAGTTTCCAGGCGCCTCGAGGCCGGAAAACCTTGCGTCAATCACGCGATTCGCGCGCGAAACCGTGGTTTGGGCCGCTTATGCGCCCTGCTGGCGGGCGCGGGAGGCGTGGGCCTGCAGCGCGCGGATGCGCTCGGCGAGCGTTCCGCCGCCCTCGGGCAGGGTGATTGCGGCCGCGCCATTGCCGGCGGCGTCATTGGCCGGGCGGGGCGCCGGTTTCGGGGGCTGGCCGGCCTCGGCCGCCAGCAGGGCCTCGATCGGCGAGTTCGGGCCTTCGAGCTGCATCGCGAGCTTCGCGACCTCGGCGGCGATGTCGTTGATGCGTTCGCGTAGCAATGCATTCTCCATGCGCTCGGTCGCCCAGGAACTCTCCGCCTGCTGCTGGATCGCATTGATGTCGCGCTGGAGTTTTGCGCGCTCGTCGCGCGCGGTGCGCAGCTGCTCCTCCAGCGCGGTCTTTTCCGCGCGGAGCGATTCGAACGCCGCCGACGATTTGCCGCCGCTTAAGCCGGCGATCTCGACGCGCAGCTCCTTGATGGTGCGATCATTGCCCTCATTGGCCTGGCGGAGCTGGTTGTTCTCGTAGTCGCGCTCGGCGAGCAGCTTGCCCTGCGTGGCGAGGCGGCCTTCGAGATCGGCGACGCGGCCCGACAGCATCTCGGCCTCTTTCACCTGCACGATCAGCTGGCGATCGAGCTCGGTGACGCGCTGGCTCAGATTCTCGACACGGCCGCGCGCATCGCCGAGCTCGCGGGAGGCGGTCTCGGATTCGGTCCGCTCCTGCGTCAGCCGCGCCTGCGTGGCGGCAAATTCCTTCTCGGCGTCGCCGACGCGATTTTTCAAGTTCTCGATCTGCGCGCGCACCGCGACCAGCTCGACCTGCCGGCTCTCCGCCATCATCGAGCGGTCGGACAGCTCGGAATTAATTTTTGCGAGCTCGCCCTGCTTGTCGGTCAGCGCGTTCTCGGCGGCGCGCAGGGCCTCGGTCTTGGCGCTGAATTCCTCTTCGGTGGCGCGGAGCTGCTCCTTCACCGCCTTCTCGCGCGCCTCCAGCGCGAAGATCGTGGCGTTCTTCTCGCCGAGCTCGATCTTCATGCGGTTGATGGCGTCGCTCTTCTTGCCGAGCTCGGCAAGCTGGCTCGTGGTCTTGTTCTTGAGCTGGTCGACGCTCATCTCGAGCCGCCGCGCCGACATGGCGAATTCGGCCCGGAGCTGGTCCTTGTCGGCCTGGATCTCGGCCATCGAGAGCGGCGTGGCGGCCTCGAGCCGGCGCGTGGTCAGGCGGACCGCGCGGTTATGCACCAGCGGCACGATGGCAAGCCCGCACAGCATCGAGAGCAGGAAGCCGATCGCCAGGTACATGATCGGTTCGACCATGGGGCCAGAACTCCGAAAGCAAGGAAAAATTTACCAAAGACAATGCATGGCGGGCCGGCAAAAAGCCAGCCCCGCCCTGTTGTTAACGTGAATCCGGAATCGGACCCGAGGAGGGAGCCCTAGAGCATGATCCGGGCCCGAAGGGCCGCGTCAGCGCAAAGTGCGCAGCGGCTTTCCGGAAAGATCATGCTCGAACAACAATCTAAAGCGCGATCGCGCTTTAGAACGGGTTCCAGGTCGCGCGCGGGGTGAATTTCAAATAGCCGATATTGGCGCCCAGCCGTAGCCCGAGGCCCGAGCGGATCGGCACCAGCACGATGTTGTTGGCGGTGAGCGCCGTCATGCCGAAGCCGCCGATGATATAGGCCGAGCCGTCGATGCCGGCGAAGCGCTGGTAGATCGCGTTGGTGGCGGGCAGGTTGTAGACCAGCGTCATGGTGCGCGCACCGTCGCCGCCCCAGTCGAAGCCGAGCGAGGGGCCCTGCCAATAGACGCGCAGGTCGCCGGCGTTCTTGGTGTAGAGCGTGCCTTCGCCGTAGCGCAGGCCGGCAACGAAGGCGCCGGACCCTTCCTCACCCAGGATATAGCCGTTGGGCAGGCCCCACTGGCTGACGGCCTTCTCGATGATCGAGGCGAGCCCGCGCGAGACGTTGCCGAAGAAGCGGTGGCCGGCGGTCACGAGTTCGTCCGGCCCATAGGTGCTGGGTGACGGGCTCCGCTGCGGCGGCGGCAAATTGGGCGGCGGCGGCTGCTGGGCGGAGGCCGGGACGATCCAGCCGACCAGCGCGGCAAGCGCGACCGCAGCAAGGCGTGATGCGAAAGTCATAAAAGAACCCCTGGTATCGAATGCCGCCGCTTCCTTAACCTGACGCCAACAGGCACGGCTCTAGGTTGCGCCGGATGTCCCCTCGACTCGGATGTTATCCGCAGCAACTATGACGGCACAACGGCAGGAAGATAGCCCTTTGCGCCCCGGAAATGCCTTGATCCGCCTCCTCGTCCGCCTGCTGGCGGGCATTTGGATCGCCTGCGCAGGTTTGCCGGCCGAGGCCGCCACCACCGAGCGGATCGTCGTCAACCGCTTCAGCGGCGTGGCGATCGAGGGGTTCGACCCCGTATCCTATTTCGTCGATGGCGCGGCCGTGCAGGGGACGGCCGAGTTCGAGGCGAACCTCTGGGGCGCGGTCTGGCGTTTCCGCAACGAGGGCAACCGGGCGTCCTTCCTGGCCCATCCCGAGATCTATGGACCGCAGTTCGGCGGCTACGATCCGGCCGACATCGCCCGCGGCGTCGCCGTCGCCGCCAATCCCCGCTTCTACGTGATTTCGGCGCAGCGGCTCTATCTGTTCAGCCGGGAGGCCAATCGCGATGCCTTCGCCGCCGACCCGGAGCGCTTCCTCTATGAGGTACGCAAGCGCTGGCCGGCGCTCCAGGATCAGCTTAGTCAATAACAGCTCAGTCAGTAGCAGCCTGCCGCCCGCGGATCGCCCCAGGCGATGAACTCCGGGATGATGAAGCCGGTGTCGCCGCGCTGGCCGAATCGGAGCTCGCCACCGTTGCCGTCGGTGACCTTGCCGCCTGCCGCCGTCACGACCGCGCAGCCCGCCCCGACATCCCATTCGCAAGTGGGTCCGAAGCGGGGATAGATGTCGGCGCTGCCCTCTGCGATCCGTCCGAATTTCACCGCCGAGCCGACCGTCTTCCTGACCGCATTGGGCCGGCCGTCGATGAACGCCTCGCTTCTGAGGTCGCCATGGGAACGGCTCACCGCCGCGATCCAGGGCTCGCCCTGCGTCGGCAGCGTGCGGGTGCGGACCGGTTCGGCAGCACCGATGTTCACGCCGTCGAACCTGACGCGCTCGGCGCCGCGGCCGACGATGCCGCGCCAGAGCAGGCCGAGTGCGGGCGCGGCTACGATGCCCAGCAGCGGCACGCCTTCGGTCACGAGGGCGAGGTTGACGGTGAACTCGTCGCGGCCGGCGACGAACTCCTTGGTGCCGTCGAGCGGGTCGATCAGGAAGAAGCTGTCGCGGAATGGCGGCGAGGCGAGCTGGGTCCGCTCTTCCGACAACGTCGGCACGTCGCCCGCAAGCTGCGCCAGGCCGTCAGCGATGATGCGGTCGGCGGCGAGATCGGCCTCGGTGACCGGCGAGCCGTCCTGCTTGCCGTCGACCCGCATCGCTGCGCGGTTGACCGCGAGGATCGCTTCGCCCGCCTTTACCACCAGCGCGGTGAGCGGCTCCATCAGGTGGGAGGCGGCCGGGCCGTCGATGATCCGTTTCACCTGCATGCCTCATTCATCGGCAATTCCATCCTACTCGACTGATTCGCCGCGGCTTTAGGGCCGCTTCGAGCCGATCGCAAGCTAGCTGCCACGGGCTTGCGAATGTTAGAACCTGCGGCATTCGTCAAGCATGCGTGATTCGCCGCGTCCGCGCCGTGCAATTCCAGGAACCCTTTATGTCTGACGCTTCGTCACCCGGTACCGCTACCGCTCCAGATGCGCTCGAACTCGCCGCGCTCCTGTGCTCGCGGGTCTGCCACGATCTCATCAGCCCTGTCGGAGCCATCGTCAATGGGCTCGAAGTGCTCGACGACGATCCCAAGCCCGAGGATCGCGAGTTCGCGCTCGATTTGATCCGCAAGAGCGCGAAAACCGCCTCCGCCCGCCTCCAGTTCTGTCGCCTGGCCTTCGGCGCGGCCGGCTCGTCCGGCGCGCAGATCGACCTCGGCGATGCCCAGACCATGGCGCGCGGCCACATCGAGGACGGCAAGTGCTCGATCACCTGGAATCTGCCGCGGCTCTTGCTGCCGAAGAATCGCGTCAAGCTGCTGCTCAATATGCTGGTTGTTTCCCAGCACACGATCCCGCGCGGCGGCATGCTGACGATCGACCCGATCGGTGACGGCGAGACCATGAGCTTCCGCGTCACCGCGACCGGTCATAATGCGCGCCTGCCGCAGAACATCTCCGAGCTCCTGAGCGGAGAGCGCGGCCCGGCCGCGGATGCGCACGCGATCCAGCCTTATTATACGCGGCTGTTGGCGGAGGCTTGCGGGCTCACCGTGAGGCTCGCGCACGAGGGCGAAGCGATCACCATTACCGCGTCGTAAGCGCGCCGCCGCCCTCAAACGTTAATCGAATCTTTACAAGGCGCTTCGGCTTGTCCGGAGCGCCTTATCTCTTTGTTGGTTCCGTTCTTTTGCACATACTCAACCATTATTAAACGCTTTGCGGTGAAGCTGGCCCCATTCCGAAATGGCGCATCACAAGTCGTGCGCGCCCTCCCTGTATGAAGGCCTGTTTTCATGGATGATCTGTTGCGGGAGTTTTTGACGGAGACCAGCGAGAGCCTGGACACCGTCGACAATCAGCTGGTGAAGTTCGAGCAGGAGCCGAACAACGCCAAGATCCTGGATAACATCTTCCGCCTGGTCCACACCATCAAGGGCACGTGCGGCTTCCTCGGCCTGCCGCGGCTTGAAGCGCTGGCACATGCCGGCGAGACGCTGATGGGCAAATTCCGCGACGGCATGCCGGTGACGGGGCAGGCCGTGACGGTGATCCTGTCCTCGATCGACCGCATCAAGGAGATCCTCGCAGGCCTCGAGGCGACCGAAGCCGAGCCCGAGGGCACCGACCGCGATCTCATCGACAAGCTGGAAGCGATGGTTGAGCAGGGCATGGCCGCAATGGCGGCTGGCAGCGCTGCTCCCGTTGCTGAAGCGCCGCCGCTGGTGCCGGAAGCTCCGGCCGAAGCCAAGGCCGCACCTGCCAAAGAGATGACGCAGGGTTCGCTGATCGACCAGACCCTAGAGCGTCCGCTGCGTCCGGGCGAAGTCTCGCTCGACGAGCTCGAGCGCGCCTTCCGCGAGACCGCGATCGAAGCGCCGGCTCCTGTCGC
>NZ_JBVVPO010000120.1:0-6772 GCF_055811795.1 Bradyrhizobium sp. MI1.7
TGCGCTCGATCTTCGCGGCGATCAGGGCCTCGCTGACCTTTTCGAGGCCGGCATAGGTTTTGGAGATCTCGCCTTCCATGGCGAGGGTGTTTCGATCGGCATGACGCTGGCGGCGCAGTTCTCGGCGAAGCTTGGCATGATCGGCGAGGCCGATGCCGCGCGCGTCGAGCGTCACCTCATCGAGGCCGGCCTGCCGACGCGCCTGCAGGATATCGCCGGTTTCGCGCAGGAAGGACTCGCCGACGCCGACGCGCTGATGGCGCTGATGGCGCAGGACAAGAAGGTCAAGCGCGGCAAGCTCACCTTCATCCTGCTGGAGGCGGTCGGGCGCGCCGTGATCGCGAAGGACGTCGAGCCGGCGCCGGTGCGCGATTTCCTCAAAGAGAAGCTCGCGCAGAAGGCTTGATGCGCGGCTAACCGGTTTTTGAGTGGTGCATGGACTGGCTCGGATTCACCATCGTCATTCTCTGCCTGCTCGTCTCGGGCTTTTTCGCCGCGAGCGAGACCGCGCTGACCGGCGCCTCGCGCGCCAGCATGCTGCGGCTCTCCAAGCAGGGTAACCACGACGCCGATGTCGTCTCGCAGCTGCTGGACATGCGCGAGCGCCTGATCGGCGCGCTGCTGCTCGGCAACAATATCGCCAATATCAGCGCGTCCGCGCTCGCCACCAGCATCTTCACGGGCTGGTTCGGCGATGTCGGCGTGCTCTATGCCACCGGCGTGATGACGGCGCTGGTTGTGATCTTCGCGGAGGTGCTGCCGAAGACCATCGCGATCAACGCGCCCGACCGCATGGCGCTTGCGGTTGCCCGCCCGATGCGGCTGACGATGTATGTGCTGGGACCGTTGCTGCGGATCGTCGAGGTCATCGTTCGTCTGCTGATGCGCTTGTTTGGTTTGGCCGGCGAGCACCAGGCGATCCTGTCGCCGACCGAGCGCCTGCGCGGCGCGGTCGACCTGTTGCACCACGAGGGCAAGGTCGAGAAGCAGGACCGCGACATGCTCGGCGGCCTGCTCGATCTGCGCGAGCTGCAGGTCTCCGACGTCATGATCCATCGCACCGAGATGATGATGATCAATGCCGACCTGCCGCCGGAGGAACTGGTGCGCGAGGTGCTGGCGACCGAGTACACCCGCATTCCGCTGTGGCGCGAGAAGCCGGAAAACATCATCGGCGTGCTTCACGCCAAGGATTTGTTGCGCGCGATCCGCGCCGCGGACGGCGATACCTCGCGCATTGACGTCTCCACCATCGCGCTGCCGCCCTGGTTCGTGCCGGAGATGCGCCCGGTCTCCGAGCAGCTCAAGGCGTTCCGCCGCCGAAAAACCCATTTCGCCCTCGTCGTCGACGAGTACGGCGAGGTTGAAGGTCTCGTGACGCTGGAAGACATTTTGGAAGAGATCGTCGGCGACATCTCCGACGAGCACGACGTCGTGGTCGCCGGCGTGCGCGCCCAGCCGGACGGCTCGGTCGTGGTCGACGGCTCGGTGCCGATCCGCGATCTCAACCGCGCCATGGACTGGCACCTGCCCGACGAAGAGGCAACGACGGTCGCCGGTCTGGTCATTCACGAGGCGCGCTCGATCCCCGACCGCGGCCAGAGTTTCACGTTCCACGGTTTCCGTTTCCGCGTCCTCCGCCGCGAACGCAACCGCATCACCGCGCTCCGTATTTCACCGGTGCCGCGTGACGCGGAGATGGAGGAAGCCAAGCCCAGGCGGGCCGGGACGTCGTTTTGACGCACGGTGTCATCGTCCGCCTTGTGCGCAGTTGCGCACTGGGGCGGACGATCCAGTACGCCGCAGCCTATCGATTGAATCTCGCCAGCAGTGCTTACTGGATGCCCCGCCTTCGCGGGGCATGACAGCGGAGTCTTACGTTCCGCCTTCCCCCGGTGCCTGAGCGTGGATCGCGAGCGCGTGCACGCTGCCGGCAAGTTCCGCGGCCAGCGCCGAATTTATCATGCGGTGGCGATCCACCCGGCTCTTCCCTTTGAAGGCCTGAGACACAATATAAACGCGAAAATGTGTTTCGCCGCTCGGCCGATGGCCGGCGTGGCCCTCATGCAAATGTGACTCGTCGACGACCTGCAGGCTTTCCGGCGTGAAAGCTTCCTGCAACTTGTTGCTGATAGTGTCTTTCATAACCATGAGTGCCATTAAAGCGCGCAGCCGCACTCCGTCAATTGCATAGGCCGCCTGCGGCGGCCGTACCTCGAAGACGCCGGAGTGAAACTTCGGCTGCGGGTTCCCAGCTAATTGCAATGTCAAGACTTGAAGGTTTTTGCATTGCGTAGTCAAAGTCAGTCCATGCCGATCGATTCATCAAAGTTCTTCGACTCCATCCGGGTCAAGCCGAAAGGCAAGCAGCCGGAAGTGAAGCCGCGCGACGCCGTGGTCAATTGCGAATGGGCCGGGTGTCAGAACAAGGGTGCGCACCGTGCGCCGAAGGGCCGCGAGAACCAGCGCGAGTACTGGCACTTCTGCTTGAACCACGTGCGCGAGTACAACCAGAACTACAATTTCTTCTCCGGCATGAATGCCGATGCCGTCGCGCGCTACCAGAAGGATGCGCTGACCGGTCACCGCCCGACCTGGAAGATGGGCGCCAATGGCGGCAAGAAGGGTGCGGAAGCCGAGATCGACATGGCGTCCGATCCGTTCAGCATGTTCAGTGAGATCAATGGCCGCGCCGGCTGGCGGAAGGGTCCGCAGGCCGAGCCCAAGGCCGAGACGCGCAAGGTGATGAACGCCGAGCGCAAGGCGCTCCAGGTCATGGGCCTCGGCCCCGATTCCACGCTTGCCGACGTCAAGAGCAAGTACAAGGCGCTGGTCAAGCAGCACCACCCCGACGCCAACGGCGGCGACCGGTCGACCGAAGACCGCCTGATCGAGATCATCAAGGCTTACAATTATCTGAAGACGGTGGTCCGCGAGGCCTAGGCTACGCCTTCCGGGAAGGACAGCTCGCAAACCAGTCCTTCCGGCCTCCACTGCCGGGTAATGGTTCCGCGCAAGGTCCGGATGATGCCGTCGACCGCGCCGATTCCGAAACCCTTGCGCGTCGGCGCCTCGTTGACCCGAGGACCGCCGCTCTCCGACCAGTGCAGCACGAGAGGCTCCGCGCCATTGGTCTCCCAGCTGATCTCCAACCTGCCCGAAGGCCTCGACAGCGCGCCATACTTGGCGGCGTTGGTGGCGAGTTCATGCAGCGCGACTGCGATCGACTGGGCCAGCGTGGGCGGCAGGTGGACGTCGTCTCCCGCGATCCTGATCCGCTCGCCGTCCTGGCTTGCGTACGGCCGGAGTTCCTCCTCGACGATGGTCTTCAGATTCGCGCCGGTCCAGCGCGAAGCCGAGAACAGCCTCTGCACGTTGGCGAGCGCGCTGAGCCGGCCTGCAAACACGGTCTGGAACTCTTCTGCGGTATCCGCCTTCGTCAGCCGCAGCATCGCCTGAGCCACTGCGAGCAGGTTGTTGGAACGATGATCGACCTCGGAGGTGAGGAGCATCATCCTCTGCTCGGCCTGCTTGCGAGCCGTGATGTCGACCAGCATGTTCACCGCACCAACCAACCGGCCGCGTTCGTCGCGCAGCGGCGTCGGATATGGCATGAAGCAGATCCGGGAGCCGTCCGGCCGCTCGGCCACGGCCTCGACATCGCGCACTGGCCGGTTCTGCTTGAGCGCGATTGCCATCGGGCATTCATCGTGGGGAAGCGCCGTGCCGTCGGGCAGATAGAGCTTCCAGGTCACGCACCACATCTCGCCGATCTTCGGCATGCGTCCGGCAAAATCGATGCAGGCGCGATTGAAGAAGGTGATGCAGCCTTCCGCGTCGGTTGTGTAGATCGCGGCAGGCAGAGCCTGCAGCAAGTCGCGGAATCGTCTTTCTGAATCCGTGCCGGCCTCGGTCCGGTTGGCGGCATAGCCTGCGGCGATCTCGCCGATCCTGGCCTCGTCCGCTTGTCCAAACAGGTCCAGCATTGGAATCTTGATCCGAGGGGGCTCACGGTTAAGTCCCCAGACCCGGAGATGTTCCAAGTTCGTCGCCCGGACCGTGCGCGCGTTCCCGCAATCACGATCTCGCGCGACGGCTCTGCCGTGTCATCGTGCGTCCGAGCGAGGCACGACAGCGGAGTGAACGGCCCGGCTGTCGTGCCCTTGTGCTCTATTCGCCGGCCGCCTTCGGCATTTCCCCCACATATGACGAACTCGGCCGGATCAACCGCCCCGTCCGCTGTTGCTCGCGCGCATGGGCGGTCCACCCCGCTGCACGCGCCACTGCGAAGATCGGCGTGAAGGCCTGGCGTGGAATGGCGAGGGCATCGAGCAGAATCGCCGTGAAGAACTCCACGTTCGTCTCCAGCGGCCGGTCAGGATTCTTCTTGCGCAGCGCGCTGCGGATATAGGCCTCGACCTCGCCGGCAAAGGGCAGGTCGGCGCCATCCGCCGAAAGCCGCCCGATCGCGGCCTTGAGCACGTCGGCGCGCGGATCGCGCACGCGATAGACGCGATGGCCAAAGCCCATCAGCCGCTCGCCGCGGGCGAGGGCCGCATCGACCCATGGCTTGATGCGTTCGCTGGAGCCGATCGCATCGAGCATTTCCAGCACCGGCTCCGGCGCGCCGCCGTGCAAGGGGCCGGTCAGCGCGCAGTATCCGGCGGTGACGGCGGCAAACAGATCGGCCTGCGTCGAGGCCACCACGCGCGTCGTGAAGGTCGAAGCGTTCATGCCGTGGTCGCAGACCGTGACGAGATAGGCGTCCAGCGCCGCGACCTCACGCGGCTTCGGTGAGGCGCCACGCAGCATCCGCAGCGTATCGGCGGCATGGCTCGCATTCGGATCGGGCGCGACCGGCTCCAATCCCTTGGCGCGACGGACCAGCGCGCCTGCGATCACCGGAAACGCGCCGACGATCGTCGCCTCATGTTCCAGCCCGTTTTCCGCGCGCAGGCCCGCGACCGTCGCGCGGAACCCGTCGACGATGCTCATGCCGCGTGTCGCCGGCAACAGCTCCGGCAAACGCGCGAACGCACGCTCGCGCGCCGCGCCCAGGCTCGCCCGCACATTGGCTTCGCTCAGCGTGGTCTTGCTCGCGCCGTTCCAGAGCCGGGCGGTGACGCCCTCGAAGCTCGACTGGCTTGCGAGGGTGCCGACATGCTCGCCGGCGATGATCAGCTCGCCGCGCTCGCCATCGACATGGCTCAGCACGGTCTCGGCCGCGGGAACGCCGTCCAGCCCGATCTGGCTTTTGGTGAGGTGGATGTTCATGACCCAATCTCCTTTGCACTGCACCAGGAGAAAATCAGGCCTCTCGACAGATTGATCAATCTTGATTACATAAATCAATATGAATAATTCCGAGGAACTCTATCTGTCGGCCCGGGAAGCTGCCGCCGAGCTCGCGATCTCGCCGGCCACGCTCTACGCCTATGTCAGCCGCGGCCTGATCCGCTCCGAGCCGACGCCGGATTCGCGCAAGAACCGCTATCGGGCCGAGGACGTCCGCGCCCTTAAGGAGCGCCGGGTGCCGTCGCCGGAGCCGCGCGGCCTGCGCAGCTTCGACGCTGACCTGCCGGTCATGGACACGGAGATCTCGACCATTACCGAGGAGGGCGCGATCTACCGCGGCGTCAATTGCGTCGATCTCGCTGAGAACGACACGCTGGAGCACACGGCGACGCTGCTGTGGGACGTCTCCGACGTCGATCCCTTCACGCCGGACAATCAGCCCCAGATCTCCGACGAGATGCGCGCGATCGCAGAGGCCGCGCGCCGCGCCGCGCCGATCGACCGTGCCATCGCAGTGCTGGCGCTCGCGACCAGCGCGGACGCGCGTGCGTTCACCCGCGCGCCCGATGGCCGCGCGATGGTCGGCGGGCGCATTGTCCGCCTCCTGGTCGCGACCATGCTCAACGCCGAGCCGTCATCCGAGCCGCTGCACCAGCAGATCGCGAAGGCCTGGGCGCCCGACAACAAGCACGCGCCCGACCTCATCCGCCGCGCGCTGGTGCTGCTCGCCGATCACGAATTGAACGCCTCGACCTTCACCGCGCGCTGCGCGGCATCGACCGGCCTCAACCTCTATGACTCCGTCATCGCCGGCCTCGCCGCGTTGAAAGGGCCGAAGCATGGCGGCGCCGGCGTGCTGGCCTCGCAGCTCGTCAAGGCGCTGGTCGATCGCGATGTCGCCCCGATGGTCCGTGAGCGCGTCGCTCTGGGTGAGCGCTTTGCCGGCTTCGGCCACGGCGTCTACAAGCGCGGCGATCCCCGCGCGCAGTCGCTGCTGAACGCGCTGGCGCGTGCCGGCGCGCCGCGCAAATTCACGCGCGAAGTGCCGGAGCGGATCGTCGAGGCGACCGGCGAGCTCGTCAACATCGACTACGCGCTCGCCGTCCTCGTGCACGCGCTGCGCCTGCCCTTAGGCAGCGAGCTCGCGCTGTTCGCGATGGCCCGCAGCGTCGGCTGGATCGCGCACGCCAGCGAGCAATTGCAGTTCGGCAAGCTGATCCGCACGCGGGCAAGGTATGTGGGGCCGGCGCCGGGGCGAAGGGCGGGGGCGGCGGAGTTGAAGAGCTGAGAGGCGGTGCGGCGAAGTGCGCTGTCACCCTCCCCTGGAGGGGGAGGGTCGATCGCGCGCAGCGCGAGCGGGTGGGGTGATCTCTCCACCCGAACAGTGCCCGTGGGGAGAGATCACCCCCCCCCCGGGGGCCCGGGGGGGGGGGGGGGGCGGGGGGCCCGCCCCCCCCCCCCCCCGGGGGGGGGTTAT
>NZ_JBVVPO010000120.1:6782-13058 GCF_055811795.1 Bradyrhizobium sp. MI1.7
CCCGCTCGCGCTGCGCTCAACGTGCGCCGACCCTCCCCCTCCAGAGGAGGGTAAGATCTAAGCCCGCGGCTTGGACGTCGCGACAAGGCCGTTCTGCCGGCGGCGGTAGTACCAGATGCCAAGGCCGCCGATGATCGCCACGGCCACCACCATCAAGATCCAGATGTGCTTGAACGGATGCCCATGGTGCGGCACGCCGAAATATTGGTGAAAGGCCGATACCGCCAGCACGCCCGGCAGCACATGCGCGGGAGCCCAGACCAGGATCGCCGGGATATTCACGGCATAAAACTTCGCGGGGGGCATCCCCAGTGCGCCGGCGGTGACGGGCACGAAGGCGCGGATTGGCGGCACGAAACGGGCGAAGAACACGGCCCAGGTGCCGAAGCGGTGAAAGAAGCTTTCGCTCTCGGCGACCACCCGCGGATAGTTGGTCAGCGGCCAGGTGTTGAGGATCTCGCGCTGCCGCCGGTGCCCGATCCAGTAGGCCGAGCCGTCGCCGAGCACGGCGCCGATTGCCGCCGCCAGCAGCACCCATTGCAGCTTCAATTCCCCGCCTGGAACCAGCGCGCTCAGTGCCAGAATGATGGTCGAGCCGGGGATCACCGACCCCACCACCGGAACGGCTTCGAGCAGCGCCGCCAGGAACAGGGTCAGATAGGCCAGCCACACATGGGCTGAAACGAAGGATATGAGGGGATCGAGAAAGGACGTCACGTCGTCTTTCGTGGGGGGCTGGAGCACCGGGGTTCGGACCCTACATAAGTAGGTGCACGCGGTAAAAGTGCCATTCGCGTGGGCAGGCCACACCTCCCGCCCGAAATTCGAGCGTGATTCGCAAGGCAGCCCTCCAAAAATCGCGTTCCTTGCCTATCTAAATGAAAAGACAATGGAACTTTGATTGGGGCGCGGGCTTCTGCCGGCACGTTGTCTCTGATAAGTTCGCGACCGCACCCAGCCGCAGCCAACGTGCAAATAACTGGTCTCGGGATCGCCCGGGGCCTCGGAGGATTGATGACGACCGCCGCTCTGTCCAAAGTTGAGGAAATTTCCGGTCTGCCCGACATGAAGGTGTCGGTGCGCCAGGTGTTCGGGATCGACAGCGATCTCGAAGTCCCGGCCTATTCCGAAGTCGATCCTCATGTGCCCGAAGTCGATTCCGACTACCGCTTCGATCGTGCCACCACGCTCGCCATTCTCGCCGGCTTTGCCCGCAATCGCCGCGTGATGGTGACCGGCTATCACGGCACCGGTAAATCCACCCATATCGAGCAGGTCGCCGCGCGCCTGAACTGGCCCTGCGTGCGCGTCAACCTCGACAGCCACATCAGCCGTATCGACCTCGTCGGCAAGGACTCCATCGTGGTCCGCGACGGCAAGCAGGTCACCGAATTCCGCGACGGCATTTTGCCCTGGGCGCTCCAGCACAACATCGCGCTGGTGTTCGACGAATACGACGCCGGCCGCCCCGACGTGATGTTCGTGATCCAGCGCGTGCTGGAAGTCTCCGGACGCCTGACGCTGCTCGACCAGAACAAGGTGATCAAGCCGCATCCGGCCTTCCGCATGTTCTCGACCGCCAACACGGTCGGCCTCGGCGACACCTCGGGCCTCTATCACGGCACCCAGCAGATCAACCAGGGCCAGATGGACCGCTGGTCGATCGTCACCACGCTGAACTATCTCGCCCATGACGAGGAAGTGGAGATCGTGCTGGCCAAGGCCAAGCACTATCGCACCCAGGAAGGCCGCGACA
This sequence comes from Bradyrhizobium sp. MI1.7, assembly GCF_055811795.1. Classification (NCBI taxonomy): domain Bacteria; kingdom Pseudomonadati; phylum Pseudomonadota; class Alphaproteobacteria; order Hyphomicrobiales; family Nitrobacteraceae; genus Bradyrhizobium; species Bradyrhizobium sp. MI1.7. Next base: position 8,539 of record NZ_JBVVPO010000120.1, read on the forward strand.
TCGTCAACAAGATGGTCCGCCTTGCCGATCTCACCCGTAACGCCTTCGCCAATGGCGATCTGTCGACGGTGATGAGCCCGCGCACGGTGATCACCTGGGCCGAGAACGCTGATATCTTCGGCGATATCGGCTTCGCGTTCCGGGTCACCTTCCTCAACAAGTGCGACGAGCTCGAGCGTCCCCTGGTCGCCGAGTTCTATCAGCGCTGCTTCAACGCGGAGCTGCCGGAATCGGCGGTCAACGTGGCGCTCAGCTAGACCATGCCAAACATCACCGTCGAGCGCACCATTGGGACCACCAAAAAGGCTGTGCTCGCCGGGCTCGGCGCCTATAACGACGAGCAGTTCGGGAAGCAGAAGGTCAGGAGCATCGCGGTCTCGCTGAAAGACCGCGGCAAGATCGTCGGCGGCATCGTCGGACACCTCTGGGCCACGGTTCTGTTCATCCAGTACTTCTGGATCGACCAGAAGCAGCGCGGCAAGGGTCTTGGCACGAAGCTGATCGCGGCGATCGAGGACGAGGCAAGACGGCAGGGCGCGATTCAGGCCCATGTCGACACGATGAGTTTCCAGGCGCCGGGCTTCTATCGTTCCTGCGGGTACGAGGAGTTCGGCACCCTCAAGGGCTATCCCGGCGGCGTGACGCGCCACTCGTTTACGAAGTCGCTATGAGCACATCATCATCCAACTCCAAATTCCGTAACACCAAGGAAGCCCCGACCGAGCCGTTCAAGCGCTCGGTGGCCTCCTGCTTGAAGGCGATCGCGAAGTCGCCCGAACTCGAGGTCAGTTTTGCGGCCGAGCGCCCCGGTTTGGCGCCGGGCAAAGCGCGGCTGCCGGAGCCGGCGCGAAAAATGACAAAACGTGACGCTGCGATCGTGCGCGGCCACGCCGACTCCATCGCGCTCAAGATCGCCTGTCACGATGCAAAGCTGCATCGCAAGCTGATGCCCGGCAATCCGCAGGCGCGCGGCGTGTTCGAGGCGGTCGAGCAGGCCCGCGTCGAGGCGATCGGCGCGCGCCGCATGGCGGGCGTTGCGAAAAACCTCAGCGCGATGCTCGACGATCATTTCCATCGCGGCAAGTTCGACGAAATCACCGACCGTGCCGATGCGCCGCTGGCGGATGCGCTGGCGATGCTGGTGCGCGAGCGCCTGACCGGCATGGCGCCGCCCACGGCGGCGAAGAAGATGGTCGATCTCTGGCGGCCCATTCTCGAGGACAAGATCGGCAAGCGGCTCGATCGGCTCGATGGCCTGGTCGAGGACCAGACCAGGTTCGGCGACGCCGTGCATGACCTGTTGACCGCGCTCGAGCTCGGCGACGAGCGCAGCGCCGACAGCGAAGACAACGACGACGACGAGGAAAACCGCGACGGCGACAACGACCAGTCCGGCGCCGAAGGCTCGCCCGATTCCGATGCCGCGCAGGAGATGAGCGCCGACCAGGCGCAGGCCTCCAGCGAGGAGATGAGCGAGAGCGCGATGGAAAGCGCGCAGGCCTCGACCTCCGACACGTTCGACGACGGCGAGCTCGGCGACGACGAGACGCCGGGCGAGGCGACGCGTCCGAACGCGCACGGCAAGAACGAGCCGCGCGGGCCGGAATATCATGCCTTCGCGCCGAAATTCGACGAGGTCATCGCGGCCGAAGACCTCTGCGACCATGACGAGCTGGAGCGCCTGCGCGCCTATCTCGACAAGCAGCTCGCGCATCTGCAGGGCATCGTCGCGCGCCTCGCCAACCGCCTTCAGAGACGCTTGATGGCGCAGCAGAACCGCGCTTGGGACTTCGACCTCGAAGAGGGCATTCTGGATCCCGCGCGGCTGTCGCGCGTGGTGACCGATCCCTATCACCCGCTGTCCTTCATGCACGAGAAGGAGGCGACGTTCCGCGACACCGTGGTGACGCTGCTGCTCGACAATTCCGGCTCGATGCGCGGACGCCCGATCACGGTCGCCGCGACCTGCGCCGACATCCTGGCGCGCACGCTGGAGCGTTGCGGCGTCAAGGTCGAGATCCTCGGCTTCACCACGCGCGCCTGGAAGGGCGGGCAATCGCGCGAGGCGTGGCTTGCCGCCGGCAAGCCGGCCAATCCCGGCCGCCTCAACGATCTCCGCCACATCATCTACAAGTCCGCCGACGCCCCCTGGCGCCGCGCGCGGAAGAATCTCGGCCTGATGATGCGCGAGGGTCTGCTGAAGGAGAACATCGACGGCGAGGCGCTGGATTGGGCGCACAAGCGCCTGCTCGGCCGGCCCGAGCAGCGCAAGATCCTGATGATGATCTCCGACGGTGCGCCGGTCGACGATTCCACGCTGTCGGTCAATCCCGGCAACTATCTCGAGCGGCACCTGCGCCACATCATCGAGGAGATCGAGACCCGCTCGCCGGTCGAGCTGATCGCGATCGGCATCGGCCATGACGTGACGCGCTACTATCGCCGCGCGGTGACGATCGTGGATGCCGAAGAGCTCGGCGGTGCCATCACCGAGAAGCTCGCCGAGCTGTTCAGCGAGACCAACACCGCGCCCACGCATCAGGCCGGTCGCCCGCGACGCAAATTGCATTCGTGAGCGCGCAATCGTCCCGCCGCAGCTTTCTTGGCCACGCGGCGGCGGGATTTTCCACTCTCGCACTCTCCCGACTGGCGCAGGCGCAGCCGACGACCGAGCCGCCGCCGCGCACCGCGCAGATCGAGCACGCCGTCACCGAGCCGGTCAGCGTCGAGGTGAACGCGCGGCCGATTCCCAATTTCGAGCCGCGCGACCGCTCGCGCGTGCGCTTCGGTCAGCTGCAATATCGCAGCGGCCTGGTGCTGACCTCGCCCTATCGCGGCTTCGGCGGCCTGTCCGCCATCCGGCTCGATGCGAAGGGCGAGCGCTTCCTCGCGATCTCCGACCAGGGCGGCTGGTTCACCGGCAGCATCCGCTATTCCGGCGGCAAGATGATCGGGCTCGACGACGTCGAGGCGTCCCCGATGCTCAATTCCGAGGGCCGGCCGATCACGGAGAAGCGGTTCTGGTACGACACCGAGTCGCTCGCGCGCGACGGCAATGTCGTTTATGTCGGGCTCGAACGCGTCAACCAGGTCCTGCGCTTCGATTTCGCCAAAGGCGGCACGCGCGCCCGCGGCGAGGTGTTGCCGACGCCGCCCGCCGTGCGGAAGCTGCCCTCCAACAAGGGGCTCGAAGCGATGGTCGTCGTGCCGAAAGGCCAGCCGCTCGCGGGCACCCTGATCGCCTTCTCCGAACGCGGACTGGACGCCGACGGCAATCTGGTCGCGTTCCTGATCGGCGGTCCGACGCCCGGCCAGTTCAGCGTCCGCCGCACGGAAAAATTCGACATCAGCGATGCCGTGCTGCTGCCGTCCGGCGAGCTTCTCATCCTCGAACGCAAATTCTCCTGGTTCACCGGCATCAACATCCGCATCCGGTCGATCCCCCTGAAATCCATCGCGCCCAACGCGCTGGTCGACGGCCCTGCGCTGTTCGCCGCCGATCTCGGCCACGAGGTCGACAACATGGAAGGCATCGACGCCCACGTCACGCCCGAGGGCGAGACCGTTCTGACGCTGGTGTCGGACGACAATTTCTCGATGCTCCAGCGCACGCTGCTGCTGCAGTTCACGCTGGTGGAGTGAACGTCCGCCCGCCCTTCTCCGACAAACCGTCATGCCCCACTTCCGCGCCATCCTCGCCCTCGTCCTCACGCTCGCTGCATCCTCACCGGCCTTCGCCACGGCCGAGCATCGGTATGGAAAGAACGAATACGCCATCATCCAGGGCGGCCGTGCGCCGAATGGGAAGCTGTCCGTCGCAGCCCATGGCGGCGGCGAGTCCGGGAGCGAAGGCTTTCGTATCTACCTGATGGCTGAGCCCGGCCATCGTCGGCTGATGACGCTCGACAATGTCCACGACGACAACATTCTGGACTCGGCGCCGGATGCCTTCCACGCCGCCTGGTCGCAGGACTCGCGCACCGTCGCGGTCTCGTTCCGCAGCGAGCGCCATATCGTCACGCTGAATCTCTACGCCATCGACGGCGGCCGCGCGCGGCTGGTCGCCGGGCCGGATCTGTTCCGCGACGTGACCGGCCGCAGCGTCGACATCAAGACCGACGGCGACATGCGCACATCCGTGCCCGCGCTGACATGGCAGGCGCCGCGCCGCTTTCGCCTCACCGAATACCGCGTGTTCGTGCTCGACGACACCGCGCTCGCCGACAAGCTCGGGCCGCTCGGCAAGGTCAGCAAGCGCGACGGCGGCGGCAATACGATCCAGTTCTCGGCCGAAGCCGACGGCGAGTTGTTGCCCGACGGCCGCATCCGCATGGGCAAGCCCGTGCCGGGCAGGTTCGAGGAGCTGGAGTAGGGGCCTCAAATTCGATCGTCGTGCCCGGGGGGGGGGGGGGGGGGGGGGGGGGGGGGGGGGCGGGGGGGGCGGGGGGCGGGGGGGCGGGGGGGCGGGGGGCGGGGGGGGCGGGGGGGGGGGGGGCGGCGGGGGGGGCGGGGGGGGGGAG
>NZ_JBVVPO010000121.1:0-12968 GCF_055811795.1 Bradyrhizobium sp. MI1.7
TAAGCTCGATCTCCTTCAGGCTAGGCTGATTGGCGCGCCATAAAAACAATCACGATCATCGAATATGCGTCAGAGCCCCGATTGGATGCCGATCACCCCGAAAACGGGGTCCTTATTCCATGCCGAAACACAGAGCCCAAGACTCCTTGCCGTCAGGGGTTCTTGCTTCGCCGTGCAAGCTACTCGCCCTTGGTCGGAAGAGCCCTCATTGCAATGACACGCTCTGTACAGGGTTGGCAACACGCCCTGCGGAAAGAGCCGGATGGCGCAATGTCGATAAGCGCCATCGTGCCGCCCACCTCGGATCATGAGGCTCCGATGAGGCACTCTCCACCATCGACCCAGAATCTGCGTGCCAGCCATATAACTCGAAGCGTCTGACGCGAGAAAGAGTGCTACGCTGGAGATTTCATCCGTTTCGGCGGCGCGGCCCAACAACGAATTGCGCGCGAACACGGCCTCCACAGCCGCATCCTGCATTGCACCCTGCCAATGTTGGTGGCGAAATTAGCCGGCGCTATAAAGTTGACGAGGATGTTATGGGGCACCATACCACGTCGGAGGCGAATTCTCGCTGCGAGTTCGTGCAAGGTGTGTTGCACGAATTCGCGAGTCAGAGCGCCATTCGTGTTGCCGTATTTCAGGCGACCTGCCGACCGGCCGCAGGCGCGGCGCCGAGCTCGCCTGAGGGTTCGGTTGCGGCCGGCCTGGGCAGGCACAGGACATTGACCATCGCGGTCAAAACCGCGATTGCGATGGGATAGATCAGACCCGCGTAAATGTTGCCTGTGTAGCTGACGAGCGACAGGCCAATCAGCGGAACGAAGCCGCCGAATATCCCCGTTCCGATATGATACGGGAGTGACAGCGAGGTATATCGTAGCCGCGCAGGGAAGAGCTCGACGAGGAACGCGGCATTCGGCCCATAGACGAGCGCAACAAAGATGAGTTGCGCCAGGATAAGAGCCGTGACGACGATGTAGTTGTGAGCCGCTGCGGCCGTCGCAATTCCCGTGTAGATCGGAATGTAGAGGGCTGCAGCAAGCAATAGTCCGGTAACTATCAGCGGACGGCGTCCGATGCGGTCTGAAAGAGCGCCAATCACGACGATCAATGGTGTTCCGATCGCCAAGGCGACGGCGACGCAGAGGTTCGCGGTTAGGAAGTCCATTTTGAGGACGCTCTGTAGGAAGTACAGTGCGTAGAACTGTCCCGTGTACCATACGCAACCCAGCCCAGCTGTTGCGCCGAAAAGGGCATAGAGCGAATAGCGCAGGCCCTGCCCCGTGCCGAAGCTCTCCCGGACGGGCGCGCGAGAAACCTTACCGGCTTGACGCATCTGCTCGAAAATCGGCGACTCGCTTAGTTTGAGGCGAAGATAGATCGAAAGCACGAGGAGAAGGGCGGACAACAGAAACGGAATGCGCCATCCCCATGCGCGGAATGCCTCTTCGCCAAGCGACAGCCGACACGCGAGCACGACGAGTATCGCGACGAAGAAGCCGACGGTCGCGGTGGTTTGAATGAAGCTCGTGAAGAAGCCGCGACGATTTGCCGGAGCATGCTCAGCCACGTAAATTGCGGCGCCGCCGTACTCTCCGCCGATCGCCAACCCCTGGACGAGGCGCAGTACGACGAGCGCGATGGGCGCGGCGAACCCGATGCTCGCATATGTCGGGAGGAATCCGACCAGCGTGGTCGAAATGCCCATCAAGATCAAGGTGAGAAGGAACGTGTGCTTGCGCCCCAACCGGTCGCCGAGGCTGCCGAACAGGAGGGCGCCGAACGGACGAACCACGAATCCGGTTGCAAATGTAGCGACACTGACGAGGAGGGCTGCGGTGGGGTCGTTTGAAGGGTAGAAAAGAGTCGAAAAAAATACGGCAAGGCTGCCGTACAGATAGAAGTCGTACCACTCTATGACCGTGCCTGCGCTGGAGGCAAGCACGACGGTCCAGATACCCGGAGCCCGGGCATCAGCTTTAGGTTCGCTCATCAACATCTCCTTCGCCTTTTGGGCAAGTGATTTCCAAGGCGCGTGCGCCATAGCGCACGCGCTGTCTCCACCCGGCAATACGTAGAAAATGGGCGACTTGCTTAGGCCGCGATCGAAGTTTGCGCAGGCGCGTATCGCAAAAGACATGCGCTTGCTTCCGCCGAAATGCGCTTCACCAGCTCACCAGCAGTCGGAATGTCCCTGATCAGGCCGATGCCCTCTCCAACTGTGACATTGGCCGTGTCGTAGTCGCCCGAGACCCACGCCTTTTCGACGCGCTGCAGCTCCGCCTCCTGGAGATTGCGCAACTCGTCTTCTCGGCCGTGCCACTTCTCGATGAAGCCATTCTTCATCAGTCGGCCAGTGTATTCCGCGGGCCAAGCCTTCTTGCGAACGACGTCATAGACACGGGTCCGGATCGTTTCGTCCCCGGTGGCCGTCACTACCTTTTCCTTTGCGTTACGATGGATGACCGATTCCTGTGTGGCCCAGAAGCGCGTTCCCATCAGCGCGCCGTCGGCACCAAGCATCAGCGCCGCAGCAACGCCCCGCCCGTCGGCAATGCCACCTGCGGCAAGCAAGAGAACACGAGAAGCTCTTTGTGAGATCAGGTCGGCGACCGCCGGAACGAACGGCATCGTCGAGCGCGCCGTTAGTCCATGGCCACCTGCTTCGGTGCCTTGCGCGATAACGACGTCGGCCCCGACATCGATCGCCCTCTTCGCATGTTCAAGTGTTTGTACCTGACAGATCAGCGGAACGCCCGCCCGCTTGACTTTCGGTGCAAACGGCGCGGGATCGGAGAACGACAACATGATCGCCTTGTTATGCCGCTGTAGGGCCAGATCGAGCAAACCCGGATCGTTCGCCAGCGCCCAGGTTATGAAACCGCAACCTACGTCTGGGCGGCTCACCTTGGCCGACTGCTCTTCGAACCAGGTCCGATTTGCATAACCGCCGCCCAGCATGCCCAAGGCCCCGGCCGCGGAAACCGCTGAGGCCAGTTCGCCCCCGGAGGCTGGGTCCATCGGTGCCAGGACGATCGGGTGCTCGAGCCCGAAAAAGTCGGTCAATCTCGTCTTGATAGCCATGTTGTCGTCCTTTGCTCTGGCGCAATCCGCCTTTTCGATGGAAAGGCTAGATCAGTCATTGACAACGGGAAAGTGATTACTTTTGATGAAGGTCATCATTATGGGAGATGACCCTATGGATAGCACCGATCTCAATTTCTTTACGGCGGTGGCGATGGCGGGCGGGATCGGCCGCGCGGCAAACGACCTCCACACGGTGCAGTCCAACGTGACGCAGCGGATTCGGGCTCTCGAGGTCCAACTCGGTGTCCAGCTTTTTCACCGGTCCAAGAAAGGTGTTACGCTCACCTCGATGGGGAGCAGGTTGCTTCCTTACGCCAATCGGATCAGCGAGCTTTTGGCAGAGGCCCATCGTGCGCTCAAGGACGAGGCCTTCCCGAGCGGCGAACTGCGCATCGGTTCGATGGAGACGACGGCCGCCTTACGTTTGCCACCCCTGCTGACCCACTACGCGATCGCCTATCCCGACGTCGACGTTCAGATCGAGACGGGCCCTACGGCAATTCTGGTCGACAACGTCATTTCGCGGAAACTGGATGGAGCCTTCGTCTCCGCGCCCATCACACATGGCGAACTCGCCTGCAAAACGATCGTGCAGGAGGAGTTGGTCCTGATCACGTCACCGATGGTGACGTCCGCTCAACATCTCAACAAGTTCCTGGCAAGTGGAAGCGGCCGGAAGGTGATCGTTTTCCGCGCAGGCTGCTCCTACCGGCAGCGTTTGTCGGAATATTTGGCGCATCGTGGCTTCGTCGACCTGCGCTGGATGGAGATGGGAACGCTTGACGGTATCATCGGCTGTGTCGCGGCCTCGGTCGGCATCTCGCTGATTCCGCGTGTTGTGGCCGAGCAGGCCGAACGGCAGGGCTTGATCCGAATTCATTCGCTGCCGAATGGCACCGGCAAAGCGACAACCGTCTTTATCCATCGGAAGGATGCGTTCGTGTCATCCGCACTGCGGGCGTTCATTGAATGCGCCGGATCGGGAGCGCCCCCAGAAGCACCACCCGAGCGACCAGAGACGGCGCTCAACCCGCCTCGAAAGATGACCTAGCCGCCTTCACCGAGGCGGCGATGAAGCGATGGACCTCCTGAACTCTCCGCGTTTCGTGCGTGTCGGGATGCGAGGTGAGCCAGTAGTTTCGAACGAAGCGGAGGTCAGGAAGCAGACGCGTCAGCTCGGGGTAACGCCGGGCAGCGTAATCATGAAGAATGCCAAGGCCGTGGCCAGCTCGCACTGCCTCCATCTGTGCAACGACGCTTCCGCATTCGTAGCGTCGCGACATGAGACGGCCAAGAGCCGATGCGTAGTCCAAAGCGCGGCTGTAGACGAAATCCTCAACATGCGTGACGAACAACCGCCCCTCAAGTTCGGCCTGAGTTTTGACCGGCCCCTCCCGTGCAAGGTAAGTGTCCGCCGCGTAGACGCTGAGCGTGTAATCAGTCAATTTTGACAGGATGAGCCGCCCCTGCTTGGGCCGCTCCAGCGTGATTGCGATGTCGGCCTCTCGCCTCGACAAGGAGAAGGTCCGTGGAAGCGGGACGAGCTGAATCACCAGCCCGGGGTGGTTTGCTGCCAGCGCGCCCAGACGATCGGCCAGGAAATAGTTGCCAAGTCCGTCCGGCGCGCCGACCCGCACCGTACCGGTGATCGCCTCGCTCGCCGCTCCGATGCTGGACCCCACTTTAAGAAATTCGCTTTCTGCGCGCTCGGCCGCAGCGAGCAGGGCCTCGCCGGACGCCGTCAAGGTGCAGCCTGACGTGTGCCTTTCGAGCAATTTGGTTTTCAGACTGCGCTCCAGCGCCGTGAGCTGGCGAGCGACCGTTGCATGATTCAGGCGCAGGTTCTTTGAGGCCTTCAGAATTTGCCCCGCGCGCGCAACCTCGAGGAATATCCGGACCCGCTCCCAATCCATTGACTACACTTTCTGCACAACGAAGCCGCAAATTCGGTCGTTGATATGCATTTTTATGCGCTTCATATCGACCTTGATCAAGCTTCGTATGGAGGAGAGGACCGATGCCCGCGACTATTCTGAATTTCATCAATGGCGAGTTGGTGCCGAGCCAGGGCACCCGCACTTCACCCGTCTACAATCCGGCGACCGGCGAGCAGTCCGGAACGCTTGGACTCGCTTCGGCGCAAGATCTCCAACTGGCAGTGACGGCGGCCCGGAAAGCCTTCCCGGCCTGGGCGAACACCCCTCCGCTTCGGCGCGCGCGCATTCTCAACCGCTTTCTACGGATCATCGAAGAGCGGATCGATCAGCTTGCCGAAGTCATCACCGCCGAGCACGGCAAGGTGCTCTCGGATGCCAAGGGCGAAATCCAGCGTGGCATGGAGGTCGTCGAGTTCGCGACCGGTGCACCGCAGCTTCTCAAGGGAGAGGTCACCGAGAACGTCGGCACGCGGGTCGACAGTCACTCTTTGCGCCAGCCGCTCGGAGTCGTCGCCGGTATCACGCCCTTCAATTTTCCGGCGATGGTCCCGATGTGGATGTTTCCGGTCGCACTCGCCTGCGGCAATACTTTCATCCTCAAGCCGTCGGAACGCGATCCCTCGGCCTCGCTCGTCCTCGCGCAATGGCTAAAGGAGGCTGGGCTGCCGGACGGCGTCTTCAACGTCGTGCACGGTGACAAGGAGGCGGTCGATGCCATCCTGACCGATCCGGATATCGTCGCGGTGAGCTTTGTCGGCTCGACTCCGATTGCCCGCTATATCTATGAGACCGCCACGCGTCACGGCAAGCGCTGTCAGGCCCTCGGCGGCGCCAAGAACCACATGATCGTCATGCCGGACGCCGATATGGACCAGGCGGTCGACGCGCTGATGGGCGCAGCCTATGGGTCCGCCGGCGAACGCTGCATGGCGATTTCGGTGGCCGTGCCGATCGGGGATACCACGGCCGAACGGCTGATCGAAAAGCTGGCGCCCAAGGTCCGCGCCCTGAACATCGGTCCTGGCACTGATCCCGACGCCGAGATGGGTCCGTTGGTGACGAAGCCACATCTCGACAAGGTCCGAGGCTACATCGACGCCGGCGTCGAAGAGGGTGCAAAGTTGATTGTCGACGGACGCGACTTTCGGCGTCAGGGCTACGAGAAGGGATATTTCATCGGTGGAAGTCTGTTTGATCGCGTCACGACCAACATGAAAATTTACAGGGAAGAAATCTTCGGTCCCGTCCTCGCCGTGGCACGCGCCAAGTCCTATGATGATGCAGCGGAGATGATCAACAAGAACGAATTTGGCAACGGCACCGCCATCTTCACCAGGGATGGTGACGCGGCGCGCGAGTTTGCCCATCAAATTCAGGTCGGAATGGTTGGCATTAACGTTCCGATCCCGGTGCCGATGGCGTTCCACTCTTTCGGTGGGTGGAAAGCGTCCCTCTTCGGAGATCACCACATGCATGGTCCCGAGGGCGTCCGCTTCTACACCAAGCTCAAGACGATCACGACAAGGTGGCCGACCGGGATCCGCGCTGGAGCCGAATTCGTAATGCCGACGATGAGCTGATCGCTCTTTCGAAGCAGAAGGCCGCGGACGCTTCCCGCGGCCTTCCAAAATGCTGATCTCCGAATTCACCAATATAGCGCGCGGGTGGCAGGTTTCTCTGAACTTTGCTCGGTCAATTGTGGGAAGATCGTCTATCGAAAACCTGGTCGTGCCTGCTTCGCGGGCACGCGTCCGCGCGGCGGCGTGAACTCTCGTCAAAATGGATAGTCATGACTGCATACTCGCCTAGGGTTCGTGCCAAAAAATGAGGGCCAAAACGCCCCGCCGAATTAGAAAAGCCCGCGGAGGAGTAATCGCTGTTTGCCGGAGCCCTGATAGGAATGCCGCGAGGTGATGCTACCCGCAGCGACTACGCGGCTGCCACGGATCGCGAGCCCCACTGACATCGTCGACGTCGACATCTATATCGGGATGCCGATCACCGTGGTGCTGATGCTGGTGCTGCCGATGATGATCATCATTGGCGTCGACAACGACATGTCGATCATGCTGATCGGCACCATGCTGCCGATCAGCATGATGCTGCTGGCGGCCGTCGCCGGAAACTATGCCTCACCGAGCAGTCGACGGCATTGCCCGGCTCTTGCGATCAGGTGCTCGGCGAGACGCCCGATGATGGCATTGTCCAATCCGTCTTTCTGCGCTTGCTTCCGTACGGTGGCTACAATATCCGGAAGCTGCTCGGCCATGGAAATGAGTCCGGCGATCACCTTGTCAGGATCAAGGCGCGTTTCGCGCGCGAACTTCTGCCAATCGCGCAAATTAATCTGGCTGAGCTTGTAATCACCGCCGATTTTCATCGCGAGTTTGATCTTCTGCAGATCGACGTCATCGTAGGGAAGAATGCTGGCGATGTCGTAAAGCGGGGCGAGCCGTACGTGAGGGCCTCCGGCCAGCAGCAGCGAATAATTCTTGGCATGAGCATCCGTACCCGCAATCAGCCAATTGAAGCCTAGCGCCTCGACAAACGTGTCAACGTCGGCGACGCGATCCGTGGAGTAGGTGCGCAAAAGCTCGATCACATCGGCAGGGCTTGGTCCGCCATCGTTTTGATACTTCATGGTCGGCAGGATGCCGAGCGCCTGGCAGATATCTTCCTGATGGACACGGACGATCTCGTTGCCACTGAACTGCCGGTCGTAGCGCTCGATGACGATGGCGATTTCCTTTCCGAAATGCATCACCTGAGTGTCGGCGACGGGCAGACCGAGATTGCGCGCAAGTATGAGGCAGATATGTTCATTTTCCGCGTGTCCATCGAAATGGCCGGTCGGCGGTTTGAGGATATGCGTCGTCGGAATCCGCCCAGAGGGAATTCCCCACCTGCCCTTTTGTAGAAGCAACGCGGTTTTGGGTTGGGCTCCCGCAAGGCTGAATTGTCCAGTATCGCGCGGCAACCGCCAGGCGGCGTGATCCTCGTGTAAGGTCTGCAGACGTTTGGCGATCGCCGTTTCGTCAAGCCATTCGACCTTGTCGTCAGCACCGTTTCGCAACGCCTCCAGCCGATCGGGCGTGACGAACTGAACGGCACCCGCGCAGTCCTCGCCGACATGGGAAATAAGGGCAAACACGTTGCGCGCGGACACCTGAAATCTCCTGGCCCACCGTTCGAGCACGCGCTCGTTGTCGGGCAGGAGTCCCCAGAGGAATGCCTGCACGGCGGAAGGTCCGTGCTCTTCGGCCGCGAGCGGCATGGACAGCGACAGCGGATGGGCTCCCTCGGCCTGGCGCCAGCCCCTGTCATAGACAAAAGTGAGCCGGCCGCGGGCGTCATTGCGCACGCGGCCGATTTCCTGACCATCTAGCAGAGCAACAAGTTCGCTCGTCATGCCTTTTTCTTCCTGGCCTTGGCCACAATGGCGTTGATATCGACGGCTGGCCTGGTGGTCCCGCGGGCGGGCGCTTGGTCGGTGCCCGCATCCAGGCGAATGTCCAGGGCGTCAAGGGCGCGAAGGATCAGCCCGAGCTCAGCGCGCGCGTGACCGTGCTCAACCTCGATCACCCATTGGCGGCTGACGCCAATGCTCTTGGCAAAGGTCGATTGATCGAGTTTGAGCTTCTTGCGCCGGTCGCGAAGGACGGCGCCGAGTTCGGCCGGGGTGCGTATAAGCATGAGATTTCCAAATGTCAACGTTCGCTTACTTTAGCATAAGTCGACGTTCGTTGACAATTCGAAAATGTCAGCGTTCGATGACATATATAAATGTCATCGATCGCTGACATAGCACCCAAAATTCATGTGTTTTCAATTGAGCCAAGCGGATCGGCATAGATATTCACCCGGGCATCGGCTTCGGCTCCGGCTTCTTCCACCGGGGTCGTGATCGGCCATTATCGGCGACAATGTCTGCATCTATCAGGCGGTCAGCTCGAGGCGCCGCTTTCCGACGGAGGACAGGGCAATGTGATCAGGGGCGACAACCGCCATCCGATCGTGGAGAACGACGTCGGATCTACGCCGGCGCGACCATCCTCGGCCGCATCACGATCGGCCGCGGATCGACCATCAGCAGCAACGTCTGGCTGACGAAGGATGTGCCGCCGAACAGCGTGGTGACGCAGGCCACCGCTCGGAACGTCCGGGCGGCGCCTGATTCCAGATCTCACGCCGTCATCGGCGCCTTCCACCGCATGAAGCGCCGCTCCAGTGCCTCGAGGACGGCATGGCATAGTCATAGGCGTTGCTGTGAATGCCCACAGTTCGTCGGCGAGCTTGCGCAGCGGCACCGGCAGGTCGAGATAGGCGGCCGCCGTGTTCGACCAGACGGTATCGCCGCCGTAGGGTGGAATCACCACGCCGCGCAGCACCGAGATTTTCGGATAGGCGTCGACGAACGTGACATCCGTATGCCATTGGTCGGCGCGGCCACCGCCCCGGCCCGAGTCCCGCTCCAGGATCGAGGACGTACCCTTGACCGCCCCGACGGTCGGATGCGGCACCAACTTGCCGAGCCTGATGGCAACGCGCTCCTGTTCGGCATCGTCGAGATGTCCCTGGTCAGACCTGGTTCGAGAATGGGGCAGCCGATGGTTTCAACGTCATGCCGCTCTGGCTGCCCGGTGGATTCGACATCTTCGCCGAGCAGGTTGTGCCCATTCTACGAAAGCGCGGCCTGTTCCGTCACGACTACACGGGCACAACGCTGCGCGATCATTACAGCCTGAGGCGGCCGGCGAACCTCTTCTCCAGTTTGGTTCGGGCGATTGCATAGGTCACACTCTCAAAATCATCGGTTCTTCACGAAACAAACGTACGGACACGAGTAGGTGGCAGAGATGGTTTGATCCAATGATCGTGCGGCGAAAATGGGGTGATCGCCGGAAGGCAAGACTGACTGGAGGCGTGCTGATGCGGATGCGGCGCCGACCAACGAGGAGATCGAAGCGGCGATCAAGAATGATCCCGACTGGCAGGAGTTCATGGACGTCGGTTGGTCGGATGCCGTGCTCGTGATTCCGCCGAAGAAGGCGATCTCCATCGCGTCGATGAGGACGTGCTCGAGTTCTTCAGGCGTGAGGGCGAAGGCTATCAGCGCCGTCAACGCGGTGCTGCGGTCCTATATGCAGCAGAAGACGAAGCCGAAGAAGCGCGCGTGACGTGCGACGCTGTAGGCCTGTCCGTCGACAGCCGCTTCGCCCCCGTTTGACGTACAAGATTTGATCGCGGCTACTTGATTTCGATGCTACTGTAACGGCGGCGCCAGCCCTTTGCGACCGCATATAACAAGTAATTCCAGAATTGCATCCGGGAAGAGGCGCTCATTACCCAATCGCGGAGCCGGTATCGTTTGCGCGCAAGGCGGCGGTGGCACTCTCCGCGAGGTGTTCGAGGATGCGGAACAGAACTAGTATGCCAAGACGGCTGCCGATTTCACGCCGATGATCTTTTTCGACCCGGACGGCTTCTGGAAACACGCGCCGAGCTCGACCGCGGCAGTGTAACCAGACGCGGATTGAACGTTCTGGAGCTCATCCAGAAAGTGTTTCGTCATGGGCGCAAGGACTTGCGTCGACGCTCGGCAGCTCAGGTCCACCACGGACTTTGTGGAGATCGATGCCGTCCTTCGCGCGCGCCAATCGCACAACACAATCTGGCGTTTGCGCTGACTTCCTCCGCATGCGAGCTCCTTCGCTAATGCGCCGACAGCACTCTTCAAGAGCTTCTCGATTCATTCGCGCTGTAATCTCATCACACTGCTAATACTTGCTGCGATATCGCTTGACTGCCGCTCAGTGTAGGTCCCGATAGGCGCCGCGCCGCTGGCGCGCGAACGCATACTGGGGATTGACCCCGCGATAGGCGTTAGTACCGCTCGCGGTAGCCATGCGTTGGGCGTAGCTGGAGAATTGGCAATTGCCGGGATAACCCCATATGCGTCCTTGCAAGCAGTAGCTATCCTGCCCAGCAGGTGCAGGCAAAAAATCATAGGTCTGAGCCCGGGCTTGCCCTGCTGCCATAACCATACCCATCATCAAAATAGTCAAAGCCACAGTGCGCATTGGAACCTCCTCGAAGTCGACACAACGCTAGTGCACTTAAGCAGTAGGCAATATCGACCCAAGTCAATTCACGTTCCCCCTCACAAAACTACGCAGGCGGTGGTCCGGAATAGGTTAGCCGTAGTTAGGATATGCGCGCAGTATCACGCGTGACCGGAGATGGCCTTGATCGCTTGGGAACGGATAAAACTCGGCTGCGCTCGCGCTTTTCACTTTCAATTTGACCATCCCAATTGCGGCTTCGCAAGCGCCTCAGTCGGGATCAATCATTTCAAGCCGACGGTCTCATGTCGGCGTTTGATACATCGAGTCATTGCGATACGGCAGTTAGCACCGGCTTTTCTAACCAATTGCCGCTACGTTCGTTCATCAACGCATCCATGCCATTGCGGTGCAGTCTAAGAAGCCCTCGGGCAAGTTGCCGTAAGTCGTTGCGGTCCGCGCCAATAGGTAACCTTCTTGCACGACGGAGAGCGTCGGCAGCCTGCCGCTCCAAAGATGATAGCTTGCGTTCCATCTGCTGCCCGGCAACTCGATATTTGGCCCTTGGCGAACGCTTATCTAGCTCACTTCAGATGTCAGCATTGTGAAATAGCCCACAATTCAGCCGCCGGCTTGTGCGCCAGGCACTGTCGCTCATTTCTATACCAAATTGGTTGGCTTCCGCCCGAGGAAGAACTCTCCACCGGTGCTGGCCTAGCTCGTTAGGTGTGTCGCGCTCGCAACGTCACAATTGTTCCATTGGCCTTCGAATCGTTTTTGACTTCACAGGGCGGCGAGTCCGGCGTTTGATTATGGCGGACCCCGGGTAAGGGCTTCATCTCGAAGACGCCTTCAGGCGGGTCCAAGAGATCGCTGTCCAGCGCCAGCGGTCTCTTCGTTAGCTTCATCGGGAGAGGCCGTCCGATGCCGACGCAAGTATGGGCTCTCGCCACGTCGATCGGCTCGACAGTCGTCGTGGCCGTGATCCTGCTCTATTTGATCTTCAGCCCTGGCTAATCCGGCGGTGCGAGACGCCTAAACGTCGTCGATAGCCAGCCGTGTCCGCGGGAATGCCGGTCGGATAGACGAGATACAAGGCTGATCGTGCGACCTTAAAAGGAAGATCTGTTTCCACGTGTCGTGCAGGGGTACCTAGACGCGAAACGGGCCATCACGAATCGGAGATTGAAGGGGCGTTCGCCTGAAGAAATAGCCTTGCGCGCGATCCAGCGCTCGCTCGAGCGAGCTGCTGTTGGTCGGACCATCATCCAGCAGTTTGGATAGCTGCGCTGCCGTATGGCAAGCCGATAAATCTGCAATAAGGATCCTCGGGACCGGCAACACTATCGGGATGATGCTCAGACCGCCAACTGAGGGGCCCTACTTCTTTAGGAGCCTCGGCAGAACGGTTGCGAGGGGTACGGTACCGAGCGGTCGCCCCACCTCATCTGCGATGACCAAAACCACCGACATGTCTGGTGTACCTCTCTTGATCGCTTCGACTAGAAGCTCGCGCGCGGCTAATACGGCCTCACCCTCAGCGGCAGATAAATCTGGTAGCTCTGTTCCTTCCTCATCCAGCGTAATCTCGTCGCCGGCACGTAGGTGAAAGTAGAAGCGCCCCAAGGCGAACTCCAAATGAACAGAAACCTATTTGATGAGTGGATTTTCGCAAACGTATACCAAGCTTGGCAGGAGGCAGCGAACACCGCTAATTGGGACTACGCAACAACCGGCTCGTGTGCTGCGTTCGATGCTGTACCGTAACGAGATGTCGATATTGATAAATGCAACGCGTCGCGGAGCTATCGCCGAAAGTTGGTGACGGCGGGAATCGGGAAGGCGGCATATCGTGGGGGTGCTTGACGCCTCCACTTCT
>NZ_JBVVPO010000122.1:0-12933 GCF_055811795.1 Bradyrhizobium sp. MI1.7
GTGAATGAGTCATCGCCGCCCTGGGCGTGACCTGGTTGGGCTTGCTGCTGATCGTCTTAGGAGTCGGCTCCGTATCGAGCTCAAGCCGTGCGCTACGCGAAGCCGTGCTGTTGCGCTATCGGGAATTGATGGGTCTCGGAGCCGCGCCAGGAAGAGCAAGCTACGGCATGTAGTTGTCACGTGGCGAGATCTCGGCATGTCGCCGTGTGACCCAAAGCGGATCTAGCCGCCCATACCTCATCCCGGTTAGATGAAGCGAGACGCGACGTCTTCGGCCTCTAGGACGGGATGGCTTAAAGGATGTACCCACTTATAGTTGGTTCGCTGGCCTGACGAAACAGCCTAAGATTGTATTGGATGCAGCCGAGGAGGACTTCCGATGCGCAGGCAGCCTGTTCCGCTTACCCCGGGTGACCTGGTCAATCATCAATTCGGCACCGACGACAACCTGATAGGCACCCCAGGCGCACCGACCTCGTTCGGTGATGCTGGTGGCAGCATGTTCGACTTCTCGAAGGGAGGGAACGACACTTTCGATGAAATCGGACCTTCCAACTACACATTCTATGGGGACGTGGTCGGCAGTATTTTCGATTCTGCTCAGGGCGGCGATGACATTTTTAACGGACTCACCGCGACCAGTGTCACTGCCTACGGCGACGCGGGTGCCGACATGTCGGACCAAAGTAAGGGCGGCAACGATACCTTCTTGAGTGGTACCGGCAGACAGCAAATCAATACGTTCTTCGGCGACGCTGGCGGCGCCATGTCGGGTCATGCTCAGGGCGGCGATGACAGTTTCATAACTCAGACGGTACAGGGCGGCACCCACACCTTTTACGGTGACGCGGGCGGCGACATGTCTGGCCATAGCAAGGGCGGGGACGACAGCTTTCAGGGCTCTAGGCAGGCTGGAAACATCTTTTTTGGTGATAGCGGAAGCAACATGTCCGGTCACGCCCAGGGCGGCGATGACTCATTCACCGCCAGAACGGACTCAGGCAACACATTCTACGGGGATGCCGGCGGTGACATGACCGGCCACAGCAAAGGTGGCAACGACACCTTCAACGGGGCCTTGTTCGCAACGCAGGTGTTCTACGGTGATGCCGGAGGCAACATGTCCGGCCATGCTGAGGGAGGCGACGACCGTTTCACGGGCTCCGGTGGGGCGATCATGTCGAAGACCTTCTATGGCGATGCCGGCGGTGACATCTCCGGCTTTGCCAAGGGTGGCAACGATACTTTCATAAACGAGGGCGGCTCCACGGTGTCTTTTTACGGGGACGCCGGCGCCACAATGTCCGGCCATGCGCAAGGCGGGAACGACCTTGCGACGTTGCTGGGTACCAAGAACTTCGCCGTTGGCGATGCTGTTACGATGCTCGACGCTACCAGCGGAGGTAATGACAGTCTCAGCGGCGGCGACAGTTCGGTGACGGATGTTGTGAACCAGCTCTATGGAGACGCGCAAGTCATGGGCGGGGCGACCCAAGGAGGCGATGATCTTATCTTCGGGGGCCACGCCGTTGACAGCGGCCGGGTCGACAACTTCTTATGGGGCGATGCGGCGCAAATTTCAGGTCGTGCTAAGGGCGGCAGCGATGTCCTATACGCGGGGACGGCTGGGCAAGGTTGCACAGTCAGCAATGAGATGTGGGGAGATGGTGAACTGAGCGGCAATGCTCATGGAGGTTCCGATACGTTTGTATTCAAGGACAATGGTCTAATGACTGTTGGAGCCAACAATCTCATCCAAGATTTCAGCCAATGCCAGGATGATAGGATCGCTTTCATTGACGTTGCGGGTGTGCACTCGTTTGGTGACCTTGTCATCACCCAGAGCGGAACTAGCACCATTATCATGGCGGGAGCTGATCAGGTAACGCTTGCAAACTTCACCGACTTGATGACGGCGAATGACTTTTTGTTTGTTTGAGAGCGCTCCTCTTCGTTACCATGGTCGCGATCGGCCGACGGCGCAAGCGGCTAGGGATGCGACAGGTCCAGCCCGTGGCCGCACCGCGTGAAGACCTTGACGACTTCGTGGGCATCTGGACCTGCGCCCGATAGCCGTCGAACTTGATTTCGTGAATCCATCGCTCGATCGCGGAGGCGAGTACCGGCTGCACGAAACGGGAAACGGCGCCTTGATGCCATGCGCTTCCAGCTTTTTCCGTTGGAAGGCCATCGCTATACGAGGCGCAGGCTTATGAACTCCTGAGATACGACGGGACGTCGCTCAGTTGCAGATTGCAGCGATGCAACATCCCTCTCGGACCAGCGCTCTCCATGTTGACGGCGACGACCTTGATCGACCTGCAATATCGCCGACGAGGAGATCTTGAATGACGCTTTCAAGATTCGCAGTCTCAAGGTCGGCTTCGCGCCAGGCACGGCCAGCCTGTCCAAAGTCGTTGGCGACCAGATAGACGGTTGGCTCGTGCGCCGACATGAGAGAAGAGTTCTCGGCAAAGTTAATCTCGAACGCTCAACATTTGTTAGAGCCTGCGATGAATCCAGGGGCGGAGAATATCTACCGACGCCCAGCCTTGAGCCGGTGCGTCGTGGCGGTCCCGGCGTCTCCGCTCCTCTCGAGCCCCGGAGGCGCTTGGGGCCACTCACCCGTACACGCGCCTCAGTGGGCGCCAGCCGTTCTTGTCGACCTCCACCCCGAAAGCCTTCCGGCATGCGCAGTTCTCGCAGTCGTTTCTCGCTGGAATTGAAGAGCTGATCTATTCAATGCGGGTGTTGCGCGTCAGTGAATACGTCTGACGTAGAGCCTGATACTACTCTCGTCGTCCCGCTTCGGGTTCAGAAGCATCTCTGAACACGATTAGCTGGTTCGGGCATGGGCCAATAGTAACTATCCGAAAGGCCGCTATCGGTGCAGAGCGGAAACGTCCTTAATTGGGGTGAGCTTGGCTTTTAGAAAGTCCACGATTTGGTACTTAGTTCAGCCATCTCCGAGGAATGCTTCCGGAACATGGCGATCCGCTTGTTTGTGAATTCTGCGATTACACCGGGAAATTCAAGGGGCGCCTTAATCATCGCAAGCCTTTGAGCGAATTCAAAAGCAAATTGCATGTTGGTTTGTGCCATTTCCAGTAGCTGCGCTTGATAAGCTCGCACGTTTGCGTTGGCTGAAGAAAGAATATCAACCCCTCTCTTTGAATTGTTTTCCGTCATCTGTTTGGAGTCATTTTGTAGGGCTGCATCCGTGACAAGAAGCGGATTCTTAACGGGGAGGGCGTCTTGCTGCGAATCTGCGCTCACGGGCGGAACGCCCGCTTTCGGGCTTCTGATAATAGCTTGCGCAGTCCGTTGGGCCTTCGCGACCATTCTCGGGCGGCGGGCGTGCTTTGACGCCGTTGCCGGTTTACGTTTGCTCATCTGACACTCCAAGGATGACGATCGACCAAGGTCGTTGCCAGACGACAACCTGCTATGCAGCGCGACGTTCCGAAAGTCCCACTTACTGAGGCCGACATCTCATGTTCGTTGATCCCCTGTCGCACCTTTGCAACTTCGAACGTCTTTGACGGCTTTTAATCCGTCAGTTTCTCTCACCTAATGCCGTTAAGCTAGTTCCGTCTGGACAGCGATCCGCCTGAGCGCACGTTTTCGACTCCGACCCGAATTGAGCCCGCCCAGTCGCTTCGCATTCGCCGCGACATGCCGTCGATACTGAGGACTATTTCATTGCCCGAAGCTCCAGCCATTAGACTTGCAGAGGCTTCGAAAGCCGCGTGCATCTTTTGGCCGACCCTCAATTCAGCTTCGCGACGGACAATTGCTGTCACGCACTTGGAGACGACGGCTTCGAGCCCGACCTTGCAAGCATGGGCAAACATCTCGCCCCCGTCGATCTCAGAACTCTCGCTAAACTGGACGTCGGTGTCGGCGAGAGCGCAGCCTGCATGAGGTGCAGCGACAGGGCCTGGTTTCGGCAGCTTCATCGAGACGGCGGGATCTTGGTCGGCTATGTCCGCGCGTGTTCGCGACACCTTCGCCGCCTTCACCGGCGCCGGCATCTAGGAGCAGATCCGAGTAGAGTCGGGCGTAGGAGCCGGGTTCAAGCAGGGGCAGCATGAAGCGGCGGCGCTGAACGCACAGGAAGCGTGACTGGGAGCGACTGACGGCATGCTAGGAGAAGAAGGAAGCAGAGAAGGAAATACGCCACCGGGCTCAAATACATGTCCCGGCGGCGGTGTTCATTTCCAGCCCCGAGATGGGACCTAACAAAAACCTCGGATATAGGTCCTACGCACGAAACCTAGGAAGGTTTCAGGGGCCACCAGTGCACGCTGGCGGGCCTAGCACTCCCGGGAGCCCACCAGTGGATGATGACGCATGGCTGGCTGTCCCACTAGTCTCAAAATAGAACGCTGCCGAGCTCGAAATACATGTCCCGGCAGCGTCTCATTCTCAAACTGAGCACTGAAATCCCAGTTAGCGCTAATTTTGCAATGGGCGTGCCACAGGTTGTGACTGCGCTCGCCGGTTCACGCTGGCGGGCCTTCTCATCAGGTAAGGCAGGAGACAATCGCTAGGACAACGTCAGCGCCCAGGTCTGAGGCATATGCCGAAAGCAGAACGCCGGCGGAAAGTGCGACAGCAATCACTTCGAAAATCGTCATTTGGAACTCCCCTCTTCAATTCCAAGCGGGGAGCGTTAGGCCTGGCGTGTTTCCACTGTGTTTCGTGGGCTCATCAAAGAATTTCGTGCACGTGGTTGTGATACACCGGGAAAAACAGGCAGTTTGTTAAATGCACGTGCTGAAGGAGGGCTCCGCTTAGCTGCCAGAGCAGCTTCTTGATTGCACACCGTGCCCGACGCCAAGTCGGGACAATGTGGTAACAGGGTGCGTCAAAAAGGATCGTGCAAATTTGCAAGGTCGGTTCTCGACGGCCGCCCTGATGCCACTAGAGTAACTGTTGTGAAGGTCTCTAGTTAATCTCGCCAATGGAGCCCCAAATGTCCGAGAGCCGCCCCCCTTTTCCCCCGTTCACACGTGAAACCGCCATCATCAAGGTACGGCAGGCCGAGGATGGCTGGAATTCGTGCAACCCAGAAAAGGTCGCCTTGGCGTACTCGACCGATACCTATTGGAGAAATCGGGCCGAGTTCGCGAAAGGACGCGCGGAAGTCGTCGCGTTTCTTACTAGGAAGTGGACTAAGGAGTTGGATTATCGGCTCATAAAGGAGCTCTGGGCCTTCAATGAAAATCGGATCGCCGTTCGCTTCGCGTACGAATGGCACGACGACTCGGAAAATTGGTTCCGCTCGTACGGGAACGAGAACTGGGAGTTCAACGAAGATGGACTGATGCGACGCAGGTTCGCGTGCATCAACGACCTCCCAATCAAGGCATCGGAGCGCAAGTATCATTGGGACCGTAGCGCCCCGCGTCCCGCGGATCATCCCAGCCTATCCGACCTCGGGCTTTAGCATCCGTTGCGCTTGCTCAAGGAAGTCATACGGCGCTGTCCTAATTAGGACACCCGCAGGGGTATCTGTACCATTCTGCCTCACGTTAAGATCCGGATAGAGGCCGCCTCAATTGGCGGCCTCGGTTCATTGATCCCTCTTCAGCTTCCGCCGCCCCCAGTGCGGCTCTTTGCCCTTCGGGTTGAGCTCTGGGACGTAGTGCCGGTTTAGGGCTCGCACGACCCCGATGCGGGCAAACATCGTCGGGCCGCCACCTTCCGCCACCAGGATCAAGGCTTCCATCGCTGCTTGCCATTCCGGCGCGGCGTGCTCTTTCTTCGGCAGTGCGGCAATGTATTCGCCGGCGTCGAGCAGCGTCGCAGTACGCGGTCGCCGATACAGATGGGATCCTCGAAAGGCCGACGCCATCCTCGGCCAGTCATTCACCGGTTAGATTTTCTCGGAAATAGCCGGTCGCGAATAAAGCGTGATGTTGGCGTCAGGCGCACCCCACGGGGCTTTTGCCAAACGGCGCGGTCGATCTCCTTCTTGTCGCCGATCTCGAGCCTGCCCTTGGCTCCCTTGGCGATGAAGATCGCGTCGCTCATCTTGCGGCCGGAGTACTTGTTCTTGATCTTCACCTCTCTCCAGAGGCTCAGCCGGCCGAGCTTCAGCCGCGGCAACTCCTCCTTGATCTCCCGTCGCAAGCAATCCTTTTCGGTTTCTCGCGACCGCTTCCGGCCGCCGGGAAACATCCACAAACCATCGCTCCGGCGCCTCACCAAAAGAACTTTGCCACGTTTGGCTGCAACGAGCTTAGATGCCTTTGCCATTTCAGCTGAATGAGCCTCCATGAAGAATCGTCAGCGATTATAGCTGGATGGCCCTTTGTTCCAAACGGTGCCTACCGATACCCCATGCCACCGATTGGCCCTTTGGCGTTCCAGTTGAAGTCCGGTCGTACGTCTGCGCCGCGCCCGCCGCAGGCGGTGCAGACGAAGCGCGGCTCGACATCTGACAGCCGGACATCGTCGGGCCAGCGATCGGTGCCGAAAGCAACGTGATGGCCGCAGTGGCAATAGATGAGGACGCCACGCAAGCCCATCTCGCGCATCTCGCCGAAGGTGATCTTGAGTGGTCGCCCGTCGGGGTGCGTAGGCGTGTGGCGGCGGGTAGGGCAAAGCATGCCGCGATCAAAGCGGCATCCAAGCGCGTCGCAAATTATCAATCCCTTGGTCCGCGGAACGAACGCGAGCCACTGCGCGTCGTGGTGAGGGAAGGCCCGCCGGGGCTGGCTGAGCTGGCGGGCCCTCACCCCAAGCACAAGGCCGTGCATCTCCCACACGGCCCCGTCCCGAAGCCGAGGCTGCGCGTGTTTGCTTAACGAGTAGCGCTGGCCCCAAGATGGCGGGCGTCATTCGCGACTGCTCGCGGGCGCATAGCGCGTAGTCTTGGCAGCGCTCTCAATGTTGTGGTTTTCGGCCTCTGCTGGAGTTTCGAATGGCACCGCTACGACTTCGCCGTTCGGTGCAATCATCACGGCAAGGTACGGGAGCCCCAGCTGGGGCGGATTGTAAACAACGAAAGTTATGCCCGACATTTTCGTGTATCTCGCATCCGAGGTAACGGCTGAGCGCCATCTTCCATGCGAAGCGATCTCCCGCTATTGCCCACCGGCCGTATCCCTAGATCAAGGTGAAGGAACTCTTGCGAAACTTTTCGTCGTGCGGGCGCCTATACAATTCCCAAAAAAGGGCCCCAGCCCAAATGGGGATGAGCCGGGGCCTAGAGGTTACCTTCGGCGAGCCCGATGGCGTCGGGAAAACTTGGCAAAAACCACGATGTTCCTGGCTCGGCAGAATCCCCGCGGCGCAAAACGTCAACGGTGCAGGGGTAGCACCAAGCTGGACCCCGATCGGCCGAGCGAGCGCTGTGTGAAACAGCCACACGCAGGGGAGATTTAGAACTTGGCTGGGAACGTCTATGTCGCGCCCGGCTTGTGTTATGCGGTGACGGTCTCGGTCCCACGAGACAGAAGCCTGTCCGGAAGCCCCAGCATCATTACGCCCCCCGGCCCGATGCTGGGGCCTCCACGGGCAGAGGATTCAAAGATGGGTCCCAATGCCAATACGGTTTTGGGCGTCCTGCTGGCGGCAGCCCTCCTGTACCTCATTTTTGTTCATTAGCCGGTTTCCGGGCTCAGTGGCCTAGTTTGAAATTGTCGCCTAATTTCGATAGCGTTCCTGCTTCGGAACGAGGCGGTGTTTTGGGCGGAGTCATGCGAGAGTTTCGCGCATACATAATCGATGATGAGGGGCACATAACGCTCCGAGTTGACCTTGAGGTACACGATGAGGCGGAGGCTAGGGAGCGAGCCAAATTGCTTGTAGACGGGTACACGGTAGAGCTTTGGGAAGGCGCAACCAGGCTCGATAGATTTGAGCCGATCAGCAGGCATTAAGGCAGGCCGCCTCGGTTGGCGGCCTCTTTCATGCTGCAGGTGGCGCGCGGCGCAAGAAGCGCAAGAATACAACTTCAGATTCGTTGTCGTCGGCCGACCGCCATGAAAGACTGACGGCATATTTCGCGTCTCGGAGGGAATACCCGATGCGCCTTGCATTGCCTTATGTGGGAATTGGTTTTTGCGCGCTTCTCTCGGGCTGGTTGTCCTTTACCCTGATCTATTGAGTGAGTAGGCCGCCCGGGCCTAGCAAGCGCACGTAAGTCCCGCTCTCGTGCATCTGGAGCCAGCCGCGCTCGATCGCGTGTTTGAGCCCGGCGCCGAATTCGCTGCCGCTGCCCTTCAGCTTGAACAAGAAGGGCGCGTTGATCCTCTCGATATAGATCCGGCCGTCCTGGACAGGGTCGACGCTCGCTGCGAGCTCGACGAGCTTGCGCGCGGCCGCTTCCGGGTCAGCATAGGGTCGTTCTTCGGTGTGCTTCATCGGCGTATCCCTTGGCCGCCCGCGCGGCGGTGATGTGTGCGCGGTGCTGGTAGCTCGTCACCTATCTATCTGCACAAGCGATCTGTCCGATACTCCTCGAGTGGTCGAATGTTCACAACACCTCCGCATGAACCTGAGCCACGCCACGATCCGTAATACCCAAGCTCCGCGCCGCGGCCAACGAAAGGTCGAGGACACGACCGCGGACGAACGGACCGCGGTCATTGACTATGACGATGACGCTTCGGCTTCCGTGGGTGACGCGCAACTTGGTACCGAAGGGCAGGCGGCGGTGCGCTGCTGTTAGCCGATTACGATCAAACGATGAACCGCTCGCTGTCTTGCCTTTGGCATAAGAATAGTAGGAGGCCGTGCCGGAGAAGACTCGATTCTGAGATTGAGCTCTTGAACGATCTTTCGAGGGCTCTTCCGAAGTCTGAGGTTGCGTTTGCTGTGTGGTCGAAGGTTGCGTTTGCGTTTCGTCCTTCTTTGTCTGGTCGCTTCCTTCAGGAGCTGGCTCCGCGTGAGCTCTTGGAATGATGGACCACCTGTCATCGAAGTTTTGTCCGACAGCAGGAGTTGAGTAGATCGCCATCCAAGCTGGGATTGTTGCAATCGCGATCATTCTACAAAGAACTTGCATGATCGGCCTCACGCACAAATGAAACTGATGGACAATGCGAACTCATCGGCCTGTGTTCCTGCACGCGCATCCACGTGCAGAACAAAGGTGAATGCATACCGATGGTCCGATGGGTGGTTCCAAGAGTGTTTAGACGCAGCGCACCAGACGCCATCGCTGCGACGCATCACGCCGTAGAAACCGCAAAACCGAAGGCACAAATCATATTCGCCTCCAGCAGCCGCTGCTTGGCTTCTACTCCGGTGGTGCAGTCTTTCGATCTCGAAATTGCATTGGCCGCCAGCACGCCACGTCTGGCGAGGTAGAGATCGATCACCTTCTGCGCCTTGTCGACGCTCCAGCATAGCGCCTCGGCGATCTCTGCGCCGGCCTCAGCGAGCAGCGTCGCGGCTGTGCCGCGGTTATCGTGGAAATTGGCCAGCGCGCTTTGACGCATTCGGCGTTCTTGCCGTTGGCTGCGGCCTCGGCTTCGAAGGGCCGCACGTTCCTCCTCCTCGACGCCAAGAGCGGAGAGCGATCAACGGCGCGCCAATACATATCCAATCAGGAAGGCGATTCCGAGCGATGCGAGCGGAGCCTCGCGCGTTAGGTCGCTGACGATAGCCTTCCACTGGCCAGGCGGCTTGCCGTCGCCGAGCCCCTCGCGGACATCGCGTGCGACCTCGCGGACCGTTTCGTTGGCGGCAGCGAAAGTTGAGGTTTGGGTTTGGGATGGCGTGTCAGTCATGGCGTCCTCCTCGAGCGACAATGAACCGCGGAGAGCCTGGTTCCTCCAGAACTGAGGGGGTCTGCTGTGCCTGACAGTGCGACAAGACGGCATGCTGTTCGTCTCACGCTTTAGGAACGAGGCAATAACACAACGTATTGTCGGAGGAAATGGCGGGCGGAGCCTCGCAATGATCAGCGTGTCAAGGAAGGATCTGGAGCTGATAGCACTGCGGGAGATCCGGAGCTTTCCGGGGGGCGAATTAGTCATCGCGGTCGAAATCGAATGCGACGAAGGTTATCCGAACGACATGAATTGGCGTTTGGACGTTACTGCGGCCGATAACGCCGACATAGATCGCATCGAGTATGCCGCTCGGACGACAACCGCAAGACTTAAGCGTCGATACGTTTTCCGGCGGCACTGAAGATCGATCGCGAGAACTTTTAGAGCAAGGTTTGCGCAATAGGAGGAGCGACCGATGCCAAACTTAAGTCAGGAAGACATTCGTATTCGTGCCTACGAGCTTTGGCGTGCAGCGGGCGAGCCAAACGGGGACATGGAGGCCTTCTGGTTTGAAGCCGAGAAACAGCTTCTGGCGGAACGGTCGCAAGCAGATGAACTTCCGCCCGGCATGACCGATAATCTGCCGGTATATGAGCAATCAGGTCGCGTGGCGATTGCGCCACGCGCCTTCGAGCAACGAGCCGTCAACGTTTGGCGGGCGGGCCGCTCTTGTTTCCCGGCAGACCTTTGACATTGGATGAGTCCTGTTGCTGGGTCGACATGGTCTGACCCACGGTACCGGTGGGAGAGGGACCGCTTTCGCTACCAGGTGCTCCGGCAATTCCGGTCCCGGAATTCTGAGCGCTAGGCGCCGTCGCCGTGGAATCGGCGCGACCGGAGTTGCTGCCCGGCGCTTGCGCCGCGGAACCTGGCCTGTCCTGTTCACCGACGTAGCCCGACGCACCGGAGTTGTGAGTCTTGATGCCTTTATCGGCTTCGTTTTGCAGGTTTTGCGATGGCGAGCTCTGTTGAGCTATGACCGGCGTAAAGCCAGCGGCAAGAACGATCGCTGCAAGTGCGATGCGACGCATGAGTTCCTCCTTGGGTTGTTTCCTCAACAACGTGAGAAGGGCTCACTGGCTCCTAAGTTCTTTTTGATTCTTTGAAGGCCGATCGCATTCGCGCGCATTGCAAGAAGCGTTCGGGCCAACCTTCATTGATTGTGTCGCCCAAATCTGATCAGGGTGATGTTCTGTCCCGGTACCCAGCCGTGATCGTCACAGTTGACGCACGTCGTGGGGCTCACAATCGCTGGCCCAATCAGTAGGTTAGGTTGTTCAGCGGTTTTCCGCCTAGGCTGTGAGTGGATCACCTCCGGCTCTAATCCGAGTTCGGTCATGGGCGCATTTTAGCGGGGCCGACGAGGTGCGGTAACCCGGTGAGGCCTTACGGGTCGAGCGGCCCTTTCCAATCTGTAAAGTCGTATCGGCTCCACCATCGATGAAGGGACCGCCCACACGCTTCACAATCGAAGCGTCCGTTTCCCACGACCGGCCGCATTATTTGGATCGCGCTATGAAGCGCCCCGCAAAATAAGCAACTGAAAAAGACGCGCAATGGTGGTTGGTTGGTCATCGATCCTTGGTCGCCGCTCGTTGGGCCGACTGGAACGCCGTAATAGAAAGGCCGATTTCTATCTTGGTAATTCACGCAAAAAGTTTGTGAGCTTGCGCCAACGATGGCCCGCATCAAAGTTGAAAGGATTTCTTTACCTTCACTTTGGTTCCGGCCCGACCAGTCCTAGCCAGGCGAGCGCTTTCGCGCTGATAGTAGTCAGACCGCCGCTGCTGGGGGCCAAACGGAGTCGTCCGAATGGGTGTCGCAGGCTGGCGCTTCGCGCGTGTGAAAAGAACTGTTATCGGACGGCCAGCCGTTATCGCTGTGCTGGAAAAGCTGCCGCTTATCTGCCCGCTAGTTCTTGCAGCTGCCTCGCTGCTCATGATCGGGATTGGACTCTACCGCGATTTGCAGTGACGTTCGCCCCTTGCTGGTCTGGCCTATCGGCTAACGGTTTGTCGAGTTGTTCGGCGAACTTGGCCTCGGCGCGGGTGTCGGCCGGCTCGATGCCGTGGCGTCGTTGCTGGCGCTCATAGCGCTGGAATACGATGGCCGAGCTGCTCGGCGCTGTTGCACTTCAAGGCCCATCGCACCAACACGCGCAGGCTCGGCGCGCGCGGTGCCTTGTACCGGCGCAGCCGACGTAGGTCGCGGATTTCGGGCTGCGGGACGCCGTCGGGCCGCCCCCCTACGGGGTGTGCAGGACTTGCGGCGCTTTTTGACACCGACCATACACGACTGGCCCTGCGCATTGATTTGTAAAGCATTTCTTGGCTGTGTACGTTCCTGCGCAGGGGAAGAGAGGCCCGCGGGAGCTGTGACCTAACTCAGAATCGGTCGGCAGATGCAATCAGGCGGCGAGCCGTGGCCCCTCCTGCGCCAGGGCCTTAGGGACAGGCCCGCCGACGATCCGCCGCAGCTCGGCCGCGACGCCGTCCAGTACCGCGCGCTTCTCCTTCATCCGCTTGGAGTGATTGTAGACCTTACCCGTCAAGGTGGGCGCGATCTGCTCCGATTTCTTGCTCGCGGCGTGATCGAGGCACTTTGCGATCCATGCATCGTCAAAGCCAAGGTCGACCGCCAACGTTGCCGCCGTCCGGCGCAGATCATGCGGCGTGAACGGCTTGAGACCGAGCAGCTCGCAGAGACCGGCGGTCTTCGACTTGTCCTTGTTCTTCTCGTGCTTGGTGCCACGCAGTGCGTCGGCCATCGCTTTACGGTGAACTGGCTGGCCCTTGTACATCGGGCTCTCGAAAACAAATTGCTGATCATCCGAGGCGAGCGCCTCCTTGGTGATCTCGACCGCCAGATCGGATAACGGTTGCTGGATCACCCGCCGCTTCTTGACCCGCTTGAGCACGTCGAAGCGCGGATGCTCGCCGTCGAGGTCAAACAGCTCATCCCGATGCGCGCCGAGCAGTTCGCGCGAGCGCAGCATGGTGACCAGTTCGAACTTGAGTGCGAGCCGGGTCCGGCGGTCATAGGGAAGGTCGTTGCGGTCCAGTCCGTGCCAGAACGTCTTGATCTCGTCTTCGGAGAGGACCCGGGTGCGGGGATGTTCGGGATCGAGTTTTGGCAGGTTGAC
>NZ_JBVVPO010000123.1:0-12732 GCF_055811795.1 Bradyrhizobium sp. MI1.7
CACGCCGCGGCTGCGGTTCAAAAACCTCGACGAGTTAAACGCCTGGCTGCTCGACAAATGCATCGCCTACGCCAAGGCTCATCGCCATCCGGAGCTGGCCGATCAGACGATCTGGGAGGTGTTCGAGGCAGAGCGTCTCAACCTCGTCCCCTATGCAGGTCGGTTGCGCGTTTCGCGGGATCGTGAGCACGGATTTCAGACGATCGTGAGCACGGATCGTGAGCACCTTTTGGCGGTGCCGGGGGCCGACAACTCAACTGGGCTACGGATTTCTCATTCAGCCAATGAGGAAGCCTGATGCCTACCCAGAGATTGTCGATGCACCGGATCAGAGAAGCCAGGGCCTGACCGAGCGCTTCATCGCGCGGACGTTGGAGTGAGCAATGGCGTCGTCCATGGTTACGGGCGGCGTGCCCGCCTTGCCGGGCTGAGCTGGCCGCTGCCGGAGGGCATGGAGGACGAGCGCCTGGAGCTGCTGCTGTTCCCGACGCCGACGGCAGCCTCGCAAAGCGACCGGCGACCGGCCCCCGATTGGGTTTATGTGGAGAAGGAACTGCGCCGTCGCAGCGTGACACGGCTGCTGTTGTGGGAAGAGTATCGCGCCGCCAATCCCGACGGCTTCGGCTATACTTGGTTTTGCACGACCTTCGAGGCCTGGAAGCAGCGTGCGCGCCCGAGCATGCGTCAGACCCACATCGGCGGGGAGAAGGTGTTCGGGTCGATTCCGCCGGCGACACCATCGACATCTTCGATCCCATCACCGGCGAAGTGCGCGCCATGAAGCTGTTCGTCGTCGGCGATGGGGGCCTCGAACTACACCTACGCCGAGGCGTGCCCAAGCGAGAGCCTGTCCGACTGGATCGGCGTGCATGCCAACCTGTTCAGGTACCTCGGCGGCGTGCCGAAGTTCGTGGTCTGCGATAATCTCAAGGCCGCCGTGACCAACCCCGATCGTTACGATCCTGAATCAACCGAACCTATGCCGAGATGGCCGGCCATTATGGCACCGCGATCCTGGCGGCGCCGCCAAGGCGACCAAAGGACAAGGCGAAGGTTGAGGTCGCCGTCCAGATCGCGCAGCGCTGGATCCTGGCCCGCCTGCGCAATCAGCGCTTCTTTTCCCTGGCGGAACTGAATGCTGCCATCCACGTCCTGGTCGGCGTACTCAACGCCCGCCAGATGCGCGGTTTCGGGTCAAGCCGCGCCGAACTGTTCGCCGAGATCGATCGTCTCAAGCTGGGAGAACCGCCGGACCAGCCGTATGTCTTTGCGCGCTGGAAGCGTTGTCGCGTCGCCCCTGACTACCAGTTGAGATCGACGGCCATTGGTATTCTACCCCTTACCGTCTGATCCCTGAACTCGTCGATGTCCGCATCGCCGACAAGACCGTCGAGATCTTCCACAGGGGTCAGAGGATCGCGAGCCACGCCCGTGCGCCCAACCGCCGCAGCCATGCCACGATCGCCGATCATATGCCGAGCGCCCATCGCCGCTACGGTAAGTGGATGCCGAGAGGGCTGATCGCGGCCGGCGAGAAGATCGGCCCCTCTGCCGCGGCGTTTTTCCAGGGCATCATCGCGGCAAGGCCTCATCCCGAGCAAGGCCTTCGTACCTGCCTCGGCATCCTGTCGCTGACCAGGAGCTACGACAATGCGCGCGTCGATGCGGCCTGCCGACGCGGCATCCTCATCAAGGCTCGCTCCCTCGCCTCGATCCACTCGATTCTCAAGAACGGCTTTGATCGCGCGTTCCTTGACGAGACATCCAACGATCAACCCCTGCGCCACCGCAACATCCGCGGTAAGGGTTATTTCCAGTGAACCATGGAGATCTCAATGCTGATGCATCCCACCCATGAACGGCTGATCGCACTCGGCTTGACCCGAATGGCCGAAGCCCTGGAGGAGCAGCGACGATCGTCAGATCTCGCTGCCTTATCGAGATGGGCGGAGTCGACGATCCGCAGCCGGCGCCCCTCCGATTGCTTATGGACCGCAACCTGGTGCAATCCATGGCGGACCCGCACCTCGCCAGCCGCCGCCGTTACCGCCACGCGCTCGCAATAAGGCGCCACGGTACAGAGTAGCTGTTCGTATCGATCTCGACCGCGCAATCGTTGCCGACGACGCGCCTCAGTTCGCGCTAGGATCCGAACGATGGCTGCCCGCTGAGCGGTTTCAACCGGTGCCCTTCGTCTCGCGCGAAGCGGATCATCGGCGCCTCGCCGGTCGTCCCGTGGATACGAACGTTCGCAACCTCACGCTCCCACTTGGCGAGATGCGCCTCGAACGCCTCCCAGCTCGCAAATGAATGACCCGCGATTGCGTTCTTCTTCACGTAGCCGACGCCATTCTCCGTCTTGCCCTTTGTGCGCCCGTTACGGAGCGCAGGCGCGAGGACGGAAGCCTCAATGCTTCGCGAATGCAATGAGCTTGTCGTTAAGCTGAACCGACCGGCCCACCGCGTCGTGGCGCACCACGAGCGCGCGTGGGTTGTCCATCAGCGCTTCCTCCGGCACGCCGCCGAAGGTCGTGAATGCGCTCTCGAGCCCGGCGAACCAGTGCTCTTGCTTCTCGGCTCGGAACGCACGCACAGTAAGCGCTGTTTCGGTCCCACCTTCCATTGAAGGCGTCGAGCGAGGAATGATCGATCTCTGATTGGAGATCGGCTTGTGTCTAAGCTTGAACATATGCTTGAGCCCAGGACCTCGGTTCGTCTGGTCGAGGTCATCACGGAGAGCGGCCGACGCCGGCAGTTCTCGGCCGACGACAAGGCGCGGTTCGTCGAGGAGACGCTGGCCCCGGGAGCCGTGGTATCGGAGGTCGCGCGGCGGCACGGATTGTCGCCGCAACAGCTGTTTACGTGGCGCCGGCAAATGCGACAGCCGGTTGCGATCCCTGTGGCTCCCGAGCCGCAGACGTTCGTGCCCGCTGTCGTTACCCCATCGTCCACGCCGCCGGAGCGCTCACCGCGGCAGCGCCGACGCCTCCGGAAGGCGCTCGAGGGCGCCGAGAACAGCAGCACATGTTCAAGGAGCCATCCGACGTGGCATCGATCAGCCATTGTCATGTCTAGCAAGGATCTTTGCACCGCGCACTCCGACGGAAACCATGGGATGAAGGGCGTGAGTCGACAGAGGTTCACGAACCCCCCTAAGATATCGAGCGAGTAAGTTCGCGGAAGCTGGGTACGGGTGGGGCAGTGAACTTCCAGGTGACGGTTCTCAAGGTGCTGGTCAGCTATCCAGACGGATTCGCCGCCATGGCGGACCTCAAGCGAGATATGGCGATTCTAGCCACGAGCGGACCGGACTGGGCCGAACGGACGAAGCGATTGGCAGTCCGCGTGCCCGACTTGGATATCTTCTCCCAAGGACTCATTGAGCGGATGAACGGCGGCTGGCGTGTCACTGATAAGGGACGCGCGGTTCTCGAGATCAAGGAGGCTCGGCCCGCACCCGCTCAACAAGCAAGAGAGCTGCCTGAGGTCCTCGCGGCCGAGGAGCCGGCGCCAGCCGCGACTCTGCCGCCGATGCCTTCGATAGGGCCGGTTCGACGCATGCGGGAACGAAGGCGACGCCAACGCGATGCTGCACGGCGAAGCCAAGCGAGCGCGCCGTAACGAAGCTCCGTTCACGAACAGCGCATTTCCGGCTGTGCGTGATCAGACGGATCGAACGTTCGATGATGTTGTTGTCGAGCTCGATGCGGCCATCATCGACAAAGCGCGTCACACCCTGCCAGCGTGAGGACGTCCAGCGGATGGCGACGGCGAGCTTGGCGTTTAGTCGGCTAGCCAGTATTGAAGTTGGCTGCGGGTAATCCTTAGGGCGGGGACATTGTTTAGAAGGAATGCCAAAGCACCTACCTGGCCTGGCAGGTTGCTAACTATCCTGCCGTGCGTAGACTGCTCGAGCGAATGCAACTCGCGACATCCAGCGAAACAAGATCACTTTGCAAATGCTCATCCGCCGATGAGTCCTCGAGGGTACATCCATTCAGCTCACGTCCAGAGGTATCGGTGCTGCGCTCTAAATTCACAGCTCTGCGCTCGAAAGCGCCATCATGACAGCTGAGCCGGGCGTCACCTCAGCGAACGCAAGCATGCGAGCAAGAATCGTCTGGACAATCGTCCTCGGCTTTGCCGCCGATCCGTTGATGCGTTGGACTTGGCCGGACCCCGGGCAATACGTTAGCAGTATGACTCAGTTCATCAAGGCCTGTGGCGGGCGAGCATTCGAGCATGGCACAGCATACGTCGCGGGAGAAAGTCGGGCGG
Source organism: Bradyrhizobium sp. MI1.7 (assembly GCF_055811795.1). Classification (NCBI taxonomy): domain Bacteria; kingdom Pseudomonadati; phylum Pseudomonadota; class Alphaproteobacteria; order Hyphomicrobiales; family Nitrobacteraceae; genus Bradyrhizobium; species Bradyrhizobium sp. MI1.7. Next base: position 4,279 of record NZ_JBVVPO010000123.1, read on the forward strand.
CCGCCCTGTGGCTACCTCCGCGCATCCATCAGGATGAGGATGCGCTGGACGCAATCATGGCGCGGTCACTGCGCCCGGAAATCAGTGAACATATGGCACATCTGCGCCAGGGAATCGCCGAACATCATCCCTCCGAGGCACATTGGTTTTTGCCCCTCATCGCTGTCGATCCGAGCTGGGTCGGACGAGGGCTCGGTACATTGCTGATGAGATACGCTCTTCAACGATGTGATGAGCAGGGCATCGCTGCCCACCTCGTAAGCTCGAATCCTAAAAACATTCCCTTTTACCAACGTCACGGGTTCAAGATTATTGGAAAGATACAGCACGGTTGCTCGCCGCTGCTCACGCCGATGTTGCGAAAGGCGAATTGAGCGGAATTCGTAGACGCTTCGCATGCTTCGGCTCCCCGAGTGTCCTGGGAGACGCTGAACTGACCCGCATTGCCTCATCCAGAATATTACTGGACAACTTCTCGCCGACGATTGGGTCGGTGCCATCGAATTGGTTCGGTGGCGTCTATGGCGGGAAAGATCAGCATGGGCGCCCGGCGCGAGGTGGTGTCTGCGGTTACGGAGCGTTACCGGTCGGCCAAACGAGGTGAGAAGGGGCGGATCCTCGACGAGTTGTGCGCGAAGACGGGCTGGCATCGCAAGCATGCGGTGCGCGCGCTTCGGCGGAGCGCAACGGTTGGACCGGAGAAGATGGAGGCGCCCGGAGAGCGCAAGCGCAGATATGGCGCGACGATCAAGGACGCGATGACGGCGCTGTGGGAGGCGTCGGATCGGGTATGCGGTAAGCGGCTCAAGGTGATGATCCCGACCTTGCTGCCGGCGCACGAGCAACATGGCCGATTCCAGCTTGGTGAGGCCGACCGTGATCCTGTTCTGGCGATCAGCGCCGCAACCATCGACCGCTTGCTCGTCGATGTGAAGATTACGGCGAGCGGCGGCAGGCGGCGCCGTGCCGGATTCTATTCGGCAATCCGGCGCGAAGTCCCGATCCGCACGTTCAATGACTGGAACAGCCCGGTACCCGGCTTCTGCGAGGTTGATTGGTCGCGCATGGCGGCACGTCGGTGGCCGGCTCGTTCATCCAGACCCTGACGATGGCCGATGTCGCCACGGGCTGGACGGAGTGCCTGCCGTTGCTGACGCGGGAGGGTTCGCTGGTCGTCGAGGCGATCAACCGCGCCCAGAGCCTGTTCCCCTGGCTCTTGCGCGGCGTGGACTTCGACAACGACAGCGCCTTCATGAACGATGTCGTCGTGCCATGGTGCCGCGAACAGAAGCTCGAGGTCACACGCTCGCGCGCGTACAAGAAGAACGATCAGGCGTTCGTCGAGCAGAAGAATGGTGCGGTCGTCCGCCGCCTCATGGGCTATGGCCGCTTCGTTGGCGTCGAGACGGCGCGCGTGATGGGCCGCCTCTATGCGGAGGCATGGCTCTACGTCAACTTCTTCCAGCCGTCGTTCAAGCTGAAGGAGAAGCGCCGCGAAGGGGCTAAAGTGATCAAGCGCTATCATCCCCCGTCGACGCCCTATGAGCGCGCATTGGCGCATCCCAAGGTGACCGCGGCCGTGAAGAAAGGGCTGCGCGATCAGTATCGCTCGCTCGATCCGGTCGGGCTGTTGGCCGAGATTCGCGCGACCCAGGACGAACTCGGCAATCGCGTCGATCGTCGTGCCGGACAGGCGTGGCCTGCAACCCGCTTGCACGAGCACCGCGCCGGCGACCGCAGCGACGTTCGCGAAGACGCTCGGCAAGACGGCGACGGTCGCCGAGCCGCGTGCCACGCACCGGCGCACCCGTCGGCCCTATAAGAGGGTTCGCATGCCGTCCAAGCTCGACCCGCATATTGCTGCGATCGAGGGTTGGCTCGTCTAGCAGCCGCAGTTAACTGCACTCGCCATCGTCGGCCGGCTGAGCGAGAAATACCCCGAGGAGTTCGGAACGAGACAGCATTCGATCGTGCAGCGGCTGCTCAGGACGCTTAGACGGAAGACGGCCGAGCAATTGGTCGCGGAGGAGCCGCTCGGCGCCGCCACGACCGCTGCCCCATAGCCCGAGCCGCCCACAGCCCCTCTCGTCGAGCAAGCCGGGAAAGCCACTTGGCGCGGCCGATCAGTCGACATCGGATCGTCATCGGCAATTGAGCTATCAGGGTAACATTCGCTGATGCGGCAATACGACGGGTCAAATTTGCAAACGATGACGTAATTGCGGTCGGCGCCCGCGGCTTGAAAGGTCCGCTATCTTCAAGCCTTCCCGCAATCTCGCAAATCGGAGTGGGCTATGAAGCAATATGTTGGGCTGGATGTCTCGCAAAGCAAGTTCGATAACGAAGTCCGCCAGTTGGCGAAGTCGGATGAGACGACGCGCCGCCTGATGACGGTTCCTGGTGTCGGCGTGGTGACCGCCTTGACCTTCCGCCATACGATCGACGACCCATCGCGCTTCCGATCGGCATCAAGCGTCGGCGCCTATCTGGGTCTTACGCCTCGACGCAACCAGTCTGGCGAAACTGACATCAATGGCAAGATATTACGATGGGGCGACCGTCTTCTCCGAACTTACCTGTACGAGGCGGCGACCGTCCTGCTTTATCGAACGAAGAAATTGTCCTCTCTCAAGGCTTGGGGCATGAAGCTCGCCAAGCGAAATGGCATGCGAAAGGCAAAGGTCGCCATCGCGCGCAAAATCGCCTGTTCTTCACTGTATCTGGGGCGACGGCACATCGTTCGATTGGGACCAGGCGAAGGAAGCCTGATCAGATCTTGTAAAATTCCTGGTCCGGTCTGCCGGACTGGCGATGTCCCGCTGGGACGGTGTTGTGGCGACCTCGGTCAATCGGCTGCTGGCGCCTCGACCGCACTCCGCTGCAAACGTTGAGGCGCCCGACCCGGACATCATCATGAGGCGCTGCGCGACCTCGGAAAGGACCATGACCCCAGCGAAGACATCAACCAGCCCCGGCGATCCAATGCCTAGCCGGCTAAGCACGTATCAGCCGCGCCCGCGCCGTCTCCGCAACCCGGACCAGCTCCGACGGCGCGAGCACTACCACCGTGCCGTGGGCGAGTTCAGAAATGTAAACTTGACAACAAACCGCAATTAAAGGGCGATTGACATTATAAGACCATGTGTGGATGACGGGGTGGCGATTGACATCGTCGATACCGGCCATGATGCGCTCCTTGAGCTCATGTTTTGATGCGACCCGGATGTGGCGCAGGACCGAACGAGCGAACTTGGAGAAGAAGCCCTCGATGAGGTTGAGCCACGAGCCGTGCTTGGGCGTGAAGGTGAACTCGAAGCGCCCGCTTGGTCGGGTAGCGAACCAGGCTTTGGTTTCTCTCGAGATGTGCGTGGAATGATTGTCGAGGATCAATTTGATCGGGTGCTCCTCGGATAAGCGGCATCGAGAAGTCTGAGGAGTTCTATGAACTCGCGGCTGCGGTGACGGTCTCTGACGAGAGCGTGAACTCTGCCGGTGAGCAGATCAATCCCGGCCAATAGGCTGAGCCTGCCGTGCCGCTTGTACTCGTGGTCGCGCGCAAAGCCGGCGTGGATGCCGGGTTCGGGCGGCAAATCCGGCGCCGTCGTTGCGATGGCCTGGATTCCGGCTTTTCGTCGCACGACACGATCGCCACCGGCTTTCCCCGTCTCTTCGACTTGGCAGGGGCTTTTTTCAGGACTGCGACTTCACGACGCACAGGACCTCGGCCATCTTCCGTTCGAACTCAGCATGGCGATTTTCAAGATAGTAGCGCACCTTGTGCGGCTTGATTTCCTCCTTGCCGAGGGTCTTGCACAAGGACCAAATTGGTCAAGCATGCATGCCCTGCAGCCGGCCCGTGTTCGCGCGCATGGCGCGCCAACAGCCGCGTCGTCCACAACTCATGTGGATAGCCGTGGTCCTTCGCCTTGTCACACGCCAACGACACCAACCAGGCTTTGGCCTCAGGCGTGATGGTTGGTTCCTTGCCGGGGCGGGGGCGATCGTCAAGGGCGGCCAGCGGGCCATCGCCAGCGCTCGCTCGACACAGCGCTGCACCGTCTGATGATGGACTCCAAGTCTTTGACCTACTGCGCAAAACGACGGATTCTCGCGATACGCCAGCAGCATCTGCGCCCGCGAGACCCGGTTCGCTAGTTCAGTTCTCGACCGCGAAAGAGCCGCCAATGCTGCGATCTCTTCGTCGGCCATCGCCAACTGGACCGCTCGCCGCCCTCCAGCCATAATACAGCTCCTCGTTTCGCCGACCGCAAACGAGGAATCCACCAACTGCCCGTCCGTTCCACCCATTCAGCCGACTCCAGCATCGCAGGTTTCATGGAATCGATTTTCTAGTGTGCGAGCGGCAAGGCAGGCCGAGCTCTTACCAGAAATGGTAGGTTCGTTCTGCGCAGGACTTCGCTATGAGTAGAGCCGCTTTTTCAGACGTATGCGTGACCAGAAGCACTCGGAAACGGGCGACTAGTGGTAGTAAGTCATCAACCTGCAGTAATGGAAAACGACATGGCTAACCCACGCCAGGAGGACAAGTCCACACGTACAAGCGATGCAGCTCGACGGCCTCGGAGCTGCGCCATGGTGCGCCCCGGTGGATCACCTCGGCCTTGTAGAGACCGTTGATGGTTTCGCCGAGAGCATTGTCGTAGCAATCTCCAACCAGATGGCTGAGTACATTCAGTGGCTTGCGTCTAAGGGAGAGCGCTCGTGTTTCGGCATGGAACAAGGCCGTATTCGGGGTAATCCGGCGTCCAATCGGGCTCTGAATTCACTTTTCATGAAGTTCAAGCGCCGGCTCGCGTTGGTTTCACGAAGGAAACTATATGATGCAACGAGCCCTACATCCATCGGCTCTGGTACCTCGCGGCTGGAGTGGCGCACAACCGTCACCGTACCTCCCCCACGAGGGGCACGAGTTTCGGTTCCGACTGCGGGACCAGTTCTAGGCGAATACATAGCCAATATCAGCGCCCTAACCGATCTGCCGCTGGCGGGAGGCAGGTTCGCCTAGTGGTCGTGGCGCGCCGCTTCGGCTGCGTTACCATTCTGTGCAGCCTGCGTATTTTCACCGAGCGCTTCGATGACCGCGCTCTGGCACGGTGGGCGCGGCGAACGAGCTGGCTCGATCTGATCGTCCATCACCCTGGCCTTGCCTTGGGAGGCCGCCCGGCGGCGCGTTTTGCCCGTGGACTTAGTCGTTCGTGAAGAACGTCCCTGAGCACCGTTTTACGCAAGGTGTGGTTGCGATAGGTGGCGACAGAGTATCCATAACAGGCCGCATAAAAGTTCGGTGAGCCAGCGGCGGAGCAGGCTGAAGTTGTAGCCGGCGGCGGCGAGCACGGCGTTGGTGCGGTCGCCGTCGCGACCCTTGAGATGGTTACGGCGCATTCGGTGGTCGTCCTTGAGATGGCCGATCACAGGCTCGACGGCGGCGCGACGCCGCATCTCGCGGCGGATGGCTTTGGTGACACGGCGAACCTGGCCGCTGATCCAGACCTTGAACCGGTCGGGATAGTTGTGGCCGCGGTAGCCCTTGTCGCCGTGGATGCGGCGCGCTGCAACACCAGTGAGCTTTTCGAGGTCGGCGATGACGGGACCGAGCGTGTGGCCGTCATAGGGATTGCCGTGCAGGGCCTTGGCATGCAGTACGAACTGCCCGCCTTTGGGCGCGGTGGCAGGCGTGGCAATCGAGACTTTGCAGCCAAATTCGTAAGGTGCCCGGGCCTTGCCTTTGCCGATGCACTCCACCTCGGGGGCGTGCAACGAGTAGACCTTGGGACCGCGCTGACGCTGCTCTTGATGGCGAACCCGGTGGGCGAGATCGAGCAGCGGACCAAAGCGATCCTCAAGCGCAGGGTCGCCCTCGATCTTGCGTCTGATGTCACGGATGATGCGGCCAAGCCGGGTGCGCAGGAATTTGAGCTCTCGCCGGGCACGCTTGAACTGGTGGGCATGCGTGTAGCGTCCCACCATGATGGCGGCGCGCCTGGCCACGCGCAGATAGCTTTGGCGCAGTTCGACGCTCTCGCGTTTGGCCAAACCGACCAGCTTCTCGATCGCCCGGTGCATGAGCCGCGCATCGCTCGGATGCGCGATCGCCTTCTCCTGTAAGGTGGTATCCACAACGACCCGCTCGAGATCTTTGGTCTCGATTGCCCCAGTTCGATGCGCCACCGAGAGGCTTTCTTGCAACAGCGCGGCGATCTGCTCCTCACCCAGCCGCTGGCGCCAGCGGGTCAGCGACGAGCGATCGAATGGCATGTCGTGCCGGAACAACACCTCGCCGCAGAAATACTGAAAATACGGGTTCTCGACCCCACCTGTCGCACAGCGCCTCGTCAGAGAGATTGTGCATGTGCTTGAGGATGAATAGTCCGGCTACCAATCGTGTCGGCAACGGTGGCTGCCCCGGCCCGAGGCGACAGACCGAACTGAAGCGTCTCGCCAGGAAGTCCCAATCGATCTCCGCCGCCAGACGCACCAACGGATGGCGAAGGTTGATGATCTTCTCCAGAGATGGACGAAACAGATCGTCCTGACGATCGTCGCGCGGATGGCTCATGGGTTCTCCCCAACAGCGAATCTCGCCGTCAAAGGAATCACGAAGCCGCCCAATCCGGAATCCAAAAACGCAAGAAAACCAGGACCTACCCACGGCTTTCTTGCAAAATCGAATACTTGCTCGCGTCAAATCACTGCGACAGATCAATCGCTTCCGAATTCTTCACGGACGACGACTTATGCTGCCCGTGAGCAACGACACAATGCTTCGGGTGGTTAGGAGGCGCGGGTATCAGCCCTTTGCTGCGCCGAGCGTTATCGGCATCGAGGATTGGGCATGGCGCCGCAATCAGCGGTACGGAGCAATCATCCACGACCTCGAGCGGCGACGACAGATCACTCTCCTACCCGAGAGTCTCGCGGAGACAGTACAGAAACGATCGCCCGCCAGATGACCAATGGCGGCGATACTCAATCAAAGTCAGAAACCGTCACCATTGCGGCGATTGAGCAAGGCGCTCCTCTCCTGGCGGAAGCTCGAGAGATCATAGGCGCTTTCCATGCGATGATCCGCAACAAGGCTCACGGAGAGCTTGGACCATGGTTGGAACGAGCATGCGCAAGCCTCATGTCTTTCGCCAGCGGCGTCATTAAGGACAAGGCCGCCGTCAGCGCAGCGATCACAACGTTTTGGTCCAACCGAAAGACAGAGGGCCCGATCACCAAGCTCAAACTAGTCAAGCGCAAAATGTACGACACGCCAAGCTCGACTTGCTGCAGGCTCGGCTGCTCGGCACCACATGGCCAGTGCTGCATCAAAATTGCGTCAGAGCCCCCTTTGGACCCAATCGGGGGTCCCAGTCCAATACCGATTGACACTTTCGCCGCTGTCGAGATGGCGCGGCCCTGGCACGCCAGGATATTGACGCCTGGGCTTGGTGGACCGGAAAACGGATATCCTCCTTCGCCTTTTGCCGTAGTTTTTGCACAGGCCCACACGCTCGGATGGAAGACGACGGCGCATGCTGGCGAAGAAGGCCCGTCAGACTATGTGGCTGCGGCGATCGGCAGGCTAGACGTCGGCCGCATAGATCATGGCGTTCAATGTGAGGCTGATCCGCGGCTGATGCGACGCCTTGCCCGAGAAGGGCATTGCCCTTGCGGTGTGCCCACTCTCAAAGTCGAACTGAAGGTGTTTCCTCCGCTCGAAGAGCACAATCTTCTCGGCTCTGCATGCTGGCCTCTACTTCAAGGTCGACTCCGACGACCCGGCATATTTCCGGAGTGCTTGGACGACACTCGTTGTCCGATCGACGGAGGCAATGGGCTTGACCGCGGACGAGCAACTGACCGTGGCAGACAATAGCCTCAGGACCGCGTTCATGAATAACAAGTACCGGCTAATCATCGACAACATGAGACGGCCGGAATCTTCTCACTCTGGGGTCCGATAATGACGAGCGACGGTACAGATTCTTCGCTCCGCATCTGGCTCGCCGTCATCGTGCTGGCATCGCCTCGTTTGATAGTGTCTCGGCAGAGTTAGCACCTATCGGGCTGTTGTCTCAGATTGCTCGCGACCTAGGACGCGATCAGGCAGCGGTCGGGCTCATCGTGAGCCTCTATGGCTGGATCGGTGCTGCGAGCGCTCTGTTGTCGCCTGTTCTGCTTCAGAAGTTTCCTCGCAAGCCGTTACTCATCGCCTTTATGCTTATTCTTTCCGCAACCAATGTTGCGGCGATGATTTCTCACAGTTTCGAAGGGCTACTGTTGGCACGCACGGTGGGCGCTGTCGTTCACGGTTTCTATTGGGCCATGGCGGCTGCGGTCGCGTCTAAGATTGCCCCGTCCCGCCGTATGGGGAGCTATCGCCAAATTTTGGTGACGGCCGGGGCCGGTCAGGCGGCGGCGGTTGTGGGCTGACGGTCGGTCGGCTTT
>NZ_JBVVPO010000124.1:0-12399 GCF_055811795.1 Bradyrhizobium sp. MI1.7
TCTCCGCCCGCACACCTGCGTTTGCGGAGACAACCCCTCATCCGGCGCTTCGCGCCACCTTCTCCCACAAGGGGAGAAGGAAGAGCACTGCGCTTGGCGCAATAGATCGGAGAGAAGCGATGACCACACCGGCGCTCGAGACCAAATACGTCTTCACCGTCACCGCAAAAATCGGCGACGTCATCACGGCCGGCGAGACCGGCATCGGCGTTCGCCGCATCATCCCGATTATCGGCGGCGAGGTGACGGGCGCGATCACCGGGAAGGTGCTGCCGTTCGGCGCCGACTTCCAGACCATCCGGCCCAACGAGCTGATCGATCTCGAAGCGAAATACGCCTTCGAGACGGATGACGGCGCTATCGTCTATGTCGAGAACAAGGGCATGCGCTTCGGCCCGGTCGAGCTGCTGCAAAAGCTCAAGCGCGGTGAGCCGGTCGATCCGAAACTGATCTATTTCCGCACGGTCCCGAAGTTCGAGACGGGGCACGAAAAATATCGCTGGCTGATGGAGCACATTTTTGTCGGCTCAGCCGCACGCCATGCGGACCGCGTGGTGATCGACGTGCATCAGGTGGTGTGACCACACGCTCCGCCGTCGTCCCTGCGAACGCAGGGACCCATACCGCGTGATCTATCAATTGCGACCGGCAGGAGTACCGAACGGCGAGTCTTCGCCAAACAACTCCCTGGGGTTATGGGTCCCTGCCTGCGCAGGGACGACACCGGGTTTGGCGTAGGGATCTTACCCACCTGACTTGCTACATCCTCAGGGACCGCACCGTCCCTCCTTGACTCCCCCAGAATTCGTTATACAACATAACTATTCTGACAAGGACGCAAATGACACAGGGAAACGCCGAGACCGCTGACGCGGGCGCCTCCGGGCTTTTGAGGATCGAGCGGGCGGACCGGGTTCTGACCGTGGGCCTGAACCGGCCGGCCAAGCGCAATGCGCTCAATGACGGCATTATCCTCGAAATCGGCGAGTGCTTTGCCTCCCTGCCCGAGGATATCGGCGCGGTCGTCATCCACGGCATCGGCGATCATTTCTCCTCCGGCCTCGACCTCTCCGAGCTTCAGGACCACGACGCGACCGGCGGCCTCCTCCATTCCCAGATGTGGCACCGGGTGTTCGACCGCATCCAGTACAGCCGCGTGCCCGTGATCGCTGCGCTCCGGGGCGCGGTGATCGGCGGCGGGCTGGAGCTGGCCTGCGCCGCCCATATCCGCGTCGCCGAGCCCTCGACCTATTTCGCCCTGCCGGAAGGGCAGCGCGGCATCTTCGTCGGCGGCGGCGGCTCGGTGCGGCTGCCGCGGCTGATCGGCGTTGCCAGGATGATGGACATGATGCTGACCGGCCGCGTCTATAGCGCGACCGAAGGCGCCTCCTACGGCTTTACGCAATATGTGACGGAGGCCGGCAACGGGCTCGGCAAGGCGCTGGAGCTTGCGACCAAGGTCGCCTCCAACGCGCCGCTGACGAACTTCGCCGTACTCCAGGCGCTGCCGATGATCGCGGAGGCCAATCCGCAGGCCGGCCTGTTGATGGAATCGCTGATGGCAACAGTTGCGCAGAGCGACAAAGAGGCAAAACGCAGGATCCGCGAATTCCTCGAACACAAGACCGCAAAGGTGAAGCCGAAGTCATGAGCGGACAGCCGTCCTCTTCCAGCATGGAGCGCGGCGCGAGCACTTCCCCGCTGCGGCCCATTTCGTTCGGCGATCCCGTCGTCAACATCGAGCGGCGCGACGACGGCACGATTTACCTGCGGCCCAAACAGCCGCTCGGCGACTATCCGGTCCGCCTCACCGACCGCCTGCATCACTGGGCGACGACGACGCCGGACCGCGTCTTCATGGCCGAGCGCGAAGGCGGTCGCGGCTGGCGCAAGATCACTTACGCCGAGCTGCTCGCCGCAAGCCGGCACATTGCGTCCGGCCTGATTGCGCGCGGCCTGTCGGCGGAGCGGCCGGTCGTCATCCTCTCAGGCAATTCGATCGACCACGCGCTGCTGGCGTTCGGCGCGTTCTATGCCGGAATTCCGTTCTGCCCGGTGTCGCCGGCCTATTCGCTGGTGTCGAAGGATTACGGCAAGCTCTCTTACCTGATGAAGCTGCTGACGCCCGGCCTCGTCTTCGCCGAGGACGCCGGCAAGTTCGCGGACGCGCTCACCGCCAATGTCTCGCTCGGCACCGAGATCGCCGCGTCCTGGGGCAGCGTGCCGGGCCGCGACGTCACCCTGCTCGCCGACCTCATGGCGACGCCGCTCCACGGCGATCTCGACGCGATACACGACAAAATCGGCCCCGACACGATCGCGAAGTTTTTGCTGACGTCGGGCTCGACCGGCAACCCCAAGGCCGTCATCAACACCCAGCGCATGATCTGCGCCAACCAGGTGATGCTGCGCGAGACTCTCGCCTTCCTCAAGGACGAGCCCCCGGTCATCATCGACTGGCTGCCCTGGAATCACACCTTTGGCGGCAACCACAATATCGGGCTGACGCTCTACAATGGCGGCTCGATGTATCTCGACGCCGGCAAGCCGGTGCCGGGCGGCATCGAGGAGACCGTGCGCAATCTCCAGGAGATTTCGCCGACGGTCTATTTCAACGTCCCCAAGGGCTATGAATCGCTGCTGCCGTATTTGCGCGACGACCAGGGCCTGCGCGCAAAGTTCTTCGACCGGCTGCACGCGATGTTCTTCTCGGGCGCCGCGCTGTCGCCATTCGTCTGGAACAGCCTCGACGAGCTCGCGGTGAAGGAGAAGGGCTACCGCGTGCCGATGCTGACGGGCCTTGGCGCCACCGAGACCGCGCCGTTCTTCATGTCGGTCAATCCGCGCACCAGCCGCTCCGGCCATGTCGGGTTGCCCGTATCGGGCAATGACGCCAAGCTGGTGCCGAACAACGGCAAGATGGAAGTGCGCGCCAAGGGGCCGAACGTAATGCCCGGCTATTGGCGCCAGCCCGACATCACCGCAAAATCCTTCGACGAGGAAGGATTTTACAAGATGGGCGACGCGCTCAAGCCCGTCGACCCCGATGATCTCAACGCCGGCTTCGATTTCGACGGCCGTGTCAGCGAAGACTTCAAGCTCGGCAGCGGAACCTGGGTCAGCGTCGGCCCGCTGCGCGCGCGCTTCGTCGCGGCCTGCGCGCCGCTGGTGCGCGACGTCGTCATCGCCGGCATCAACCGCGACGAAATCTCCGCGCTGGTGCTGCTCGATCTCGACGGCTGCCGGCTGATCAACCCGACGCTGCCGGCCGACGATCTCACCGTCACGGCCCGGGACCGGCTGGTGCGTGAAGCCTTCCGCGAGCGCCTGACACGCTTTCTGGCTTCGGCCACCGGTTCCTCGACGCGGATCACGCGCGCGATCCTGCTGGACACGCCGCTGTCGATCGACAAGGGCGAGGTCACCGACAAGGGCTCGATCAACCAGCGCGCGGTGCTCGAGCATCGCGACGCGCTGATCGAGGAGCTCTACGCTGCCAATCCATCGGACCGTGTGATATCGGTCGGCTAAGAAACCATCGCTACAGGAGAACGCCATGTTGTTGAAGGATCAGGCAGTCATCGTTACCGGCGGTGCATCGGGACTGGGCGCTGCGACCGCGCGAAAGCTGGCGGCGCAGGGCGCCAAGGTCGCGGTGTTCGACCTCAATGCCAAGCTTGCGGAGACCGTCGCCGCCGAGCTCAAGGGCGTCGCCGTGACCTGCGACGTCTCCGATGCCGCCTCGGCCGAGGCTGCGATCACGCAGGCGACCAAGGCGCATGGACCCGCGCGCGTGCTGGTCAATTGCGCCGGCATCGGCGTCGCCAAGCGCGTGGTCGGCCGCGACGGGCCGATGGCCCTTGCCGATTTCGACAAGGTGATCAAGGTCAACCTCATCGGCACCTTCAACATGCTGCGCCTCGCCGCGACCGAGATGTCCAAGCTCGAGCCGCAGGCGACCGGCGAGCGCGGCGTCATCATCAATACGGCGTCCGTTGCCGCCTATGACGGCCAGATCGGCCAGTCGGCCTATTCCGCCTCCAAGGGCGGCATCGTCGGCATGACGCTGCCGATCGCGCGCGAGCTCGCGCAGTTCGGCGTCCGCGTGCTGACCATCGCGCCCGGCCTGTTCCTGACGCCGCTGCTCGCCAACCTGCCGCAGGAAGCCCAGGACTCGCTCGCCGCCGCGATCCCGTTCCCGCGCCGGCTCGGCCACGCCGACGAGTTCGCCGCGCTCGCGCTGCACATGGTCGAGAACTCGTACCTGAACGGCGAAGTGGTGCGCCTCGACGGCTCGCTGCGCATGGCGCCGAAGTAAGGCGCAACGAAAGCAGGGTCATCGCATGTTCGTGAACCGGCGCGACGTCCAGATCCAGTGGGGCGACTGCGACCCCGCCAACATCGTCTATTACCCGCGCTATTTCGCGATGTTCGACGATTCGACCTCGACCCTGTTCGAGGTCGCCGGCTTCTCCAAGCAGGACCTGGTCCGCAAATACGGCCTAGTGGGTATCCCCATGGTCGATACGCGGGCCAAGTTCTACATCCCCTCGACCTATGGCGACTGGATCACCATCGAAACGAGGATCGAGAGCATCAAGCGCTCGAGCTTCGAGGTGAAGCACAGCGTCTACAAGGGCGAGGCGCTCGCGCTCGAGGGTTTTGAGACCCGCGTCCTGGTCGGCCGCGATCCCGTTAACCCCGACAAGCTGAAATCGGCACCGTTTCCAGCGGAAATGGTAGCCAAATTCACGGGGAGCTGGGTCTGGAGCTAAATCGCCGCATCACCAAAAGAGGGGGCTGAATTACCCCCCGATTTCTGCTTTCAAAGAAACACGTCAAGGGAGGAATAGATGAAACGCTTTTACCTGACCGCCGCCATCGCCGCGGCGACGCTTGCCCTGCCGGCTCTGCCTGCGCTGGCCCAGACCAGCGAAATCACCATCGGCATCACCACCACCACGACCGGCCCCGGCGCAGCGCTCGGCATTCCCGAGCGCAACGCGCTGGAATTCGTGCCGAAGGAGATCGGCGGCGTGCCGCTGAAGGTGATCGTGCTCGACGACGGCGGCGATCCCACCACGGCGACCACCAACGCCCGCCGCTTCGTGACCGAATCCAAGGCCGACATCATCATGGGCTCGGCGCTGACGCCGCCGACCATCGCGGTCTCCAACGTCGCCAACGAGGCCGGCATTCCGCATTTCGGCCTGGCGCCGTTCCCGATCACGCCTGAGCGCATGAAGTGGTCGGTGGCGATGCCGCAGCCGATCCCGATCGTGGGCAAGGTGCTGTACGACCACATGAAGTCGAAGGGCGTGAAGACCGTCGGCTATATCGGCTATTCCGACTCCTATGGCGACCTCTGGTTCAACGACCTGAAGGCCCAGGCCGTGCCGATGGGCATCACCATCGCCGATGAGGAGCGCTTCGCCCGCCCTGATACGTCAGTGACCGGACAGGTGCTAAAGCTCGTCGCCGCCAACCCCGATGCGATCCTGGTCGGCGCTTCCGGTACCGCGGCCGCGCTGCCGCAGACCGAGCTGCGCGAGCGCGGCTATCAGGGCCTGATCTACCAGACCCATGGCGCCGCCAGCGTGGACTTCATCCGCATCGCCGGCAAAGCAGCGGAAGGCGTGCTGATGGCCTCCGGTCCCGTCATGGACCCCGAGGACCAGCCCGACGAAGCCGCCACCAAGAAGCCGGGCCTCGCGCTCAACACCGCCTATGAGGCCAAGTACGGCCCGAACAGCCGCAGCCAGTTCGCCGGTCATTCCTATGATGCGTTCGAGATCCTCAAGCGCATCATTCCGACGGCGCTGAAAACCGCAAAGCCCGGCACGCCGGAATTCCGCGAAGCGATCCGCCAGGCGCTGCTGTCCGAGAAGGAGCTGGCGGCGAGCCAGGGCGTCTACAACTTCACCGAAAAGGACCGCTACGGCCTCGACGAGCGCTCGCGCATCCTGCTCACGGTGAAGAACGGCAAGTACACGCTCGTGAGGTAAGGCGCGGCAAGAGTTTTGAGACGACGAGAGCCGGCCCGTTGGGCCGGCTCTTTTGTTTTGGGTTTGAGATTGGCGAGTGCGAAGTCGAATCGAGTCGGCCTACAGCAGCGCTCTCTCCGTTCCCTCCCCCCTTGCGGGGGAGGGCTAGGGAGAGGGGTGGTCCAGGAAAAGGTACCCGTTGTTGATGATGCATCGAGGGCGGGTGCACGACGGAAAGAATTCCCGTGTGGCACCCCTCTCCCTGCCCCTCCCCCGCAAGGGGGGAGGGAACGGAGAGAGCGCTGCTGTAGGCCGACTCGATTCGACTTCGCACTCGCCAATCTCAAACCCAAAACAAAAGAGCCGGCCCAACGGGCCGGCTCTCGTCGTCTCAAAACTCTTGCCGCGCCTTACCTCACGAGCGTGTACTTGCCGTTCTTCACCGTGAGCAGGATGCGCGAGCGCTCGTCGAGGCCGTAGCGGTCCTTTTCGGTGAAGTTGTAGACGCCCTGGCTCGCCGCCAGCTCCTTCTCGGACAGCAGCGCCTGGCGGATCGCTTCGCGGAATTCCGGCGTGCCGGGCTTTGCGGTTTTCAGCGCCGTCGGAATGATGCGCTTGAGGATCTCGAACGCATCATAGGAATGACCGGCGAACTGGCTGCGGCTGTTCGGGCCGTACTTGGCCTCATAGGCGGTGTTGAGCGCGAGGCCCGGCTTCTTGGTGGCGGCTTCGTCGGGCTGGTCCTCGGGGTCCATGACGGGACCGGAGGCCATCAGCACGCCTTCCGCTGCTTTGCCGGCGATGCGGATGAAGTCCACGCTGGCGGCGCCATGGGTCTGGTAGATCAGGCCCTGATAGCCGCGCTCGCGCAGCTCGGTCTGCGGCAGCGCGGCCGCGGTACCGGAAGCGCCGACCAGGATCGCATCGGGGTTGGCGGCGACGAGCTTTAGCACCTGTCCGGTCACTGACGTATCAGGGCGGGCGAAGCGCTCCTCATCGGCGATGGTGATGCCCATCGGCACGGCCTGGGCCTTCAGGTCGTTGAACCAGAGGTCGCCATAGGAGTCGGAATAGCCGATATAGCCGACGGTCTTCACGCCCTTCGACTTCATGTGGTCGTACAGCACCTTGCCCACGATCGGGATCGGCTGCGGCATCGCCACCGACCACTTCATGCGCTCAGGCGTGATCGGGAACGGCGCCAGGCCGAAATGCGGAATGCCGGCCTCGTTGGCGACGTTGGAGACCGCGATGGTCGGCGGCGTCAGCGCCGAGCCCATGATGATGTCGGCCTTGGATTCGGTCACGAAGCGGCGGGCGTTGGTGGTCGCCGTGGTGGGATCGCCGCCGTCGTCGAGCACGATCACCTTCAGCGGCACGCCGCCGATCTCCTTCGGCACGAATTCCAGCGCGTTGCGCTCGGGAATGCCGAGCGCTGCGCCGGGGCCGGTCGTGGTGGTGGTGATGCCGATGGTGATTTCGCTGGTCTGGGCCAGCGCAGGCAGAGCCGGCAGGGCAAGCGTCGCCGCGGCGATGGCGGCGGTCAGGTAAAAGCGTTTCATCTATTCCTCCCTTGACGTGTTTCTTTGAAAGCAGAAATCGGGGGGTAATTCAGCCCCCTCTTTTGGTGATGCGGCGATTTAGCTCCAGACCCAGCTCCCCGTGAATTTGGCTACCATTTCCGCTGGAAACGGTGCCGATTTCAGCTTGTCGGGGTTAACGGGATCGCGGCCGACCAGGACGCGGGTCTCAAAACCCTCGAGCGCGAGCGCCTCGCCCTTGTAGACGCTGTGCTTCACCTCGAAGCTCGAGCGCTTGATGCTCTCGATCCTCGTTTCGATGGTGATCCAGTCGCCATAGGTCGAGGGGATGTAGAACTTGGCCCGCGTATCGACCATGGGGATACCCACTAGGCCGTATTTGCGGACCAGGTCCTGCTTGGAGAAGCCGGCGACCTCGAACAGGGTCGAGGTCGAATCGTCGAACATCGCGAAATAGCGCGGGTAATAGACGATGTTGGCGGGGTCGCAGTCGCCCCACTGGATCTGGACGTCGCGCCGGTTCACGAACATGCGATGACCCTGCTTTCGTTGCGCCTTACTTCGGCGCCATGCGCAGCGAGCCGTCGAGGCGCACCACTTCGCCGTTCAGGTACGAGTTCTCGACCATGTGCAGCGCGAGCGCGGCGAACTCGTCGGCGTGGCCGAGCCGGCGCGGGAACGGGATCGCGGCGGCGAGCGAGTCCTGGGCTTCCTGCGGCAGGTTGGCGAGCAGCGGCGTCAGGAACAGGCCGGGCGCGATGGTCAGCACGCGGACGCCGAACTGCGCGAGCTCGCGCGCGATCGGCAGCGTCATGCCGACGATGCCGCCCTTGGAGGCGGAATAGGCCGACTGGCCGATCTGGCCGTCATAGGCGGCAACGGACGCCGTATTGATGATGACGCCGCGCTCGCCGGTCGCCTGCGGCTCGAGCTTGGACATCTCGGTCGCGGCGAGGCGCAGCATGTTGAAGGTGCCGATGAGGTTGACCTTGATCACCTTGTCGAAATCGGCAAGGGCCATCGGCCCGTCGCGGCCGACCACGCGCTTGGCGACGCCGATGCCGGCGCAATTGACCAGCACGCGCGCGGGTCCATGCGCCTTGGTCGCCTGCGTGATCGCAGCCTCGGCCGAGGCGGCATCGGAGACGTCGCAGGTCACGGCGACGCCCTTGAGCTCGGCGGCGACGGTCTCCGCAAGCTTGGCATTGAGGTCGAACACCGCGACCTTGGCGCCCTGCGCCGCCAGCTTTCGCGCGGTCGCAGCGCCCAGTCCCGATGCACCGCCGGTAACGATGACTGCCTGATCCTTCAACAACATGGCGTTCTCCTGTAGCGATGGTTTCTTAGCCGACCGATATCACACGGTCCGATGGATTGGCAGCGTAGAGCTCCTCGATCAGCGCGTCGCGATGCTCGAGCACCGCGCGCTGGTTGATCGAGCCCTTGTCGGTGACCTCGCCCTTGTCGATCGACAGCGGCGTGTCCAGCAGGATCGCGCGCGTGATCCGCGTCGAGGAACCGGTGGCCGAAGCCAGAAAGCGTGTCAGGCGCTCGCGGAAGGCTTCACGCACCAGCCGGTCCCGGGCCGTGACGGTGAGATCGTCGGCCGGCAGCGTCGGGTTGATCAGCCGGCAGCCGTCGAGATCGAGCAGCACCAGCGCGGAGATTTCGTCGCGGTTGATGCCGGCGATGACGACGTCGCGCACCAGCGGCGCGCAGGCCGCGACGAAGCGCGCGCGCAGCGGGCCGACGCTGACCCAGGTTCCGCTGCCGAGCTTGAAGTCTTCGCTGACACGGCCGTCGAAATCGAAGCCGGCGTTGAGATCATCGGGGTCGACGGGCTTGAGCGCGTCGCCCATCTTGTAAAATCCTTCCTCGTCGAAGGATTTTGCGGTGATGTCGGGCTGGCGCCAATAGCCGGGCATTACGTTCGGCCCCTTGGCGCGCACTTCCATCTTGCCGTTGTTCGGCACCAGCTTGGCGTCATTGCCCGATACGGGCAACCCGACATGGCCGGAGCGGCTGGTGCGCGGATTGACCGACATGAAGAACGGCGCGGTCTCGGTGGCGCCAAGGCCCGTCAGCATCGGCACGCGGTAGCCCTTCTCCTTCACCGCGAGCTCGTCGAGGCTGTTCCAGACGAATGGCGACAGCGCGGCGCCCGAGAAGAACATCGCGTGCAGCCGGTCGAAGAACTTTGCGCGCAGGCCCTGGTCGTCGCGCAAATACGGCAGCAGCGATTCATAGCCCTTGGGGACGTTGAAATAGACCGTCGGCGAAATCTCCTGGAGATTGCGCACGGTCTCCTCGATGCCGCCCGGCACCGGCTTGCCGGCGTCGAGATACATCGAGCCGCCATTGTAGAGCGTCAGCCCGATATTGTGGTTGCCGCCAAAGGTGTGATTCCAGGGCAGCCAGTCGATGATGACCGGGGGCTCGTCCTTGAGGAAGGCGAGAGTCTCGCGCAGCATCACCTGGTTGGCGCAGATCATGCGCTGGGTGTTGATGACGGCCTTGGGGTTGCCGGTCGAGCCCGACGTCAGCAAAAACTTCGCGATCGTGTCGGGGCCGATTTTGTCGTGTATCGCGTCGAGATCGCCGTGGAGCGGCGTCGCCATGAGGTCGGCGAGCAGGGTGACGTCGCGGCCCGGCACGCTGCCCCAGGACGCGGCGATCTCGGTGCCGAGCGAGACATTGGCGGTGAGCGCGTCCGCGAACTTGCCGGCGTCCTCGGCGAAGACGAGGCCGGGCGTCAGCAGCTTCATCAGGTAAGAGAGCTTGCCGTAATCCTTCGACACCAGCGAATAGGCCGGCGACACCGGGCAGAACGGAATTCCGGCATAGAACGCGCCGAACGCCAGCAGCGCGTGGTCGATCGAATTGCCTGAGAGGATGACGACCGGCCGCTCCGCCGACAGGCCGCGCGCAATCAGGCCGGACGCAATGTGCCGGCTTGCGGCGAGCAGCTCGGCGTAAGTGATCTTGCGCCAGCCGCGACCGCCTTCGCGCTCGGCCATGAAGACGCGGTCCGGCGTCGTCGTCGCCCAGTGATGCAGGCGGTCGGTGAGGCGGACCGGATAGTCGCCGAGCGGCTGTTTGGGCCGCAGGTAAATCGTGCCGTCGTCGCGCCGCTCGATGTTGACGACGGGATCGCCGAACGAAATGGGCCGCAGCGGGGAAGTGCTCGCGCCGCGCTCCATGCTGGAAGAGGACGGCTGTCCGCTCATGACTTCGGCTTCACCTTTGCGGTCTTGTGTTCGAGGAATTCGCGGATCCTGCGTTTTGCCTCTTTGTCGCTCTGCGCAACTGTTGCCATCAGCGATTCCATCAACAGGCCGGCCTGCGGATTGGCCTCCGCGATCATCGGCAGCGCCTGGAGTACGGCGAAGTTCGTCAGCGGCGCGTTGGAGGCGACCTTGGTCGCAAGCTCCAGCGCCTTGCCGAGCCCGTTGCCGGCCTCCGTCACATATTGCGTAAAGCCGTAGGAGGCGCCTTCGGTCGCGCTATAGACGCGGCCGGTCAGCATCATGTCCATCATCCTGGCAACGCCGATCAGCCGCGGCAGCCGCACCGAGCCGCCGCCGCCGACGAAGATGCCGCGCTGCCCTTCCGGCAGGGCGAAATAGGTCGAGGGCTCGGCGACGCGGATATGGGCGGCGCAGGCCAGCTCCAGCCCGCCGCCGATCACCGCGCCCCGGAGCGCAGCGATCACGGGCACGCGGCTGTACTGGATGCGGTCGAACACCCGGTGCCACATCTGGGAATGGAGGAGGCCGCCGGTCGCGTCGTGGTCCTGAAGCTCGGAGAGGTCGAGGCCGGAGGAGAAATGATCGCCGATGCCGTGGATGACGACCGCGCCGATATCCTCGGGCAGGGAGGCAAAGCACTCGCCGATTTCGAGGATAATGCCGTCATTGAGCGCATTGCGCTTGGCCGGCCGGTTCAGGCCCACGGTCAGAACCCGGTCCGCCCGCTCGATCCTCAAAAGCCCGGAGGCGCCCGCGTCAGCGGTCTCGGCGTTTCCCTGTGTCATTTGCGTCCTTGTCAGAATAGTTATGTTGTATAACGAATTCTGGGGGAGTCAAGGAGGGACGGTGCGGTCCCTGAGGATGTAGCAAGTCAGGTGGGTAAGATCCCTACGCCAAACCCGGTGTCGTCCCTGCGCAGGCAGGGACCCATAACCCCAGGGAGTTGTTTGGCGAAGACTCGCCGTTCGGTACTCCTGCCGGTCGCAATTGATAGATCACGCGGTATGGGTCCCTGCGTTCGCAGGGACGACGGCGGAGCGTGTGGTCACACCACCTGATGCACGTCGATCACCACGCGGTCCGCATGGCGTGCGGCTGAGCCGACAAAAATGTGCTCCATCAGCCAGCGATATTTTTCGTGCCCCGTCTCGAACTTCGGGACCGTGCGGAAATAGATCAGTTTCGGATCGACCGGCTCACCGCGCTTGAGCTTTTGCAGCAGCTCGACCGGGCCGAAGCGCATGCCCTTGTTCTCGACATAGACGATAGCGCCGTCATCCGTCTCGAAGGCGTATTTCGCTTCGAGATCGATCAGCTCGTTGGGCCGGATGGTCTGGAAGTCGGCGCCGAACGGCAGCACCTTCCCGGTGATCGCGCCCGTCACCTCGCCGCCGATAATCGGGATGATGCGGCGAACGCCGATGCCGGTCTCGCCGGCCGTGATGACGTCGCCGATTTTTGCGGTGACGGTGAAGACGTATTTGGTCTCGAGCGCCGGTGTGGTCATCGCTTCTCTCCGATCTATTGCGCCAAGCGCAGTGCTCTTCCTTCTCCCCTTGTGGGAGAAGGTGGCGCGAAGCGCCGGATGAGGGGTTGTCTCCGCAAACGCAGGTGTGCGGGCGGAGA
>NZ_JBVVPO010000125.1:0-11919 GCF_055811795.1 Bradyrhizobium sp. MI1.7
ACCAATTTCGATCTTTAGTGTGTAGGATGGGTAGAGCGCAGGCAACGGTGTCGTCCCGGCGAAGGCCGGGACCCATACCGCGGAATCTATCGGTTACGGCCGGTAGAAGTACCGAACCACGAGTCTTCGCCAAACCGTGGCCTGTGGTTATGGGTCCCGGCCTTCGCCGGGACGGACGGCTGAGTTTGGAGCGCCAGCGCCAATCCACACTACGCTGCGATCCAGGCAGCGAGCTCGCGCCACGGCTCCAGCGTCCAATGCCCTGACGCGGCACCGGACGGCGAGGGCAGCACGAAAACCTCCGGCAAACCTGCATCGCGCGGCTGACGCCCCAGCGCGATCCCGCTCGACGGCCTGCCGTAAAACAGGCTCGCCGCCTTCTTGCTCGTGAACGCAATCGCGCGCGGCCGATACTTTTCGATCTTGGCCCTGAACCCCGGCACGTCGATCGTTTCAGTCGCGATTTGGTAATCCATCCCGGTGCCCGACTTGGAGAGATCGGTGAAGCCGATCCCAAGCTCGATCAGCGCAGCGAACTCGCCCGGCTGATAGCGTCGCGGCGTGATGCCGGCCTCATGGATCGCGCGCCAGAAGCGGTTGCCGGGATGAGCGTAGTAGTGCCCGACCTCGGCCGAGCGCGTAGAGGCGGCGGTGCCGACGAAGACGAGAAGGAGGTTGGGACGGAGAAGGTCGGGGAGGCGGTGGGGAGCGACTTCAGGCAAACCGCGGGTCCATCTGTGATTGTGGCAAACCGTAGCAAAACTGATAGATGTAAGAGTTGAAAGAAGCACGAATGGACTTTAAGCGCCTTACCGATCGTACAAGCGCTTTGCGCTGCAAGAAGGGGGATGCCATGGACTGGAAGTCGGCAAAGGGAAAGGAAGGAGGATCCGTCGAGATACCGAAGCGCTGGCTTCTTCTGCACTACTACGAGGCCTTGAATATCTTGTTCAGGATGGAAAACGCATTGCGCGTTTTTGTCTACGTCGTTTTGAAGAATCGATACGGAGAGAAGTGGACAGAAACTGCCTTGCAAACTGTTGATGAAGAGCAATCAACAATCGCCGCCGTCGCGAGCAAGCGCGTGGCGCAGGCTAAGGGGTACGGCTATCTCGGCTATGAAGTGAGCTCTCCCTTGATGTATCTCAATAGTGGAGAGTTAACACGAATCATCACGTCGGACACCTATTGGGATCTGTTCAAGCCTCATTTCCGAGGAAAGCGGGAGATCATAAAGACAAAACTTGATGAGATTGGCACTGTACGAAATTCACTGGCGCACTTTAGGCCGGTCAAACATGACGACATCGAATTGATCAAGCAGAATGTAAATCACGTATTTGTTGGTATTGAACAATATCTAGTCGAGATGACGCAGGCAGATAGAGTGGTTCCTACGAACACTGAGGCCGAGTGGTACAGAAATCTATCTTCGATTGGATCAAGTACCTGCAAGGTGCGGCTGTTTCAGGATAGATCGGACCGCTGGATTCGGGTCGAGGTCGATTATGCTTCTGCTATCCTGCAAACTTCTAACGGCGTTCAATTCCGCAGTTTTCAGGTGACGAATCTAACTTCTCCCCAGATTGTCGAGAGCTTTCCAAAGCTGTTCGCTTTCGTGACGTTTATGACTGAGTACGTTCCGCATGTTCGAATGTCGGCGGATATAGTGCCTAGATTTGGGAAGCAGGTCTCGCTGATTTTCAGTAAAGCGATTCTCGTTGCCGCCCACGCTGAGGTGGGCAATCTCCTGAAGGAATTGTTGACAAAGATCGATACCGAAACTGAGCTGATTCAGCAGGACAACTTGGCGCGAGGGCATGTTGTCGACTCCGTTAGCGCCTGGTCGTTTGTTCAGAACGATGTATGGAGTACCAGCACGACGAACATGAAAAATGAGTTCAGGAATAGTGATCCTCCAGAGTACTGGGGTGACATGAGTTCGTATCGTGGCGACTTTATTGCTGGGGCGACAAAATATCCGTGGATGCCATCTGACATCTCAAGTGAGGAGGATTTCGTCTTTTGAGGTGGCTCGAAGGGGACGAAAAGAAGGCCGGGCTTTCGCTCGGCCTTCTGACGACAACAAAGCATATTCTCGGGTTCTTGCAGTCTAGAGCACCCGATTGCTCTCCTTCACCTTCTCCGCATCGAGATACACGCTGCTGCCCATCTCCTTGAACTTCGCGCTCATCTTGGCCATGCCGTCTTCGGCAGTGCCCTGCATCGACATGCCGATCGAATTCGGATCGTTCAGCGTCGCCGCATAATCCCGCACATCCTGGGTGATCTTCATCGAGCAGAATTTCGGCCCGCACATCGAGCAGAAATGGGCGACCTTGTGGGCTTCCTTCGGCAGGGTCTCGTCGTGGAAGTTCTTGGCGGTATCAGGATCGAGGCCGAGGTTGAACTGGTCGCTCCAGCGGAAGTCGAAACGGGCGCGGGAGAGGGCGTCGTCGCGGAGCTGGGCGGCCGGGTGGCCCTTGGCGAGATCGCTGGCGTGGGCGGCGATCTTGTAGGTGATGACGCCCACCTTGACGTCGTTACGATCGGGCAGCCCGAGATGCTCTTTCGGCGTGACGTAGCACAGCATGGCGCAGCCGAACCAGCCGATCATGGCGGCGCCGATGCCCGAGGTGATGTGGTCGTAGCCCGGCGCGATGTCGGTGGTCAGGGGCCCGAGCGTGTAGAACGGGGCTTCGCCGCACTCCTTGAGCTGCTTGTCCATGTTGATCTTGATCTTGTGCATCGGCACGTGGCCGGGGCCTTCGATCATGACCTGGCAGCCCTTGTCCCACGCGATTTTAGTCAGCTCGCCGAGCGTTTCGAGTTCGGCAAACTGTGCGCGGTCGTTGGCGTCCGCGATCGAGCCGGGACGCAGGCCGTCGCCGAGCGAGAACGAGACGTCATACTTGCGCATGAGGTCGCAGATCTCGTCGAAATGCGTATAGAGGAAGCTCTCCTTGTGATGCGCCAGGCACCACTTCGCCATGATCGAGCCGCCGCGGCTGACGATGCCGGTGACGCGGTTGGCGGTGAGGTGGATGTAGGACAGGCGCACGCCGGCGTGGATGGTGAAGTAGTCGACGCCCTGCTCGCACTGCTCGATCAGCGTGTCCTTGTAGAGCTCCCAGGTCAGCTTGACCGGATCGCCTTCGCACTTCTCCAGCGCCTGGTAAATCGGCACGGTGCCGATCGGGATCGGTGCGTTGCGCAGAATCCATTCCCGGGTGGTGTGGATGTTGCGGCCGGTGGAGAGGTCCATCACGGTGTCGGCGCCCCAGCGGATCGCCCACACCATCTTGTCGACTTCCTCTTCCACCGACGACGTCACGGCGGAGTTGCCGATATTGGCGTTGATCTTGGTGAGGAAGTTGCGGCCGATGATCATCGGCTCCAACTCAGCGTGGTTGATGTTGCAGGGGATGATGGCGCGGCCGCGCGCGATCTCGCTGCGGACGAATTCCGGGGTGATGAAGGCAGGGACTTCGGCGCCAAAGCTTTCGCCGTCGGCCAGCGCGGCCTCCGCGCGATCGAGCTGTTTTTTGCGGCCGAGGTTTTCGCGCTCGGCGACGTAGATCATTTCCTTGGTGATGATGCCGGCGCGGGCGAATTCGAGCTGGGTGATCTTGTGGCCGTCGAGGCCGCGCAGCGGCTTGTGGTGCGCGGTGAAGGCCTTTGCGGCATGCGAGGCGCCGACGTTGCCATTGTCCTCCGGCTTGATATCGCGGCCCTGATACTCCTCGACGCCGCCTCGCTCCTTGACCCAGGCGAGACGGTTGCGCGACAGGCCGGCGTTGACGTCGATGGTGACGGTCGGGTCGGTGTAGGGGCCCGAGGTGTCATAGACCGGCAGGTTCGGCTCGCCGGCACCTTCGGAGAGGATGATCTCGCGCAGCGGCACGCGGATGTCGGGCGCAGCGTCCGGAGACGCGAAGATTTTTCGCGACGAGGGCAGCGGGCCGGTGGTGACGGCGGGGACGGTCTTTTCGGGGTTGGAGCGGATGTTCATGGGATCCTCCGGTTTAATTCTGTTGTGCGTGCGTTTGAGCGACGGCGGTGAATTCTTGCTCCGTCATTGCGAGGAGCCCTTGCGACGAAGCAATCCAGACTGTCTCTGCGGAGAGACTCTGGATTGCTTCGCTTCGCTCGCAATGACGGGTGGAGAGAGCGATGCGCATCATGCCGCCTCCAGCGATAGGCCGAGCCACTGCCGCACCCGCGCGTCCGGGTCGGCGTTTTGCGTGACGTCGCTGACGACGGCGATGGAATCGGCGCCGGCGGCAAAAATCTCCGCGGCGTGCTCGAATTTGATGCCGCCGATCGCGACCAGCGGGATGCTGCCGATCCGCTTCTTCCATTCCGTGATCTTTGGAATGCCCTGCGGTTCGAAGCGCATCGATTTCAGCGTGGTGAAGAAGATCGGACCGAGCGCGACATAGTCGGGCTCTGCGGCAAGCGCGGTCTCGAGCTCCGCGTCGTCATGGGTGGAGACGCCAAGCGACAGGCCGGCCTCGCGGATGGCCTTGAGGTCCGCGTCCGCCAGGTCCTCCTGGCCGAGATGCAGATATTTTGCGCCGGCGACGACGGCCGCGCGCCAATAGTCGTTCACGACCAGCTTGGCCTGCGTGTCCTCAGTGATCGCCAGCGCGTCGGTGACGATCTGGAGCGCGTCGGCGTCGTTGAGGTCTTTCGCGCGCAACTGGATGGTGCCGACGCCGAGCTTGGTCAGGCGTTCGACCCATTTGAGGCTGTCGACGACGGGATAGAAGCGATCAGGATACGGCATGCCAGAATGGTGTCCCAACGACAGGGGTGGAGGGGGAGGCGAAGTCGCGGGCGTTCATCAGCCCGGCTTCGTAGGCGGTGCGGCCGGCATCACAGCCGAGACGGAAGGCGTTGGCCATCGCGACGGGATCGGCGGCTTTTGCGATGGCCGTGTTGAGCAGCACGGCGTCGTAGCCGAGCTCGAGCGCCTCGGCCGCATGTGACGGCGCGCCGATGCCGGCATCGACCACCAGCGTGATATCAGGCAGCCGTTCACGCAGCAGTTTCAGCGCGTCGCGGTTGGTGATGCCTTTGGCACTGCCGATCGGCGCGGCCCAGGGCATGACGACCTTGCAGCCGGCATCGACCAGGCGGTTCGCGACCGAGAGATCCTCGGTGCAATAGGGGAACACCTCAAAGCCGTCCTTGATCAGGATGGCGGCGGCCTCAACCAGGCCGACGACGTCGGGCTGCAGCGTGTCGTTGTCGGCGATCACTTCCAGCTTGATCCAGGACGTGCCGAACAGCTCGCGCGCGAGTTTTGCGGTGGTCACGGCCTCGCGCACGCTGCGGCAGCCGGCGGTGTTCGGCAACACGCTGACGTCGAGCTCACGGATCAGATTCCAGAACGCGTCCCCGATCTTGCCGCCGGCGGCTTCGCGGCGCAGCGACACCGTGACGATGTTCGAGCCGGAGGCACGGATCGCCGCCTGCATGATCGCAGGCGAAGGATAGAGCGCGCTGCCGATCAGCAGGCGGGAGGGGAAGGTTTTGCCGTAGAAGGTCACCATGTCCAAGGTGTCTCCTCAAGTTCAACTGTCGTCCCCGCGAAGGCGGGGACCCATACCGCGTGATTTCTCTTGGGGCACGTGGGGAGAGACCGGCCGCCATAGCCGCTCCCTGTGGTTATGGGTCCCCGCCTTCGCGGGGACGACAAGTGGAGAGAGCGTGCCATCATCACCTCACCCTCCCTGCCGCGGCGTGATGATCTCGATCTCGTCGCCGGCCTTGAGGTGGGTCTCGGCCCAGCGGCTCTTCGGCACGACGTCGTAGTTCAGCGCGATCGCGAAATGGGTGCCCTCATAGTCGAGCTCGCTGAGCAGCGCGTCCACGCTGGCCGAGTTCACCTCGCGCTGCTCGCCGTTGACGATCACCCGCATTGCATCACCTCATTGTCGATCTGGCCGCGCTGGACGTATTGCAGCGTCAGCTCGGCGAGCGCCGGGGCGATCAGGAAGCCGTGGCGGTAGAGGCCGTTGACGGCGATCCTCTCGCCACGAATGCCGATGCGCGGCAGATTGTCGGGGAAAGCGGGCCGAAGGCCGGAGCCGAATTCGATGATCCGAGCCTCGCCGAAGGCCGGATGCACGGCATAGGCCGCGCCCAGCAGCTCCAGCGCCGAGCGCACGCTGACGCCGGTGTCCTCGGCCTCGATCGAGGTCGCGCCCAGCATGAACAGATTGTCCTCGCGCGGGATCACGTAGAGCGGCCAACGCGGATGGATCAGCCGCACCGGGCGCGCCAGCCGCACCTCGCCGGTCTCGATCAAAATCATCTCGCCCTTGACGCCGCGCAGCTCCGGCTGCTCGTCGCGCGCGCCGAGGCCGCGACAGTCGATCACGATGCCGTCGAGGTCTTTGGCGCTGACGTCGCTATCAAACTTGATGGTGCCGCCGGCGGCGCGGATGCGCTCATGCAGCTTCGGCAGCACGCGGCGCGGCTCGACATGGCCCTCGGTCGGGAAGAACAGCGCGTCGCGGAAGCGGCCCTCCAGCGACGGCTCGAGCTCGGCAAGGCTGGCCGCATCGAGCCGGCGGTGGCCGTCGGTCATCCGGGCAAAACGCTCGAAATCGTTGCGCTCGCGCGGGTGGGCGACGACGAGCGAGCCGTTGAAGGGGGTGTCCGGCAGCTCGCGCCGCCAGATGTCCAGGGAGCGCTGGCCGAGCCTGGAGATGATGGGTTCCGCGACCTCCGCCTCGCACCAGGGCGCGAGCATCCCGCCGGCCCAATGGCTGGTGGAATCGGTCATCGCGGCGTCACCGCGCTCGTGTAGCGTCACGGCATGGCCGGCCTGCGCGAACAAAAGCGCCTGCCAGGCACCTGCAATGCCTGCGCCGATGATGGATACCGGGGAATCCGATCGCTTGGTGGTCTGCAACATCCCTGTCCCTTCGCCGGCATGACCCGGATCAGGTTCAAAGGGTCACCGCGGTCCTGGGCCTTCTGACCCATTTAGCGGTATCTCAGCTCCTCCTCGGAGCACCCCTCGGAACGGCTCTAATGTATGCCAGCGGGACGGGGTGGTCAACGCGCTAGCCACAGGGCTGACATTCCGGCGCGGTCCGCCGGACCGAACCCCGGGTGCGCAATTGCGCACCGGGGAAGCTCGAGATTCCGGGCTCGATGCTTCGCATCGCCCCGGAATGACGCTGGCTAGTGGTTGGGAACCTCCTGCGCCCGCGCATTGCTGACGCGCTGGGCCAGCTTCTTATGCGGCGCCATCCCGAGCATCGGCTGCGGATTGCCGTTCGGCTCGAGCCAGGTGTCGTTGCTGGCCTGCTGCACCATTTCCTGGCGCTGCCGCTTTGCAACGTAGTAATAGCCGCCCGCGAAATAACGCACGGCTCGGGCGTGGTCGCCATTGGCGGCGCGATAGGCGCCGGCGAGGTATTTGACGGCGTAGGTGAGGTTGGTGTTGGGATCGCGCAGGCCGGCGGCGTCGCCGGTGTAGCCGACCCCGCGGGCGGTCGCGAGCTTGATCTGCATCAGGCCGATGGTGCCGCCGCGACCGATCAGGCCGGGCTGATAGCGGCTCTCGCGCATGATGACGCGATGCACCAGCGCTTCCGGCACGCCGTTGGCGCGGGCATGGGCCGCGACCATCTCGGCATACTCGGCTTCGCCCGCGAATGCGGCCTGCGGCAACATCAGCCCGGCCGCAACGAGCGCGGCAATACGCAAAATTTTCATTGAATTATTCCTCGGCAGAACGAACCTGCACCCGTGCGCGTTAGGCCGTGGGAACACGGCGATGATGTGGCGAAACGCCGCCAGCGGCGATTTTCGCGGGGCCGTCGTTTTTACGACTCAAACCCAGGTTAGGATTGCACTTGGCGATGTGCGTTACGCGACAGCAGGTCTGTCTATTCGTGCATTCGCCCAAAAATCGCTATTCAAAATTCGGGAGAACGTCCATGACCCGAGCAGACATCGGCGACATCCCCAAGCAGAACCCCTGTGCGCAATGTGGGGCACCGATCCCGTCTCCGGACTGGATCGAGCCGGGCGAAGGCCGCGTTTCCTATCTCTGGAAATGCCACGCCTGCGGCTACCGCTTCGAGGCGGTGGCGATCTTCGAGGAGCACCCGATCGAGCATCCGCCGCTCGCCGCCTGAGGCGTGCCTTACGCCGCCCGCCGCGGCTGCTGCCACACCGGCAATTGCATCCGTACGATCAGCCCGTGCGGCGCGCGGTCGTGCAACGACAATTCGCCGCCATGAGCGATCGCGATCGCGCGCGCGATCGACAGGCCGAGCCCGAAGCCGGTGTGCTCGTCCATGGTGCGCGCGTCATCGCCGCGCGCGAACGGCTCCAGCATCTCCTGCTTGCGCGCATCCGAGATGCCGGGGCCGTCGTCCTCGACGTCGATGACGAGCGTGGTGCCGGATACGTCGAGGCGGATCGTCACTTCGGCGCCGAAGCGAACCGCGTTCTCGACGAGGTTGGTGACGCCCCGATGCAGCTCGTCGGGCCGCGCGGCGGCCGTCGCCGAAGCGGGGCCGTCATAGTGCACGACATGGCCCATGTCGCCGAACTGGTCGGCGATGACCTGGAGCGTGCTCGCGATGTCGACCAGCGTCACCGCCTCGATCTTGCGGTCGTTGCGCAGCAGCGACAACACGGATTCCAGCATCGAGCGCATCTGGTCGAGATCGATCAGCATGCGCCTGCGGTTGCCCTCGTCCTCGATGAACTCGGCGCGCAGGCGCAGCCGGGTGATCGGCGTTCGCAGGTCGTGGCTGATCGCCGCCAGCATCCGGGTGCGATCCGACATCAGCCGCGCGATCCGCTCATGCATGCGGTTGAGCGCGCGCGCGACCGAGCGGATCTCCTCCGGGCCGCGCTCGGGCAGCGGATCGGCCGCCCCGTCCAGGCTGAAATTCTCGGCGGCCCTGGCAAACGAGGACAGCGGCGCGGCCAGCGCGTAGGCCGCCCACAGGCCGAGCATCGTGACGCTGATCAGCGCGAACAGCAGCGTTATCATCCAGGGGCCGCCCCAGAACCGCGGCGGATGCGGGCCCTGCTCGACGCGACCTGCGATCACACTGCCGTCGGGAAGCTCGACCGCGACGCGGTGCACGCCGAAGTTCGGGGTCAGCGCGATCACCTCGTACTGATGGCCGAGATGCCGGCGCACGTTGCGCAGATGCGGGCCACCGCTGTCTTCGGCGACGGAGAAGGTCCCCGGCGCGAGGAGCTCGATGCCGGCATTCGGAAACGCACGCACGATATTGGCGAGGATGCGCGGCCGCTCGCTCGCATCCGTGCCGTTGAGCAGCAGGGCCGCGTCCGCAAGCTGATGGGCGGCGTCGGGCGGCGGCTCGGCCCGGTCCGGCCGGCTGATCAGGAAGCTGGCGGTGAGGATCAGATGCAGCGCGACGATCGACGCCACCACCAGCGCGGCGATCTGTCCACCGATGCTTTTGAGGTGGAAGAAGCGGAACGGCGTCATGACGACCGCTCCACTAACTGCTCAGGGTCGCCGCGACCGCTTCGTTGCCAGCTGCTTCAGTCCCGGCCGCTTCGGTTCTGGGCGTGAACAGATAGCCGCCGGAGCGCACCGTCTTGATGATGGTGGGATCGGCCGGATTGGGCTCGATCTTGCGACGGATGCGGCTGACCAGCACGTCGATCGAGCGTTCGAACGAGCCGGTGTTGCGCCCTTGCGTGAGGTCGAGCAGGCTGTCGCGCGACAGCACGCGGCCGGGCCGTTCGCAGAACGTCCGTAGCAGATCAAACTCGGCGCTGGTCACCGCGACGCGCGCGCCTTCCGGATTGCGCAATTCGCGCAGGCGCAGATCGATGCGCCAGCCCTCGAAGACGAGCGTGGAGGCGCCCTCGATCGAGCTTGCCGCCTGGGCTGCGACCTGGCGGCGTAGCACCGCGTTGATGCGCGCGAGCAGCTCGCGCGGGTTGAACGGCTTTGGCAGATAGTCGTCCGCGCCCATCTCGAGGCCGACGATGCGATCGACGTCCTCGCCGCGCGCGGTCAGCATGATGATCGGCGTCTGCGCCTCCGAGCGTACCTTGCGGCACAGGCTCAGGCCGTCCTCGCCGGGCAGCATGACGTCGAGGATGATGAGGTCGACCCTGTGATCGGCCAAGGCACGCGACATCTCCCGGCCATCGCTCACGGTGGTGACGTTGCAGGCGTTGTTGCGCAGGTACTTTGCAATCAACGTCCGGGTTTCGCGGTCGTCCTCGACGACCAGGATGTTGGGATTGGCCATGCGCTTTGTTTGTCCAAGATTCGGGCCAAAAGGCGAAGATTTTTGTTTCGGATTGTTTCTGACTGTCCGGGCGCAACAGCAGGCAATACCCGGGCAGGGAAGCGGCAAGGTCTCGTTAAGGCCGCTAACCATACCGTGGCGGTGTCGCTTACGAAACCCCGCAAAAGCCACGGAGCCATTATGACCTCGATTTCGGCGGCCTCCGCCGGTAACTACCAGTCGCCCCTGCAGCGGCTTCAGCAGCAATTGCAATCGGACGTTTCCGACGGCACGATCTCGTCGTCGGACCAGTCGGCGCTCTCGACCGCGCTGACCGACATCGACACCGCCTTGCAGTCGAGCCGATCCAGCGATCAGTCGAGTGGCACGCGTCCTTCCAAGGACGAGATGAAGTCGAAGATCGACGATCTCATCGCCAACGAAGTGTCGAACGGGACGCTGACCTCGGACCAGGCGGACGAACTGAAGAACGTGTTTCAGTCCGCTTTCGCCAAGGGGCCAGGCGGCGCCGGCGGTCCCGGTGGTCCGGGTGGTCCCGGTGGTGCGGGCGGACCGCCGCCCGGTCCGCCGCCGGATGACAGCTCGTCGGATTCGTCCTCGACGGACTCGACCAGCAGCACGTCGACCAACACGACCACGGCGGACATTCTCCAGCAATTCCTCCAGGCGCTCCAGCAGTCGCAATCGTCGAGCGCGTCCTACGGCGCCAGCGGCAGCTCATTCGGCGGTTCGGATTTCTCCGCACTTCTGATCGACTTCAAGAGCTGACCTGAGCGACGCAGGTCGGCGCGTTCCTCGCCGCGATCGTGCTTCACCCAGGGCGCATGATCGTCGGCGGGGAACTGTGCATCAGGAACGTTCCTCATCGAACGTTCCTGAGTGACGCAGGAACTTTCGTCGCAGCGCAGCGCCATCATCGCGTGACGAAATTGCCGCAGAAAAGGAACTGCGGATGATCGCCGCTGTTCTCTCCGCATAAGCTTTCTGCTGAAGGAGAGGACAACAATGTTGATGAAATCGATCGCCGCCGGCCTTGCCGGCACCGCACTGCTTGCGACCGTTGCGTTCGCGCAAAACCCGACGGCCACCACCGACAAGGCGGCGCCCGCGGCCACCACCACCACAACGACGACGACGACCGCGTCGGGCGAGTGGCGTGCCTCGAAGATGTCGGGCCTGAAGATCTACAACGACGCCAACGAGAACATTGGCTCGATCAACGACCTGCTGATGGACAAGAGCGGCAACATCAAGATTGCCGTGATCGGCGTCGGCGGCTTCCTCGGCATGGGCGAGCATCTGGTCGCCGTCCCCTACGAGAAGCTGAAGTTCGTCAACGAGGCCGTCGCCTACACCGGCACCGGCGCGAAGCCTGCGGCGACCACGACCACTGGCGCTGCGACCGGCACCGAGAAGACCACGACGACCACGACGGCTACGACCGCCTCGTCCACGTCGAAATGGTATCCGGACCACGCCGTGTTCAATGCCAGCAAGGACGAGCTGAAGAACATGCCCGAGTTCAAGTACTCGGAGTAATGCTGCTCACGTGACGGCCGAAACGAGGCGGGGGGGGGGGGGGGGGGGGGGGGGGGGGGGGGGGGGGGGGGGGGGGGGGGGGGGGGGGGGGGGGGGGGGGGGG
>NZ_JBVVPO010000126.1:0-11790 GCF_055811795.1 Bradyrhizobium sp. MI1.7
ATCTGGAGGGCATCGAGCAGCAAGATGATCGCTCGCAAGAACTTGGCGTCGACAGTCTGGTACCGTGGTCGGTCGTGCTGCATTACCCCAAGGCTACTCAACCCGCACTCTCGTCGCCACTACCAGCTCACGTAGGTCTGACTTTGCCCTAATATGTGGAGCGGCCGGCGTGCCAAAAGCGTTTTCAGTCGATTTCACACATGGGAGCGGTGCGGTCATATGTCCGGCCCTTGCGCGGGGCACACGGCCGCGGGCGTCTGAGATTCGCGGAACGAGGAGCTAGATCAAGTTTACGCGCTTGAGCGCATTTTGGCAGGTCGCTTCACTCGTTTCGGGACGCCTGTTGTTGCACCTTGCGCTCTGCCGGCCTGCGCCGGTCTCAGATCGCTTTGGCGCTCACCGCGTTCATCAGACGACGGCCACGGTAGTCAGCGGCTCGGGAGCCCCGGTATATCCCGCGCTTTTCAGAAGCGCCCAAATAATCCGGGGCGTCGTGTAACTTTCGCGACCGCGACTTCACCTCACCGGCATCAACTCCGAGTTTCCGGTCGCATCACCGCCCCGGTCAGCCAAACGTCTACGGCAGCGCCACAGGCCATCAGCTGCTGATCCCGCAGGGCGCCAAACTGATGGGACGGTACGATTTCATGCTTGCATGCATTCGGACAAAGCCGCGTCCTAGTGGTCTGGACTGACATCATCTTCCCGAACAGCTCGACGCTGCAGATCAGAGGCATGGCGGACGCGGACGGCTAGGGTGGCTTCAATGATGAGGTCGACAATCATAATGTCCAGGTCTTCGGATCACCGCCAGCGCTCGACGAAGTTCGGGCCGAATCTCGGCGTTGATCGTCTTCCGCGTCTTGGCTCTGTTACGGCCTTTCCACGCAACAAAGGTGAACCATCGCCCGCCATCGGTTTCATGCTGCCTGCCTATCCGGCATGCGTCAGATCGACGAGCACCGATGGTCAGCATGATTTCGAGCGCCAACCGCGCCTTGGTGCCGATTGCGTGGTAATCCCGATATTGCTTCACTTCTTGGGGGTCCAAGTGTACCAGCCTTCCGATTCATTGATCTTTGCAACACCGTCAGCCGGATTGTGCGAGGCGAGGCTTTGCCGATCGCCCATTTGAAGAGGGCTCGGAGGTATTTCACCAGCTTGTCGGCGACGCCGGGCTATCTCCGTCCCCCAGACTCGTTCACATATGATTTGCATGGAGCAATCAACTCCGATTTCACTTGTGAACAGGTCGCCCACAGCGATTTCGGAAGCCATGAAACGCACTTTTTGTTTCACGTTTCACGTTAAAGCCACGACGCTTCGACGGCGGGCGGGTCTTTGACTCAGACGAGGCGAGCGACGTGAGCGTCCCAAGCATGCACGCAGGCGTCGGAATGGTCGCCGGGGGAAAAGGTGTCTGTGTGCTCAATGGCCTTGGTGTGAGCGAGGTCGGCCGCCCTCTTCTCGGCGATAAGGGCGAACGCGGGGTCCAGCAGCCTTGCTGGCGCTGGCGCCCGGAGCGGAAGCGCCACTTCCCTCCGGCCTGTTATTTTGTTATACAGAACGTATGAAGAAATCAAGCTCTGTTAAACAAAAAATCATGGGGCGCCCCCGGACCGGAACCACTCCGCTTATGGGGTTTCGAGCCGACTCAACTACGCGCGCCGCCATCGTGGAGTGGGCTGAAAGCAAGCCGGACAAGCCAACGTTGTCCGAAGCAATTCGCCGGCTCGTTGAGATCGGTCTGAAGATCAAGAAATGAGAGAATCCCCCTCCCTTTCCGTTTTCGCGGTTGAGGTCGACCGGCGTCCCGCCTTTGCATTTGCTTCAAAAACCCATGTGGCAGCTGAAGCGATCTTAAAAGGTGAGGAATTGCGCACCAAACTCTCGGCCCTGAAGTCTGGCGGGGCTCCTCTGTGCGACGATTACGGCATCATGCGCTTGCGTCTAGCGCGGCCTGCGGAAAGAGAGATCTATGAGGACCGGCGCTTTGGACGAATCCATCATAACGAGTTCTACGGTGCCTTCTTGGTCGAGCTGGATCGGGACGCGGGTAGTCTAGATCACGTTTTGGACGAATTGATTGACCTCGGAAACCCGGAAGGTTTGGATTGAAAGCGTAAAAGTCCTAACTTCTCTTTCGCCCCTTTATTGGGATGACTCGCGCGGGTCCCATTGGTCGGCTCACGGCAGGATCAGCTTGCGGACCGTGACCTTGAACCCAGGTTTTATCCAGTTCTGAGTTCGTCCTTGCCGCTGGATTTGCCGTGTTGGGCGGTGGGAGTGCCGATTCCGATGATCTCGCCCACCTTTCCGATTTTGATGTCGCCCGGGCGTCAGGCGTTCTGGCTGTTGGTTTTTTGGCATCGGCGAAGCCGCGAGGTCAACCTTGAATCGCGGCTCGAAGTCTTCGTTGTCTGTTGCTGCTCTGCTGTGGGGATGTGGGCAACGCCCTTCGCGTTGTCCAAGCGTAGCGGCATGTCCACAGCGCCACGGGCTCAGGCCTCGCGGCCGGGTTTGCGGGTTCGCCGCATGCTCTCGCCGTTGAGGTTGATCCGGTGGGCGTTATGGACCAGGCGGTCGAGGACGGCGTCGGCGTAGGTAGGGTCGCCGATCAGCGCGTGCCATTGATCGACGGGGAGTTGGCTGGTGACGACGGTGGAACGGCGACCGTAGCGGTCCTCGAGGATCTCCAGGAGGTCGTGACGGGCGGCGGCGTCGAGCGGCTCGAGGCCCCAGTCGTCGAGGATGACCAAATCGATGCGGCCGAGCGCGCGCAGCAGACGGGAGTGGCGTCCGTCGCCGCGCGCGAGAGCGAGTTCACCGAACAGCCGCGGCACGCGTTGATAGAGCACGGAGCGATTGTCGCGGCAGGCCTTGTTGCCGAGCGCCGAGGCGAGCCAGCTCTTGCCGACCCCGGTCGAGACAGCGTCACAATGCCGGGTGTCCGGCGTTCGAGGTTTTGATCCTCTTCCGTTCCATCCTCGGGCTGGGCAGATGGTGCAGGTCGCGCACCGCAAGCGCTTCGCCGGCGAGGACCATCTGGTCGTGGTGCAGCCCGACGGGACACTCGCCCTGATCCCGGCCTGGATGAGCGAGGATATTGCTCGGTCTGCAACGCTCACAGCAAGCCCTCGGTTGGCTGTCGAAAGGCTCGTCGAGCTGCGGGCGCGAATCGATGTGCTTATCGCCTCTCGAGGCGGGGCATGGCCCCTGCGTGAAGGAGGGGATCATGCAACCAAGACGCCACTTGCAACGGAGCCTGTTCGAGCAGGATCGCCAGACGCCGGCGATTCCGGCGTCGCAGAGAAGCACTCTCGTGCGCCTGATCGAGGGGCTACTGGTCGAGGCCCTCGCCGACGGCGCCAATATCGAGACGGGCACGCCAACCGCAGAGACGAGGGAGGCCGCTCATGAGCAAGGTTACGCCTGAGCACCTCGCCCGTCAGGCCGTCGTCTACATCCGTCAGTCGACACCTGATCAGGTCGCCCACAACCTGGAAAGTAAGCGCCGTCAGTACAATTTGCCGGAGCGCGCGCGACAGCTGGGCTGGAGCGATGTTGCCGTCATCGATGACGATCTCGGCCGCTCCGGCGGTGGCGTCGCGCGGCCCGGCTTCGAGAAGCTGCTGGCTGCCATCTGTGAGGTGCGCGTCGGGGTCGTGGTCTCGATCGAAGCGTCGCGGCTCGCACGCAACCGTCGCGACTGGCACACGCTGCTCGAGTTCTGCGGTCTCGTCGGCACATTGATCGCCGACGAGGACGGCGTCTACGATCCGCGACAGCCCAACGATCGCCTACTGCTCGGTATGAAGGGTACCATGAGCGAGATGGAGTTGTCGGTACTGCGCCAGCGTTCGCTCGAAGCGCTGAAGCAGAAGGCGCGCCGGGGCGAGCTGTTCATGACGGTCGCCGTCGGCTACGTGCGGGTCGGCCACAACCGTATCGAGAAGGACCCGGATCGGCGCGTCGGCGAGGCGATTGCGCTCGTCTTCGCCAAGTTCACCGAGATGCAGTCGGTGCGTCAGGTGCACCTCTGGTTCAGACACGAGCGCGTTCCGCTGCCCGCCGTTACCTATGGCGCCGAAGGCCACTTGGTCGAGTGGAAGCTGCCGGTCTACAACACGATCCTGCACATTCTGACCAACCCAATCTATGCCGGCGCGTATGCATTCGGGCGCACCGGCAGCCGCATCAGCATGGAGGCCGGTCGCAAGAAGGTGGTTCGCGGCTTCAAGAGGGAGCGCAAGGATTGGGAGGTGTTGATCCCGAACCATCATGAGGGTTATCTGAGCTGGGCGGACCACGAGAGGAACCTCGGCCTGATTGCGGATAACGCCAACGGCAAGAACCCGATGAGCCGCGGTGCCCTGCGCCGAGGTGAGGCTCTGCTCGCCGGCCTGCTGCGCTGTGGCCATTGTGGGCGCAAACTTCACGTCGCCTACTCCGGCAAGGACGGCAACACCGGGCGCTACCATTGTCGGGGCGGCGCCAACAATCATGGTGGTGACCCTTGCATCTCGTTCGGCGGCATGCGGATCGATCGTGACGTGGCCGCTGAGGTGATCCAGCGCCTGCAACCGCTCGGTATCGAGGCGGCACTCGCCGCGCAGGGTGCGCGCAGCCGTGCGAACGAAGACAAACGCGGCCAAGCCGAACTGGCGCTGGAGCAGGCTCGCTATGAGGTGGGGCGGGCGCGCCGCCAATACGATGCTGTCGATCCCGACAATCGTCTCGTCGCCGCCGAGCTGGAAAAGCGATGGAATGACCGGCTGGCGGTCGCGCGCAATCTGGAGACGGAGCTGGAGGGACTGACGGCTTCGCCCGCTGTTGATCTCACACCTGCGGACAGGGAGCGGCTGATGACGCTGGGCGCCGACCTGGAGCGTGCTTGGTCGAGTGCCAGCGTGGCACCCGAGACGCGCAAGCGGATCGTGCGAACGCTGATCGACGAGATCGTCGTCCGCGTCGAGGACACCGAGCTCGATCTGGTGATCCGCTGGCACGGCGGCGACCATTCCGCTCTCAAGGTCAAGAAGAATCGCTCCGGCCAGCACCGCTGGAGTGCAGCGGGAGAGACAGTCGATCTCGTGCGCGTGCTGGCGCGGCAGATGCCGGACAAAGCGATCGCGTCGGTGCTCAACCGCTCCGGCAAGACCACGGGGCGCGGCAATGGCTGGACCAAGTCGCGAGTGTGCAGCTTGCGCAGCCACAACGACGTCGCAGCCTATCGCGAAGGCGAGCGCCGCGACCGCGGCGAGGTCACTCTGGACGAGGCTGCCGCGGCCCTCTCTGTCAGCCCATCAACCGTGCGACGTCTGATCAAGGACGGCCAGCTCGCGGCGGGCCAGCTTTGCAAAGGGGCACCTTGGATCATCAAAGCAGCCGATCTTGAGCGTCCAGACGTCAAACGAGCCGCCACCGCGCGGCGCCTCAGACGCCCGCCGTCTGGCAATCCGCTACAAAAAGAACTGGAACTCTAACGAGATAGAAAGGTGAGCATTATGAAGCGGGCTCGGAGGGTCCGCAGATCAGCAGGTTGGCGTGGTCGTCGATCCATTGGCCTTCGACCAGCATCGTCAGCAGGCTGCGGTCGAGGCCGCGCGGAGTGCGGTAGTCGATGTCCTCGACGCAGGCCTGCTGGCGCAGCTTGGCGTATTGCAGCCGCTTCGACAGCCGCTTGTCGCGTCGTAGCGAAGCTTCGCGCTCCAGCAGCAACGCGAGCCATTCGGCGTGTCCGAGGCTTGCGGCGTCACCGCCGGCTTCGATGTCGGCGAAGGCCTTGGCCATGCCGTGAAGGCCGAGTTGATGGAGTTGATCGAGGGTCGGATGATTGAGCAAGACGAGATCTCCTAGTTGTAGTAGCGCGGCCCGTGGATGTTGGGATGGAGGATCGGCGC
Organism: Bradyrhizobium sp. MI1.7; assembly: GCF_055811795.1. Lineage (NCBI taxonomy): Bacteria > Pseudomonadati > Pseudomonadota > Alphaproteobacteria > Hyphomicrobiales > Nitrobacteraceae > Bradyrhizobium > Bradyrhizobium sp. MI1.7. The sequence continues at coordinate 5,904 of NZ_JBVVPO010000126.1, forward strand.
ATCGTCCGCGGACCGCTTTTGCGAAGGACGCCGATCGAGATTGTTGGCGAGGATCGATTTGACCGAGCCATAGGTGCGCGCGCCGATATCGATCGCTCGCATGGCGGCGGCATCGAGCCGCTCGCGGCCATAGGACCGGGTGAGCCGGATGATGCCGAGACAGGCCCGAAAGCCCTGCTCAGGGTGCGTGCGTTCATCGAGGATCAGGTCGCACAGCGCCGCAGTGGCCGACCCGATCGCGGCGGCATCCTGGCGGATGCGCTCGATGGTCCAGCCGGCGTAGCGCCGATGACTGGACGCCATGTGTTCCGGCACGGTGGTGTGCTTGTGGTTGCCGCTCATGCGCTGATGCGCGGCGATCCGCTCGCCCTTGTGGAAAATCTCGACGGTGCGGGCGGTGAAGCGCACCTCGACCTCTGCGCGAACGAAGCGATGCGGGACGCTGTAGTAATGTGCCTCGACCTCGACGTGATAGTCGATGCTGACCCGGCAGATCCGCCACTCGGCAAACACGTAAGGGCTCTCCGGCAACGCCATGAGCGCGGGCCGGTCGATCTCCTCCAACAGCTTGCGGCGGGTCACCCCGAGCCGCCGGATCGGCCGTTCCTCGTTGAGCCGGGTCAGCAGCTCGGCGAGCGCCGCATTGACCTCGGCGAGGCTGTAGAAGGTCCGATGGCGCAGCCGCCCAAGCAACCAGCGCTCGACCATAAGGACGGCCTGTTCGACCTTCGCCTTGTCCGGTGGCCGCCGCGGCCGGGCCGGCAGAATGGCGGTGCCGTAATGCGTCGCCATGTCGGCGTAGCTGCGGTTGATCTGGGGATCGTAGAGGCAGGCCTTGATCACCGCGACCTTGGTGTTGTCGGGCACCAGCAGCGCCGGCACCCCGCCGATCGCCTCGAAGGCGCCGACATGGCTGCCAATCCAGTCGGCCAGTCCCTGCGTCCACGTCGCCTGCGCGTAGGTGAAGCTGGACGCGCCCAGCACCGCGACAAAAATCTGCGCGGCGCGCCGCTCGCCAGTGCGCCGGTCGATCACCACCGGCACCCCGTCGCCGGCATAATCGACGAAAAGCTTGTCGCCGGCCGCATGCGACTGGCGCATCGTCACCGACAGACGGCCTTCCCAGGCGCGGTACAGCTCGCAAAACCGCGAATAGCGATATCCGCCGGGTTCGCCGGCGATGTACTCCTCCCACAGGATCGACAGCGTCACGTGCTTGCGCTTGAGTTCGCGATGCACCAAAGCCCAGTCTGGCTCCCTCTGCCGCCGATGGCCCCGCCGGGTGCCGGCACCGGCTCCCGCACCAGCGAACAGCCGGGCCTCCAGCTCTGTGTCGGTGACGTCGTCGGACAATGGCCAACTCAGCCCGGCCGCCTCGAACCGGCGGATCGTCAGCCGTACCGTGGACGGCGCCGTCCCCATCCGCCGCGCAATCTCCCGGGTCGGCATCCCGGCCATCTTCAATCTGATCACATCACGCACATGACGCATCGCAAGCCTCTCCGTCGGCATCCAGATCCCCCTTTGCAAAGCCGAAAGGCGGGATCGTATCGGAGCCAGAAGAGGCCACGTCACCCCGGGCGACATCATCCCGGAAGGGTGGGCGAGATCATCTCAGAATGATGGGCGACGTCAAATCGGAACGGCGGGCGAGATCATTCCGGAAGGGTGGGCGACATCGAGCGGAATCAGCATTCGACCCTCTCACCCGCCATTGCGGCCCAGTATGAGGTGCTGCGTATGGCAGCTCTCGGCGAAGCGCTGCCGCCTACGGCCCGCAGTGGCCTCATGCTTTTTCTGCGCCGGGGCATGTGGGGGTGGGCGCAGACGTTGGCCGCCGCGGGCTCTGTTCAACAGTCAGTTGCATCGCGTACTCCACCAGTGCCGCGTAACGAGCGCACAGCTGTCGTTTACGTGCTCGCGACAATGGCGATGAGCACACTCGAGCGGAGAACGCCATGAGGGAGTCCCTCAAAGTCCAGCCTCACCACCTCGAACGGGATGCCTACCTCTACATTCGCCAGTCCTCGATGCGACAAGTCGTTGAGAACGTCGAGAGTACAAAGCGGCAATATGCGCTTCGCGGACGCGCAACTGCCCTCGGCTGGCGCGACGAGCAAATCATCGTCGTTGACAATGATCAGGGCGAGTCCGGCGCATCGGCCGCCTGGCGCGAGGGTTTCCAGCGGTTAGTCAGCGACGTCGGCATGGGGCGCGCCGGATCGTCATGGGCCTGGAGGTCTCCCGGCTCGCGAGGAACAATGCCGACTGGCAACGTTTGCTGGAGATCTGCGCGCTGGCCGACACCCTGATCCTCGACGAGGACGCGTGTACGATCCGACAAGTTTCAACGACCGGCTCCTGCTCGGCCTCAAGGGAACAATGAGCGAGGCTGAGTTGCACGTGATCAAGGCACGGCTACGCGGCGGGATCCTCAATAAGGTGAGACGCGGCGAGTATCGCTGCACCCTTCCAACCGGCCTGATCTATGACCAATCCGGCAACGTGAGGCTCGATCCCGACACGCAGGTCAGTGAGACGATCGCCCATTTCTTTGACACGTTCTCTCGCGTGGGCTCTGCATGCCAAACCGTCAAAGCCTTTCGCAAGGATGGCCTTCTGTTTCCCTCGCGTCTGCGCAACAGCCAGACAACGGTCTTTCGGCCATTGACCGCATCGACGGCAATACGCGTCTTGAACAAGCCACGCTACGCCGGCTGCTACGTCTATGGACGGCGGCGCTATCGACGAGCCATCGACGGCAAGAAGATCGTGCAGCGGAAGCGTGACCACGATGATTGGCTGGCCTGCATCCCAAATGCTCATCCCGGCTACATCAGCTGGGAACGATTCCAGGAGAATCTCAAGATTCTCGAGACCAATGGTGGGGATACGAGGTGGCGCGCGCATCGCCTCCGCGAGAAGGTACGGCGCTGCTGCAAGGACGGGCAGTATGCGGACTGTGCGGTAAGCACTTCCGTCTCCGCTACACTGCCCGGCGTGGACGGCTGGATGCCTGGTACGTCTGTGATCGCGCTCACGGCTATCGCGGCGAACCAAACTGTCAGTCAATCGCCGGGCCTCCGATCGACAACGCCATCGGCATGCTGATTGCCGAACAGATGACGCCGGCCGCCGTCGAGTTGACGCTCGAGATCCGCAGGGAGATCGAAGTCCGGTATGAGGAAGCAGACCGGTTGCGCTGTCGCGCGATCGAACGGGCCCAAATCGAAGCCGATCTCGCCCAGCGCCGCTTCATGTTGGTCGACCCAAACAATCGTCTCGTCGCCGACACGCTCGAAGGTGAATGGAACGAGAAGCTCCGCGTGTTGGCCAAAGCCCGCGAAGATCGAGAGCGCGCACGAGTGCAAGATCAGCTCATTCTCGATGAAGCTGTTCGCAAGCGGCTGATCGCAATGACAGTCGACTTCAACAAGCTTTGGGCAGATCCGGATACGCCGGACCGCGAGCGCAAACGGCTGCTCGCCCACATCATCGAGGATGCCACCCTCATCAAGATGCCGGCGGAGGGCACCACCAAGATTCACGTCCGCTTCAAGGGCGGCAAAATCCAAACGCTTTCCACTATGAGCCCAAAATCATCGGCGCAGCAGGTGAAGACGCCGCCCGGTATCGTCGAATTGGTCGATAAGCTCCTCGACAAACACATCTATTCGGAGATCGCCGAACTCCTCAACGAGCAAGGATATCGCCCGGGAGGATCAGCGCGGCGCGGCCGCCACGGCGCCCGCTTCACAGCCTCGCTAGTCGCCTATCTCGTCCATCGGGACGGCCTGCGCTCGCGCTATGACCGACTGCGAGATCGCGGAATGCTGACAAAACGAGAAGCGGCTGCGCGCCTAAACATCCACGAAACGACGCTCGCCAGGTGGGCTGAAAATGGACTCGTCGCCCGGCATGCCTACAATGCGCACTATTGCCTGTACGAGATTCCCGCATCGAACCCGCCGCGCAAGCAATGCAGTCGATGGAATCGTCTTGTCGATCGAGCCGCCCCCTTCAAGACGGCAACGGTGCCAAAACCCTCAACTGAAGCTGAAGGAGCTGTAGTATGAATGCACGTAGTTCCAATACAGCACGAGGCCACTACCATCCCAGACAACGATCTTCACCCGATCAGCGCGCTTCGCACGGAAGACCACCGCCACGCCCTTCATCGGATCGTGGCCCAGCGTCTCCTTCGCCAACAGCGCCAAACCCTCCGCACCTTTTCTGAAGTCCACAGGTTGCGTCGCCACGTAAATCATGAGGCTCGCGGGCGGCATCAGCATGAACCTGTCCGTCGAAGCGCCAAGAACACATCACTCAACACAGCAAGGCCAGGCGCCCCTCGCACCTCAACTCGTGCCCCCTGGAGCTCAACCGTCACAACGGCTGCTTCCGGCGACCCGGTGGGCTCTGCGGCCGCCGGTAACGCCGATTCCGATACCACCGGCACGAACGACAGCGTGTCCGCCGAAGCCGGCAGTACCAACTGGCCCAAACGCGCCCGGCGCCTCCAGTCGTGCACCTGCTGGGGCCGGCACCCATGGCGACGTGCGACATCTGTGACAATCGCCCCCGGCTCGAGACTGTCCGCGGCAATCTGTGCCTTCAAATCGTCCGGCCAGCGCTTTCGACCTGCGCCTGCGTACACTTCGATACGCGGTGACAACGGTCGTCTTATGTCGTCCGAATGGTCGTCCATTGTGAGCACCCTTGCAGAAGATGACTCTTCTAGCGGTGCTCCCAAAAGCGCGCACAGACATTCTGAAGGGCCGCGGCGCTACGCTTACCGTGCACCACACCCGCGGCGTCCACTAACATCTGCCCATAGACGATGAAAGTCCGGGGAGGCAGGTTAGCCACCTGCTTGAGAATCTCTTCCAGAGACAGTTCATTGGAATAAGTAATTTCGAGCTGGCCGGTCAGCGGCTGGAACAGCTTGCGCATCTCCTCCAGCCATAGCTTCTCGATCGGAGAATTCCCGATCACGATGAAAACTTTGGTTGTCTCCGGAACCAACTTTATGATCTGCTCGATAGAGCTTAATGCATCGACAGATACCGAAACCATTGCATCGGTCGCCGCTGCGTTCGAAGACATCTGCTGCGCGAGGGCGGCGTACAAGTTGGGATCGCAGGAAAAATCCTTTGACGGTTCTGCTGAAAGAATCGCGCCGCGGGACCGCCGATCGTCATGATGAGGTCGAGTTTCCGCTCGGAAAACACTGCATTCAAATAAGAGACAAAGGCGTCCTCGTTCCCGTCGGGGAAGCGCGCAGTCGAGAGGGAGGCCTCGAAGATATCGATGGGGTCGGCTGATTGCTGCCTCAACTCCTCCCGGACCTTCCTCGCGTAGTCATCCCAAGGTGAAAAGTCCCGACCAACGGAATGAACAATCAACACGCGCTTCGGCTGGGAGGACGCCGCAACTGTCATCCCCAGGAGCAGGACGATCGAACTGAACAATATGCGAGTTATCATGCGAATAAGGCGACCGTTCACGCGAACATAGCCAGGGGATGTCACCGATTCCTAAAACTCCATCCTACGACTTTGGCGAGGATTGATGGAAGCCATTATGATCGTTCCGCGGATCTCTGACGCCCGCGGCCGTGTGCCCCCCGCAACGGCCGGACATATGACCGCATCGCTCCGATGTGGAAGTCGACCGAAAACGCTTTTGGTGCGCCGGCCGTTCCACATATTGGGGCAAGGCCAGACCTACGGGAGCTGGTAGTGGCGACGAGAGTACGGGTTGAGTAGCCTTGGGGTACTGCAGCACGACCACCACAGCACACCACAGTACACGACCGACCACGGTACCAGACTGTCGACGCCAAGTTCTTGCGAGCGATCATCTTGCTGCTCGATGCCCTCCAGAT
>NZ_JBVVPO010000127.1:0-11717 GCF_055811795.1 Bradyrhizobium sp. MI1.7
ATTGCCAGGACCAAGGCCTTCTCTCCTGACGTCTTCAGCCTCAAAAGCCGATAACGCAACAGGCCCACAAGGGGAGAAGGAAGAGCAAAGCTACACCGGTATCCTGACGCTCGCCCTTAATCCCCCCATCGGGCTGTCGCCGAGGGTGATGTCGCCGCCATGCGAGCGCGCGATGTCGCGGGCGATGGCTAGCCCCAAGCCCGTGCCGCCTTCGTCCTGGTTGCGGGCGTTGTCGAGACGGAGGAACGGCTTGAACACCTCTTCGCGCAAGTGCGCGGGAATGCCGGGGCCGTCGTCCTCGACCGTGACGGTCAAATAACGGTGATCGCGCTGGCCGCTGATGGCGATGCTCTTGCCGTAGCGCGCCGCGTTGGTGACGAGGTTGGCGAGGCAGCGCTTGAACGAGGCCGGCTTCACGGTCACCACGGGCAGGCCGTGGAACGCGACGGTCGCGGTGTGGCCGTGGCGCTCGGCGTCGCTGCGCAGTTCCTCGAGCGCCTGCGCCATGTCGGTCGGCTGCGATTGCTCGCCGGAATCGCCGCGGGCAAATGCAAGGTAGTCCTCCAGCATCATCGACATCTCGTCGACGTCCTTGCGCATGCCTTCGAGCTCTGGGTTGTCGCCAATCAGCGCCAGCTCGAGCTTGAACCGGGTCAGGATGGTGCGCAGATCGTGGCTGACGCCGGCTAGCATCGCGGTGCGCTGCTCCATCGTGCGCTCGATGCGTGACTTCATCTCGAGGAAGGCGACCGCCGCGCGCCGTACCTCGCGCGCGCCGCGCGGCCTGAAGTTCGGCGCCTCGCGGCCCTTGCCGAAACTTTCGGCGGCGTCCGCCAGCCGCAGGATCGGTTTGATCTGGTTGCGTAGGAACAGCACCGCGACGATCAGGAGGATCGAGGACGTGCCGACCATCCAGAACAGGAAGATCTCCGAGTTCGAGGCATAGGCGGCGCTACGCTGCGCGAACACGCGCATCACGGCATCGTCGAGCTGGATGCGGATCTCGACGAGGTTGGAGCGGCCGACGGTGTCGATCCAGAACGAGCGTCCGATCTGGCGGCCGAGTTGCACCGACAGCGTCTGGTCGAGCAGCGAGAAGAACGGCTTTGGCCCCGGCGGCGGCATGTCACCGGCAGGCAGGAAGTCCACCACGAGGCCGAGGCGCTGCTGGGCGATGCGGCGGATCTCGTTGCGGTCCTTGTCCTGCGGATAGCCCTTGTAGACGTCGATCAGCGCGGCGATGTCCTGCACGACGGCAGCCGACAGGCGGCGCGTCACCGTGTTCCAGTGCCGCTCCATGAACACGAAGGCGACGACCGATTGCAGGATCACCATCGGTACGATCATGATGAGGAGCGCGCGCGCATAGAGGCCGGTCGGCATCCAGCCCTTGAACGCGTTGCCCATCCAGCCATTGGCGGCAGAGACGCGGCCGGCGGCGCTCTTCAACAGCGTCAGGCCGGTATCGATCGTGCTCATCGGTCGCGCTTCACTGCTTTATGGCGAGGCCACCAGGCGGTAGCCGATGCCGCGCACCGCCTGGAGGAACAGCGGATTGGCGGGGTCGGTCTCGATCTTGCGCCTGAGGCGGTTGATCTGCACGTCGACGGCGCGCTCGTTGACGCTGCCATTGCCGGTGAGCGCGCTGCGCGGCACGGTCTCGCCCGGGGTCTCCGAGAGAATCCGCAGCATCTCGCGCTCGCGGTCGGTGAGGTGAATGACTTCCTCGCCCTGGCGCAGCTCGCCGCGATCGAGATGGTAGACGTAAGGGCCGAACGCGATCTTCTCCACCGCGGCGGTTTGCGGCGGCGGTGCGGCGCGCTTGAGGATGTTGTTGATGCGCAGCGCAAGCTCGCGCGGCTCGAACGGTTTTGCCACGTAATCGTCGGCCCCGATCTGCAGGCCCTCGATGCGGGCTTCGGCCTCGTGCCGCGCCGTCAGCATCACGATCGGCACCGAGGATGAGGTCCGGATGAAGCGGGCGAGATCGAAGCCGGTCTCGCCGGGCATCATGACGTCGAGGATCAGGAGATCGAAATGCAGGCCCATGAGCTTCGAGCGTGCATCGCCGGCGCTTGCGGCGGTGGTGACGCGATAACCTTCGCTGGCGAGGAAGCGCGACAACAGATCGCGGATGCGGCGGTCGTCGTCGACCAGCAGCAGATGCGGCGCATCGTCGGCCGGTTCTACCGGCGGGCGGGCGAGCGTGGCAGCGAACGGCACGTTCACTCCTTTCCGTCCTGATTGACGTTGGCGAAGATCGTCTCCAGCACCTTGTCCGGATCGTCGCGGTCGATCATCGCGCGCAGGAAACGCTTGACGGTATCGGCATCCTGCGGCGCCAGCTCGGCGAGCGCCTTGGTGATCCGCGTGGTCTGGAGCCCGGCGAGCTTCTGCACCAGCGCCTCGCCCTTCGGCGTCGCGTAGAGCAGGCGCTGGCGGCGGTCATTGTCGCCGGTCTTCTGCACGATATAGCCCTCGTCCAGGAGCTGCTTGAGCACGCGGCCGAGCGACTGCTTGGTGATGCGCAGGACATCGAGCAGGTCGGCGACCTTGAGGCCGGGATAACGATAGACGAAATGCATGACCCGGTGGTGGGCCCGGCCGAAGCCGAAAGCCTCCAGCTCCTGGTCGGGATCGCCGACGAAATCACGATAGGCGAAGAACAGCAGTTCGATGATATCCCAGCGCAAATTGCCTCCATCGCCTGCGGCCGGCCGCGGCTCGGCTGCGTCTTGAGAGGGAGTTGCGAAATTTATGTCAGGCATATTGACGTATCTTGGGTTCAATGTTACAAAACGATCAGCCCGCACGAAATTTTAGATCGCTTCGCGTCGGGTGGCAGTTCTAGGAGCGGCCGGAGAGAGCCGGACAGGCGGCGACGGCCGAAGCAGATCTACCGTGCGATTGTCGAGCGGCATTTCGGCAAAACATACTGGACTTCCGCCTTCCGCAAAAGCATGTCCTCGGCGACATGCTGGCCACGGAAACCGGCCGTAACAAGGCTGGCGGCGGTCCAGCCACAACCTAATCAAGCCAGCCGGGCCCAAACAGGGCAGGCGGGCGCCAGAACAGCGCCGCTACCGGCAGCGGGAGGCAAGGACATGAGTATGAAATTCGACATCCAGCCCGCATCCAATCCGACATCCGAGAAGGACCGCGTCGCCAAGCTGGTGGATCCCGGCTTCGGTCGGGTTTTCACCGATCACATGGCGATCGTCCGCTACAACCAGGCCAAGGGCGGCTGGTACGAAGCACGCATCGAGGCGCGCGCCAACTTCCAGCTCGATCCGGCCGGCGCGGTCCTGCACTACGCGCAGGAAATCTTCGAAGGCCTCAAGGCCTACAAGCGTGACGACGGCGGCGTGAACCTGTTCCGCCCCGACGCCAATGCGCGGCGCTTCAAGGACTCCGCCGACCGCATGGCGATGGCGCAGCTGCCCGAGGACGTCTTCATCGAGGCGGTCGAGCAGGTCGTGCGCATCGATCGCGCCTGGATGCCGGGCGGCGAGGGCAGCCTTTATCTGCGCCCCTTCATGATCGCGAGCGAGACCTTCCTCGGCGTCAAGCCGTCGTCCGAATACATCTTCGCGGTGATCGCTTCGCCGGTTGGCTCCTATTTCAAGGGCGGACCTGCGCCGGTCTCGATCTGGGTCTCGGAGAACTACACCCGTGCCGCGATCGGCGGCACCGGCGCCGTCAAGTGCGGCGGCAATTATGCCGCGAGCCTGCGTGCGCAGGCCGAAGCGATCCAGCACGGTTGCGATCAGGTCGTCTTCCTCGACGCGGTCGAGCGCCGCTACATCGAGGAGCTCGGCGGCATGAACGTCTTCTTCGTGTTCGAGGACGGCTCGCTCTCGACGCCGCCGCTCGGCACGATCCTGCCCGGCATCACCCGCGACTCCATCATCGCGCTCGCGAAGGATGCCGGCAAGACGGTGCGCGAGGAGCCGTACTCGCTCGACCAGTGGCGCAAGGATGCGGCGAGCGGCAAGCTGAAGGAAGCGTTCGCCTGCGGCACCGCTGCCGTGATCTCGCCGATCGGCAAGGTGCGCTCGGTGAGCGGCGATTTCGAGATCAGCGGCGGCGCCGCCGGCCCCGTCGCCACAGGCCTGCGCAAGCAGCTCATCGACATCCAGTACGGCCGCACCAACGATCCGCACAACTGGATCCGCAAGGTGTTTTGATCGACGGCGATTACGTTTCCCCTCTCGCACAAGGGAGAGGGGAAACGCGCAACGTTTGTGGCTTATTGCGCACTGAACGTGCTGCTGCCGACACGCGACAAAGCCAGGAGACATCGAAGCATCCTGGACATCGCGAACATGGCAACAAAACTCTCCCAGCCCATGAAATGGGTCGTTCTCGCCGCAATCACCGGCGTCAGCGTTCTCGGCATCCTGACCATCGGGCCCATGCCGGAGGTCGTCGCACAAGACCGCTCGCCGATCGTCGACGTGCGCACCACCGATCCCGAGATGAACACCGCGATCGCGCGCGCTCGCGGCACGCTTCCCACCTTCTGGGCGTCCTATGACGCGCCAAAGCCGTCGGAGACCGGGCACGCCTTGAAGGTGCGCTTTTCGACCCGCAGGGGCGGAGAGCATATCTGGATCGGCGACGTGAAGAAGCTGCCGAACGGTACCTATTCGGGCCTCTTCGCCAACGAGCCGCGCGATCTGCCGGGCAAGCGGGCCGGCGACGCGGTCAAGTTCAGCGAAGCCGACATTTCAGACTGGATGTTCATGCGCAACGGCAAGATCGTCGGCGGCGAAACCATCAAGCCGACGCTGAAGTCGCTGCCAAAGGCGGACGCCGATGCCCTGAGGGCGCGGATGGAGCAGCCGTAGATTCTCTTCCCCTCTCCCCGCAAGCGGGGCGAGGTAAAGCGAACTTCGGTTGCCGCACCGCGCGTCGGCTGGTAAACGCCGCGCATGGCCGAGAAACCCAAAAAACCCCAGAAACTGAAGGCGCGCCTGCCGCGCGGGCTCGAGGATCGCGACCCCACCGCGATCCGGGCGACGCGCGAGATGGTCGAGAAGATCCGCGCCGTCTACGAGCTCTACGGGTTCGAGCCCGTGGAAACGCCGGCGATGGAATACACCGATGCGCTCGGCAAGTTCCTGCCCGACCAGGACCGTCCGAACGAGGGCGTGTTCTCGTTCCAGGACGATGACGAGCAGTGGATCAGCTTGCGCTACGATTTGACCGCGCCACTCGCCCGCTATGTCGGCGAGCGATACGGCACCGACGGTCTGGTCCTGCCCTACCGCAGCTACCGCGTCGGCTACGTGTTCCGCAACGAGAAGCCCGGCCCCGGCCGCTTCCGCCAGTTCATGCAGTTCGATGCCGACACGGTCGGCTCGGCGACGCCGGCGGCGGATGCCGAGATCTGCATGATGGCCGCGGACACGATGGAGGCGCTCGGTATTGCGCGCGGCTCCTATGTCGTGAAGGTCAACAACCGCAAAGTGCTCGACGGCGTTCTGGAAGCCATCGGGCTCGGCGGTGACGAGAATGCCGCGCGCAGACTGACTGTGCTGCGCGCGATCGACAAGCTCGACAAGTTTTCCGCCGACGAAGTGCGCAAGCTGCTCGGTCCCGGACGATGGGATGGCGGCGAAGAAGGCAAGGGCGACTTCACGAAAGGCGCCAATTTGAGCGAAGCTGAGGCCGACGTCGTTCTCGCCATCACCAAACCGCGCGACGATTGGAAAGAGGCCGTCGCCGCGGCGGAAACTTACCTCGCCAAGAGCGAGATTGGTCAGGCCGGCGTGAGCGAGCTGGAAGAGATTGCCAAGCTGGTGACAGCGTCGGGTTATGGCGCGGACCGCATCAAAATCGATCCCTCCGTCGTGCGCGGCCTCGAATATTACACCGGCCCCGTCTATGAGGTTGAACTGCTGCTCGAGACCAAGGACGAGAAGGGCCGGCCCGTGCGGTTCGGCTCCGTCGGCGGCGGCGGACGTTACGACGGACTCGTTTCGCGCTTCCGCGGTGAGCCAGTGCCGGCGACCGGGTTCTCGATCGGCGTGTCCAGGCTCCAGGCCGCGCTGACGCTGCTCGGCAAGCTCGACACGCGGCCCGAATTCGGCCCCGTCGTCGTCACCGTGTTCGATCGCGACCGCGTCGCGGACTATCAGAAAATGGTGGCGTCCTTGCGCGCTGCCGGCATCCGCGCCGAGCTCTATCTCGGCAATCCCAAGAACATGGGCAACCAGCTCAAATATGCCGACCGCCGCAACTCACCTTGCGTGATCATCCAGGGCTCGGATGAAAAGGCGCGCGGCGAGCTGCAGATCAAGGATCTGATCGAAGGCGCCAAGGCCGCTGCCGCCATCGCCTCCAACCAGGAGTGGCGCGAGAGCCGTCCGGCGCAGTTCTCGTGCAGCGAAGCCGACCTCGTCGCCAAGGTGCGCGAAGTCCTGGGCCGCCATGACGTAAAGTGGGGATAGCCATTCCGGAAGGCCGTCACGCCCGGGCTTGTCCCAGGCATCCACGTCTTGTTTGATGGCGACCGTCAATGGCCGGTGTTCGGCCGCAAGGGAGAGAACGATGCCTGAGATTACCGTCAGCATGGCCGAAGGCCGCACCGACGAGCAGAAGGCCGGCATGATGCGCGACATCACCCAGGCCCTGGTGAAGAATCTCGGCGTCGATGCCGATGCCGTCGTCATCCAGATCAACGAAGCCCCGCTCCGTCACAAGATGAAGGGCGGCAAGACCTTTGTGGAGCGCGCGGCGGCTGCGAAGAAATAGCCAGCGCTATATCGGCAGTCTCTACTGTCGTCCCCGCCGAGTGCGCAATTGCGCACGAAAGCGGGGACCCATAACCACAGGCAGTGGTTATTTGGCGAGCTGGTAACTCGGAGTCTTCGCCAAACTACTCCCTGTGGTTATGGGTCCCGGACCAGCGCTCCGCTTCGCTGCGCTTGTCCGGGACGACAGCGGAGTTTGAGGCCCCCATGGACGCACGCGACTTCATCAAGGTCGGCATGAGCGCCGAGCGCACGCTGGTGGTGCCGGCTGAGCGCACGGTCGGGCATTTCGTGCCCGGCATGCCCATGGTCTATGCGACGCCGATGATGATCCTGGAGATGGAGATGACGTCGGGCGATGCGATCCGCGCCGCGCTTCAGCCGGGCTGGGTCACTGTCGGCACCGAGGTCGACATCCGCCATCTCGCAGCCGCTCTCGTCGGCGCGACGGTGCGGACCACCGCGAAGGTGGTCGCGGTCGAGCGCCGCGTCATCCGCTTCGAGGTCGAGGCGTTCGAGGGCACGCGCAGGCTCGGCGAGGGCCGCCATGCGCGCGGGCTTGTGAATGTCGAGATGTTCAACAAGCGGCTGGGGGCGTAGCGGCGAGCGCGAATGTCGTAGGGTGGGCAAAGGCGCGAAGCGCCGTGCCCACCATCTTTCGGGATCGCGAACGAAGTTGGTGGGCACGCTTCCGCCTTCGCTCGTCGAGCTTCGGCGGACAAGCCGCTTTGCCCACCCTACGACACCTCGCTATTTCGCCAGCTCCTTCGACCGCTTCGTCGCGGCCGCGATCGCGCTGATCATCAGATCGCGCAGGCCCGGCTCGCCCATCAGCACGCCGAGTGCTGCGGCGGTGGTGCCGCCGGGCGAGGTGACGTTCTGGCGCAGCGTGCTGGAGGGAAGCTCCGACTGATGCAGAAGTTCACCAGAGCCGGCGACGGTTTCGCGTGCAAGCTTCGTCGCCAGCGCTTCGGGCAGTCCGGCCTCGACGCCGGCGCGCGCGAGCTCTTCGGCGAGCAGGAACACATAGGCCGGGCCTGAGCCGGACACCGCGGTGACCGCATCCATCAGGCCTTCATCCTCGACCCATTCGACCGAGCCGGTGGCACGCAGCAGCGCATCGGCTACCGCGCGCTGCGTGGTGCTGACGTTCTTCGCCGCGACGGCGACCGTGATGCCGCGACCGATCGCGGCCGGCGTGTTCGGCATCGCGCGCACCACGGCACCGCCGCAGACCTCTTCGAGCGATGCGATCGTGGTTCCCGCCATGATCGAGACCACCGATGTTTTCTCCGAGACGAACTGCTTCAGCTTGGCGCCGGCCTCGCGGAACATCTGCGGCTTCACCGCGACGACCAGTGTCTCGACTGTGCCGGCGGCCTTGACATCGGGATTGAGCGCAACGCCGTTGGCGGCAAGAGCGGTGATCTCAGATGAAATGTGCGGATCGATCACCGCGACGCGGCGCGGGTCGAGCCCGCCCGCAAGCCATCCGGTCAGCATCGCGCCGCCCATCTTGCCGGCGCCGGCGAGGAGGATGGTGCCGGTGATGTTCTTGAGAGTGCTGCTGTCTGCCACTGTGGTCACCACAAACAAAGGTGTCGTCCCGGCGAAGGCCGGGACCCATAACCACAGGCGGTTCTAGTGGATGGAGGGCGGAGCAACAAGCATCGCGCGATACGGAGAACTCGCGCGGTAAGGGTCCGGATCTGCGCCCCGCTTGTCCGGCACGATGCTGAGGAGGGGGCGCGCGCCCCTCACCATCTTGGAGAGAGGCCTTACGCCTCTCCGACCGTGTCGAACATCGCCGCGTCCATCGCCTGCGCGGTGGTCTTACCGGCCCACACCACGAACTGGAACGCGGGAAAGTAGCGCTCGCAGGCATGGATGGCCCCGGCGAGCATGGCCTCGCATTGCGCGGTCGAGGCGGTGAGCCCGCCCGGCAGCACCAGGGCCTGGCGGTGCATGATCATGCCGGTGTTGGTCCACAGGTCGAAATGGCCGACCCACAATTGCTCGTTGACCGCAGCGACGAGACGTTGCACTTCGCCCCGCCGCGCAACCGGAATCTTCATGTCGAAGGCGCAAGCCAGATGCAGCGCCTCGATCTCACCCATCCAGGTGAAGGAGATCTGATAGTCGGTCCATTGTCCCTTGGAGACAATCGTGAGCTCGTCTTCGCCGGAGCGTTCGAACGGCCAGTTGTTGCTGGCAGCGATGTCCTCGACCACCGCGAGCGGGTGATTTCTGGAATCGATAGTGCCTTCGAGCAGGGACATTCCGTCTCGACCTCTTGCCTTTTTGTTGTCTTTGATACGCACGCGGTCGGCCCGGCGCGCTCCCTCAACGTCGCTGTCGCGATCCCCTCGGATCAGCGCGAGCCTGTCGCGGATCAAGTGATGTGATTTGCGGAATCTGCGCAACTGGCTGCCGAGTCCGTCCACAAGCCAGGACTCGTTCGTCCACAGCTCATCTCCGCCACAATTCTTAACGAATGAGAACAAATCGGAATCGGATTCGCCGATGGCGCGCCAATCGTTAATTCCGCCGGGCGAGGGCACACCCGTCATGGCGGCATGGGACCATGCGGTTTTTCATGCGGAACGCGCTTGCTGCGGCCGCCGGGCGGCGTCATATTTCCGGTCAGGCCGTTCATCCCGGGCGGCCGATGTTCTCAGGGCGGGGTGAAAGTCCCCACCGGCGGTAAGGGTCGCAAGGCCCAAGCCCGCGAGCGCCTTCCCCCAGGAATCTTCCTGAAAAGGAATTTTGCCGAAGGGAAGGGTCAGCAGATTCGGTGCAACTCCGAAGCCGACGGTTAAAGTCCGGATGAAAGAGAACGGTCGGTGGCAGACGCATCGCAAGGTGCGGCTGCTTGTCGTTCCGTGTGCCCTGATTCTGGTCCTTTGAAGGAAAGCCATGAATCAGATGTTGCAAGACCCCCAAACCGAAACTTCCGAAGTCACCCAACCGCCGGTTCCGCAGGATCCGGCACCCGAGCATCCGCGCTTCGCGAAACCGCAGCGGGTGGCCTTCGTGCAGGCCTGCTGGCATCACGACGTGGTCGAGGAGGCCCGCATCGCCTTCGTGAAGGAGGCGGCCGCGCGTCACCTCAATCATGTCGACGTGTTCGAGGTGCCGGGCTCGTTCGAGATCCCGCTGCATGCGCAGATCCTCGCCAAGACGCGGCGCTACACCGCGATCGTCGCGGCGGGCCTCGTTGTCGATGGCGGCATCTACCGACACGAGTTCGTCGCCGACACCGTCATCAAGGCGCTGATGGACGTGCAGCTGCGCACCGAGGTGCCGGTGTTCTCAGCGGTGCTGACGCCGCAGCAATTCCACGAGACCGAGGTGCATTACGATTTCTTCCGCAGGCATTTTGCGATCAAGGGCGTCGAGGTCGCCGCAGCCTGCGCCGAGACGTTGCTCGGCCTGGAGCGCCTGCGCGGCCAGGTCGCGGCGGGCATTGTGTAGCCGTCCGCTCACACGCCGCTGATTGTCAATCCCGTCGCCGTCCCTATAAAGTCGGCGGCGGGAGGAGGCCGTGCCGTGGAGACGGACGGCCGACAAGATCATGTTCGAAGGACACGATCCCTATCTCGTCGCGCTCTCTGTGGCGGTCGCGAGTCTGGGTGGCTATACCGGCTTTGCGCTTGCTGCTCGCATCCGCAACACGCCCGGCGTCAGCAACCGCGTTCTGCTCGCGGGTGCGGCCGCGTTTCTGGCCGTCGGCATCTGGACCATGCATTTCGTCGGCATGCTGGCTGCGCCGCTGCCGCCGGACACGGTCTATCTCGTTCTTCCCACCATCATCTCGTTCCTGATCTGCGCGCTGGTGGTCGGCATCTCCTTGTTCTTTGTCTCGATCGGCGAGCCATCCCTGAAGCGAGTGGCCTCGTCGGCCGTTTTGCTCGGCGTCGGCATCGCCAGCATGCATTATGTCGGCATCCACGGCCTCGCCGGTCATTTCATTATCGTCCACGACCGGACCATGGTGCTGCTCTCGGTCGTGGTCGCAATCGTCACGGCCTATGGCGGCCTGCGCGCCTTCCTGGCGCAGCAGGAGGGCGTCCGGCTGATCGTCAGCTCGATTGTTTTTGGCGTCGCCGTCTCCGGCATGCATTACACGGCGATGCTGGGTATGCATTTCGAGCCGCTGACCGGTGCGGCGCATCACCACGCCGGCGGCGGTCTTGCCGCGTCGCAACAAATCTTGTCGATCATCGTTGCGGTGCTGTGCTTCGTCATCGCAGCCGGCTTCCTGCTGTCGCTGGTTCCCGACCAGCGGCGTCAGACTTCGACCTCTGTTGCCGCCGAACCGGTTGCTTCGCCGGTCGCGGTGGCCGCCATCGAACTGATCGCTGCGCCGGCTGCAGCTCCGCGCCCGGTGGCACCCCTCGGCGGTCTCGGCCAGCCGCCCCGCGCGCCGGTTCCCCGATTGCCGGTCGAGAGCGCCGACGGCACGCACTTCATCGAGACAGCCAATGTCCGCAGCGTCCGGGCCGATGCGCACTACACCCGTGTTCACGACGGCACCCGCGAGCGAATGTGCCCCTGGTCGATCTCGGAGGCCGAGGCGCAGCTCGATCCCTCGCTGTTCCTCCGGGTGCACCGCAGCCATATCGTTGCCATCCCCCATGTCGCATTGGTCCGCAAAGAGGGGGATGGCGCCGTGCTCGAGCTCGACGGTCCGTCGCCGCATCGGGTCCCGGTCAGCCGTGCCAAGATAGCCGAGGTGAAGGCAAGGTTGGGGCTAGCGAACCGGCGGCACGCGTAGAGTCGGGCCGCACGGGAGGCGCGTTCTTTCTTACCCCCCTGGTGGGGGAGGGTCGCTTCGCATGGAGCGGAGCGTAATGCGGAGCGGGGTGGCGTGACGGTCCCTCCGCGATGAATACTGCCCGAGTGGAGAGATGGGCCCCCCCCCCCCCCCCCCCCGCGGCCGGCCCCCCCCCCCCCCCC
>NZ_JBVVPO010000128.1:0-11186 GCF_055811795.1 Bradyrhizobium sp. MI1.7
TTCAACGCGCCGATCTAAGCGAACCTTCTTGACGACGAAGATGACCAGGGATCATCCCTCGCGCGTGGCGGCCGAGAGAATTGGTTGTGACCGATTATCCACAGACCCAGCCGGCTCGAACGGGCGGGTCTCCGCAAACACGGTCAAGCGCGTCCACGCCGTGCCGCCGATGCAAACCGCGCCCAGGCAAGCCAAGATCTCGCGCCAAACCAGCGAAAGCGCGCCGATCTGCGACATGGCGAAAATGACATGATAGCCGGCAATGGCGGCGGGAACAGCGAACGAAGTTGCGATCGCGATGCGCAAGATGAAAGATCGACTGAAGGCGACAGCGACCTGAGCGACGGCAAGCGTGAGCGCGCCAGAGGCTATTCCGACAAGCAGCGCGCCGACGACGCCAGCGCCGCTGTGAAACGCCATCATCCCGATACTCAGTGCGACGAAAAACGGTAAGGCATACACGGCCAACATGAAGATCAGCCAGCAGAACAAACCAATTCCGAGCGCGTTGAGGATAAGCCCAAGGGCAAGCATGGTGGTGGCTCCATGTGCAAAGATGTACCAGTCGCGCCTTCCACCACCACCGCGGCGCGCTTTGGACGTACTGTCGAAACGAGGCGGAGTTGCGGCGTGCAACTCCACCTTGATCGTCCACGAGACGAGAAAGGCGGCGCTCATGCGCCGCCGAACTTCCAGACGGGAATGCTGAGCCGCCTCGCCTTGTCGGCGAGGTTGTCCTGAATTCCAGTGCCTGGGAAGTGCATGACGCCGATCGGCAGAAGCTCGAGCATGGCGTCGTTACGCTTGAACGGGGCTGCCTTGGCGTGTTTTGTCCAATCGGGCTTGAAGGCGATTTGAGGGACTTTGCGGTTAGTCGCCCATTTGGAGGCGATGAGTTCGGCGCCCTTGGGCGAGCCGCCATGCAGCAGCACCATGTCGGGATGCTTGGCATGAACCTTGTCGAGGCGATCCCAGATGAGATGGTGGTCATTGTAGTCGAGCCCACCAGTGAGTGCGATCTTCGGCCCCGGCGGCAACATGATTTCGGTCTCGGAACGGCGCTTGGCGGCGATAAAGTCGCGGGAGTCGATCATCGCAGCGGTCAGCGTGCGGTGGTTGATCAGTGATCCAGATCGAGGGCGCCAGGACGAGCCGGTGTGGACCTCGAAGCGCTCGATGGCTTGGTCTCGGAAGAGTTCCAGGCAATTGCGGCGCTCGATGAGTGTGATGCCTTCGGTCGTCAGGCGTTCGAGTTCGACCGACCGCACCTCCGATCCATTCTGCTCGCGCTGGCTCTTCTGCTGCGCCTGTTCGTTGTCGTCGAGCTGGCGTTCAATGCGGTCGACGGCACGATGGAACAGGTTGACGGTCGACCAGAGCAACTCGTCAAGGTCCGGTTCTAGCCGCGTGTCGCCCAGTGTAGCAACCAGGGCGTCGAAGATATCGGCGACGGCGACGGCGATCACCTTGCCCTCCGGAAGCGGCCGTGGATCGGGCAGGTCGTCGAAGGGACGATAGCCGAAGAGCTGTAGTTCGGTGAGGACGTGGTCGGTTGGAGACGAGGCATGCGCCGGTTCGATGTCGTCATGGTCGGTCATGGGAAGAGGTCCTTCGGATCGGCCGCGCCCATCGCGGCCTTCGTGGCGATCACTCAGACGGCGGGCGGAACGGGCCAGAACCCGGTAGGGCCGAAGCGACAGCGGAGGATGGCGGAGGCCGGCTATTTTGCTTCGCGATGCAAAGCGCGCTGGCCAGACTTATGATGTGTGTTCGCATCGCCGGCGCGCGGCGGAAAATAGCCGGCCGCAGCCATTGCCGGCCCGGGCCGCTCGACGTCCGATCGCCCTCTAGAAGGCCGTGGTCGCGTCCTCTTCCGGCATTGGCCTCGCCTATGACCGACATTTCACGATCGATCGAACGACAGCGGCTTATTCCGCGGCCACCGTTGACGCATGCAGGAAACGGGCGACATCTTCCGGTACGAGCTGAATGCGTAAGGCTGCTCGGAGGACCTCGAGACCGAAAACGTGAAGGTCTTCGTTGAAGTCGCCCAACCGGGGCAACAGCGAGATCGCTTCAATGCCGGCGTCTGTTGCACGCTGAGTCAGAACGGCCTGAACCGCATCTCCGGCGGCGTCGGCATCGCGGGCGATGTAGAGGCGGCGCAGGCCTGATGGGAGCAACATGGCTGAGAGATGGTTGGCTGAAAGTGCAGCCGCCATCGGCATTGTCGGCAGCACGTAGCGCAGCGAAAGCATGGTTTCGATCCCCTCGCCGGCAGCGAGCACGTCGTCCACCGCGCCGAACCGAACGGCGTTGCCGAGCAGGTCACCCATCGCCCGTCGTGGTGTGTCGATTGGAGCCTTGCCGAGCCGTACGCGATCAAAGCCGTCCGGATCGAGCCAGGTGCGGTGCACGCCGGTGATCCGTCCATCGAGGTCGGTGACGGGGGCTATCATCGCCGGCCAGGATTCAGTCGGCAGATTATCGCTCGGCCGATAGTAGCAGCGTGGGTGGAAGCGTAGGCTGCCACCATGATGGATGCGGGCAATTCCCCGGCGCTGCAGATACGCTTCAACGACCGTCCCCTCGATCGGACCAGATACAGCAAAGAGTCGACGGGCAGCTTGTTGCGATCCGGTTGGCACCGCTGATCGTTCGGGTTTCGATGCGGATTCCGGTTCGGTACGAGGTAGCTTGAGAAAGCGCCTCGCCTCCTTCGCCACCTCACGGAAGCCGCGCAAACCCAGGCTTTCGCGGATGATGTCGAGGAGGTCACCATGTTCTCCAGTCGCAGCATCGGTCCACTTGCCGGCGGGTCCCTTCCGTGATTCCTGGAGCCGCACGAACATCGAGCGGCCCGGCGTGTTGTGGACGTCGCCGACCACCCAATATCGACCCGCCCGCTTGCCATTGGAAAGATAGTATCGGCACACCGCCTCGGCCTCGCGTGCGAGACCCCGAGCCAGCTCGGAGGCATCGTGAGACATCACGCGGCCTCCCGCTCACTGATGCGCGCGACGGGATAGACGTCGAGCACCTTCGACAGGATCTCAACGCCGCTCGCATCCGTGGGCACGAACATGCGCAGCCTATAAGAGATGATCTCCCCAAAGAGGCCGTAAGCCCGGAGTCGATCGCGCATCGTGTCGTTGAACCCAGACAGTTCGATGCGGTATGCGCCCATCACCCGAACACGGCGAAGCTGGAGATCCTCGGCAAGGTCGAGGACTGTCCGTCCCTCCATCAGCGCGACAAAGGCGGCATCCGGGGTCAACTCTGGCGCGTCTGCCGCGAGGACGTTCGCGACCCAGGTAGCCGAGACCTTGCGGCCGATGATCCGCTCGCCCGCATCGGTCTGCAGCCGATAGACCCGGGTCGACTCGTTCGGCAGCCGCTTCCAGATGGGCAGCAGCAAGCCCGCCACGACGTGGATCGTGCTTTCCGTGAACTCGGGGACCTCTGCGAGCTCCGCCAGCCAGGCTGCTGCAAATAGCTCGCGATCCGCTTCGGCCCAATGGCTTTCCGCCATCATGTTGAGTGAGAAGCTGTGCTGATCCATCGGCCGGATCAGGCGGACGCGCCGTTCGACCTCGCCGTCGTCGAGCATGAAGCTCGCCGCCGGCACCTGGACGGCGGATCGTCCCGAGCGCTCATTGATCAGCAGGACGGCATGATGATCGGAAAGACGAGCGAGAGCGTCATCCAGCCCCACAGGATGGTTGCGCAAGCGCTGGGTAATCGTGAGAAGCCGGGTCTCGGCGCCAGTGCCCGGATGCGCATAAATCGTCCTCCGGTCCGTGACGACAAAGCTTTCCGCACGAAGCGTTTCCAGTCCGACGTCATAGGTACCTGATGCAACTGCGCCCTCGATCCGAGCGGTCAATAGCTGCTCGAAGACGGTGAACAGGATATTCTGTAGCTCGATGGTGAGCGCCAATAGCCTGTTCAGGAAGGTTGTGATCGGCGGCAGATCATCTCTGAGACCGTTGGTATCGGTCAGCTTCAGGCCGGTCGAATCCTCGAATCTCTCGAGCGAGCAGCCGTCGACCTTGCCCCGCACCAGCAGCGTGTAGAGTTGACGCAACGCGTCACGGCCGTACTGGCTCTCAAGGTTGTCCTCAGGCCGGAACAGGCCCTGCCCTCCGGTCTGGCGCTGGCCGCGCGTGATGGCTCCCAACGTATCGAGCCGGCGGGCGATGGTGCTGAGAAAGCGCTTCTCGGCCTTCACGTCGGTCGCGATGGGACGAAACAGCGGCGGCTGCGCCTGGTTGGTCCGGTTCGTACGACCGAGGCCCTGGATCGCGGCATCGGCCTTCCAGCCGGGCTCCAGCAGATAGTGGACCCGCAAGCGACGATTCCGAGCCGACAGTTCGGCATGGTAGCTCCTACCGGTGCCGCCTGCGTCGGAGAACACAAGGATACGCTTGGCGTCATCCATGAACGCCGAGGTCTCCGCAAGATTGGCCGAACCTGCCCTATTTTCGACCGCCAGCCGGTCGCCGTTGCGAACGATGCGGCGCGAGCGGCCGGTCACTTCGGCGACCATGTCGGTGCCGAAGCGCTGCACGACCTGGTCCAGCGCGCCAGGCACGGGCGGGAGCGAGGCGAGCTTCTCGATCAGACGGTCGCGGCGGGCGACCGCCTCCCGGCTCTCGATCGGTTGGCCGTCACGATAAACAGGCCGCGAGCAGAGGTTGCCCTCCGAATCTGTGAACGGTTCATAGAGCTGGACCGGGAAGGAATGGGCGAGATAGTCAAGCACGTACTCGCGCGGAGTAATGTCGACCCGGACGTCGCCCCACTCCTCTGTCGGGATCTCCGCGAGCCTGCGTTCCATCAACGCCTCTCCCGTCGAGACGATCTGGATGACAGCGGCGTGGCCAGCCTCAAGGTCGCGCTCGATCGAGCGGACCAACGACGGCGTCTTCATCGAAGTCAGGAGATGGCCGAAGAACCGCTGCTTGGCGCTTTCGAAGGCCGATCTCGCTGCGGATTTGGCCTGCCCGTTCAGCGTTCCGGTTTCGCCGGTGATGTTGGCGGCTCGCATCGCCGCATCGAGATTGTTATGGATGATGCTGAACGCTTCGGCGTAGGCGTCGTAGATGCGAACCTGCTCGGGCGAAAGTTGATGCTCGACGAGCTCGTACGCGACGCCTTCGTAGGACAGTGAGCGGGCGGCGTAGAGACCGAGCGCCTTGAGGTCGCGCGCCAACACCTCCATCGCCGCGATCCCGCCCTCCTCAATAGCCTCGACGAATTCGGCCCGGGTGGCGAACGGGAAGTCATCACCGCCCCACAATCCCAGCCGCTGTGCATAAGCAAGGTTGTGCACCGTGGTAGCGCCGGTTGCCGACACATAGACGACGCGAGCGTTCGGCAAGGCGTGCTGGAGCCGCAGGCCCGCGCGCCCCTGCTGAGACGCCGCCTGGTCGCCGCGCTCGCCCTTGCCCCCGACCGCGTTCTGCATGGCGTGGCTCTCGTCAAAGACGATCACTCCGTCGAAGTCCGAGCCCAACCATTCGAGGATCTGCCGCACGCGCGAAAGCTTTTCGCCGCGCTCATCGGTCCGTAGCGTAGCGTAGGTCGTAAATAGGATGCCTTGCGAGAGCCTGATCGGCGTGCCCTGGCGGAAACGCGATAGCGGCGTCACCAGCAGCCGCTCCATGCCGAGCGCGGACCAGTCGCGCTGCGCGTCCTCGATCAGCTTGTCGGACTTGCTGATCCAGACTGCCCGACGGCGGCCCTTGAGCCAGTTGTCGAGCAGGATCCCGGCGACCTGCCGCCCCTTTCCCGCGCCCGTTCCATCGCCCAAAAACCAGCCGCGGCGAAAGCGGACGGCATTTGTCGCGTCGTCGCGGGCGGCTACCACGACGTCAAAAGTCGCATCGACCGTCCAGGAGCCCGCGAGAAATTCGGAATGCGCTTCACCGGCGTAGATGACGCTCTCAAGCTGGGCGTTCGAAAGGATGCCATCCGCCACGAGACTGGCTGGCAGATGCGGCCGATAGGAAGGTCTTGGCGGCGCGACGGATGCCATTGCAGCCGACTGCTCGAGTTTGGTCGGATGCGCCTGCGCGTCCGCAATGCGGATCGATTGTAATCCGTATTCCTCATAAAGCGCATCAGTGAGCCGGGCGCCTTCCGGCGGTGACCATTCGACCATTTCGTATGCGAGTTCTACGCCTTCTGGCGCGGCGACGCCCGAAGTAGAGGATAGGCGTGGCGGTGAAGCGCCGAGGGATCGTGACTTCACGAGGTGTCTGCCGACATCGATCACGACAGGGGCGGCAACAGGCAACCTCGGAGGCACATTCTGGGTCACCCAGTCGAGCAAGGTAGCGACATCGCCCGCCATGCCGAGCGAGGCCGGCAAGACATTCGGGTCCGCTGCGGGCTGCTTGTCGATCACAAGCAGCCTTGTGTCGGTTTGAGTTCCGTGTTTCGCGTAAACGGCTCCGTCGACCGCGGCAGAGAAAACAACACGCCCGCGTTCCTGAAGGCGAACGAAGGCATCTCGCCATGTCGGATTGTCCGGCCCGAAGCTTGCACCGGTAATGGCGACCAGACGCCCACCGTCGCAAAGGCGCGCCAAGGCCGAAGCGATGTGCCGAAGCGCCGCGTCCGCTATTCGTCGATCAACGTTCGCCAGCGCCGAGAACGGCGGGTTCATCAACACGACGCTCGGCACAACACCAGCATCGAGGTGATCATTGATCTGGGCGGCATCGAACCGCGTGACCTTACCGTTCGAGAACAGATGATCGAGCAACGCTGCGCGTGGCTCGGCTAACTCGTTCAGCACCAGAGCGCCGCCTGCGAGTTCGGCGAGAATGGCGAGCAAGCCTGTCCCCGCAGAGGGCTCGAGAACGCAGTCGGCGGGCGTAATCGCGGCTGCGGTACATGCGGCCAGTCCCAGCGGGATCGGCGTCGAGAATTGTTGAAGCGCCTGGCTGTCCTCGGAGCGCCGCGTATGGGTCGGCAGGCAACTCGCGATTTTCGCGAGCATCGGCAGCATCGCGGCCGTCGAACCCGCCTTGGTCCGCATGGCCGGACCGAACTTGCGAAGGAATAGAACGGTTGCCGCCTCGCAGGCGTCATAGGCGGTCTTCCAATTCCAGGCACCGGCCGCGTCCGAGGCGCCAAAGGCCGCCTCCATGGCGCCACGCAGGACCGCGGCATCGATGCGCCGGCCGCGTTCGAGATCGGTCAAGAGCTGTCGCGCAGCTCTGACCGTAGCGGAAGTGATAGTTGCAGCGGCACGCATCGAGAGCGGCGCAGCGGCAACGCCGCCGGCGAGAGATTCGGTCATGGGGATTTCTTTCGGAGAGCAGGAACGGGTCGAACCGCCCGGCGCTCTCCTCAAGACCACGGCGATTCAAACCCTTCCCGGCCAGACTCTCCCTCTCAGCCTCGGCCATAAGAATGGGGACCGGCGCTGTGCACCGGTCCCCCAGCAAGCGCAGGACAGCCGGAGCCACCCGTTATGCTGTCACTCGGCCGCATCGAGCTGTTGCCGATCCTCGTCGCTGCCGTTCTCGGGATCCTCCTCGTCAGCGAGGAATTCTGGCAGCGGGCCCGCTTCACCTTCCTGCTCCACCGAGGACGGGCTGGAATCGACGAGACGCAGCGGCTCCGGCAACCAGCCCGAGCCATCAAGGAGACGCTCGGCCTCCTTGGCCATGTCGGCCTTCTTCAGATGGTCGATCAGTTGCGCCGACGACTCGCCCTTGGCTTCCCGCACCGCCTCTAGAATGCGAGGCTTAGTGACTCGGCCGAGATAGTTGTCGACAGTCGGTCTCCAGCCAGCCTGCAACATGTCGAGTCCGGCAGCGCGCGCCAGCACGTCGGCCTGGTCGAGACGCGTGCGGACGCCGTGGGCTGAGACGCGACCCTGATTGTAACGATTGGCCGGCTCATAGACGGCGTTGACCGCAAAGGACGCACAGTGGGCGAACAACAATGCCTGTGCACCACCATCGAGAGCCGTCAGCGCATCCCAGAGCTCGGTCTCGCTCTTCGGCAACCGTGCCTTCCAGGCCTCATGCCGCACCTCGACAGCCTTAGCCGGGACGCTTTCTCTCAGCCCCGGAGCTTGAGCGGGAAACGTCGGCGTGCGCAGCCCGATCTCCAGACAGCTCCCGGACGAAGCAAATCGGTAAAAGGCCGTCAGCACGAAGTTGTGCAGCACCGCCTGGAACGCGATCGCAGGATTTCCCGCCAGCGCATCCCGCATTGCCAGCGTACGGTGCGCCGTCAGCTCGATGATGAGCCGATCCGGCAATGGCCTTGCCGCATCTTCATCATCTTCCTCCGGTTCGCTCGTTACGCCGGCGACCGAGATCGCTGTGCGCGGTGCGGAGCCACAAGATTCCGGCCCTTCAGTCGGCGACGCATCGGTGCCCCGCTCGACATCGAGACCGGTCGCAGGTGCCTCGTCTTCCGGCCTGACATAGCCTCGATCGACGCAAAGCCGCCCTTCGGAATCGATGCTGACGAAAACGCCGGCCCGGGCAATCTCCGCCGGATCGTAAGTCTTTGGCCGGCCTTCGAGCGCCAGCAGCGCCGCCTCGATCGCACCGAGACGCTGGTCGATCTCTTCGGGCAGCTCATCCGCGTCCTGATATTCGGTTTCGAGCTTCGCCTGCTCCGCGCTGAGAGCGTCGATGGTGGCCTGCTCCTCAGAGGTGAGATCGACAGGTTGGCCTTCCAGCTCGCGCAGGCGTGTCGTGTGGCCGTAGGGGAAGTCAACGGCGACTGAGATCCATTTCCATCCCTCGGCGGCGATCGTCTCGGCCTCGGCTTTGAGCTTCTCGGTTACAAGACGATCGAGCGAGGCGACATCCTGAACCCAGCCGCCATCATCGTGTTCGAACAGATCTCGCAAGACGCCGCCACCGGCGCGCTCATAAGTATCGAGCCCAATGAACTGCACGCGGCGATCGGACGCCCGCACGGTATTTTCCGTCACCATCCGCCGGATTTGATAGGGTTCATCGTAGCCCGAGCGGCTGACATTCTCCCAGACCTGTTCCTGCCGAGCCTGATCCCCGGTGACAGAAAACGCCATGAGCTGCTCGAGGGTCATGCCGTCTTCGGCATAGACGTCGAGCAGCTTTGGCGACACGGACGCCAGCCGGAGGCGTTGCTTCACGACGGCCGGTGTCACGAAGTGCCGAGCCGCGATATCCTCCTCGGACATGCCGGCGCCACTAAGAGTTTGGAAGGCTCGGAACTGGTCAAGCGGATGAAGACCTACCCGCTCATCGTTCTCGGCAAGTGAATCGTCTTCTGCGATGCCGCCCTCACGCACCACGCACGGAACGGGCTGCGTCTTTGCCATGCGCTTCTGCTTGACGAGTAGTTCCAGTGCGCGATAGCGCCGGCCGCCCGCCGGCACCTCAAACATGCCGGTCTCATTGCCTTCCGCGTCCACGACCGCCCGCACGTTGAGACTTTGCAGGAGCGTACGCTGCGCGATGCTTTCGGCGAGCTGCGCGATCGAGACGCCCGCTTTCACGCGCCGGACGTTGGATTGGCTGAGCACCAGCTTGTTGAATGGAATGTCCCGCGAGGGCGACAGGGTGATCTTTTGGACAGCCTTCGTCATGTCGAATTCTCCACGACGGGCGGCCGGGAGCCTCTCTCTCGGCCTCCAACCCGTCGCGAAAACTGCATCTCCCCTCTTACTCTCGTTTCCGAAGCGACTGGCGAGATCCTCACGCTGCCTCCTGCTCCGCTCTCTCGGTCGTCACGTCAACAACGGACTCCAGCAGAAAGCCAAGCAGATAATCCGCAACCTTGCTGGCTTGTGAGGCAGCTCGCACAATCGCGCGATTGTCCTCGCGCAGTACCTCGAGCCAGGAGCCGATATAGTCGGCATGTCGCACCGTCGGTACGATACCGAGCGACGCGCAACTAAACGCAGCCGATATCTCCGCAATCAACTCCTCAAAAGCATACTTCTTGGTACCGTAACCACCTGACAAGTCGCGGTTGAGACGCGACTGATGGCCGCTGGCATGCGCCAGCTCATGCAAGGCGGTTCGATGCCAGTTGATCGGCTCAAAATAGGCCTGTGGCGGAGGTACCTGGACATAGTCTTCTGCCGGCGCATAGAAGGCGCGGTTGCCGCCGATGCGGAAGTTGATGCCGGTCGCCTTGATGAGCTTTTCGACCCGCGGCTCGATCAGGCCTGGCGGCGGGGGCGGCGCCGTCATTGCGATCTCCGAGGGCAGGTCGTCGCACTGATCAGTGTTGAACAGCGTGAACCGCTTCAGGAATGGGATGGCCTGCGCTTCGTCGCCCGTTTCGCTCGCGCGCTGCCTTTCGTCGACCGGTACAAAGCGATCGGCATAGACAACAGTAGTCCCGCGCTCGCCCTTGCGGACGTGACCACCGAGCGATAGCGCCTGGCGGAAGGTAAGCCAGCTCTGACCTGTGAACGCGCGCTCGGTGGCAGCCCCCCAGAGGATCAGAACGTTGATGCCGCTGTATTGACGGCCGGTCGCGGCGCTTTTCGGAATGGCCAAGGACGGCTTCACCGCGCCCCAAGGTTGCACCCATGGCGCTCGGCCGGCCTCAAGTTCACCGATAATCTTGTTGGTGATTTCGTCATAAAGGTTTGCCCGGTCCTCACCGGCGCGCGCTCGAGGAGAATGTCTGGACATCGCGGGTCTCCGCGACGGGCGCCGCAAGCCTCTCTCGCAGCCCGTAACCCGTCACGGCAAAACCGCGCGAAACTCTTACTCTCAGCGCCTAAGCGAGAGAATGCGAAATCTGCGATGCGGCCAGCCTTCCGTCCGCTTCTTCATGGCTTTTGGCCTTGAGGTGCCCAGGGCCGCAGGCCCTGACCAGGCGTGCGCCAGTGGCGCATCGCCTCAGCGGACAATGGCACCCGGAGAGCGTGAGCATAGCGACCCGAAGGGGCACGCGGGTCCGAGTGCAGCGACGAGACCGGTTAACAGTGGCACCCGGGAACGGGGCAGTGATAGCGATCGCCGGCATACTTCATGACGGCGGGCCCCTTTCCCGAGTGCCCCCGGCGAGGAACTCCACAGTGCTTGCGCGAGGGATCGAAGCCGGATGGCCGAGACGCAAAGCGGCTCGGCAAGGATTGGCTCGGGCAGCATGCTCGGATCGCTTGCGCTCATATGTCCGGCCTATTATCGGGTCTTGCGACCACT
>NZ_JBVVPO010000129.1:0-11158 GCF_055811795.1 Bradyrhizobium sp. MI1.7
ATGCTGCGCATCGCGCCACTCGCACCTCAGGATGACGGAAAGACCGCGTCGCGCGCCGGGAGCCTCGAAGGATGGACGGCCCGGATGTGGCGGCACGCACGGATATTCCCTGCGGGAACAGCCGGGCTGTCGTCCTTCGAGGGCCGCCGAAGAGGCGGCCACCTCAGGATGACGGGCTGAGGGGGAGTGCACGGCTGCGGCTAAAGCCCTACTGCGTCTTGGCGACCTTTGGCGGCTGGGCTGACGTGATGAAGCTGGTCGCTTCCAGCATGGCCGGGCCGAGCGGCGTCGGCACTTTCAGCCAGAACGGGACCAGGATGCGCGTGCCCGCGATGGGGGCGAAGGCGATCTCGATGTTGCGCTGGGCGGCGAGATATTTGATCACGGGACGATCGGGGATGTAGCCCGCCACGGGCACGAAATAGAGCGCGCAGACCACGACCGGGCCCCTGTAGCCCTTCTCCGCCTTCACGCTCTCCATGCGCTTGAAATCGAGTTTCAGCTCGTAGCGCATGCGGCCGTCGAACACCGGCGCGGCGTTGTGGCAGGCGTCGGGCGTCACGGGGTCGCCGGTGCCGGGCACGCGCAGCAGCGAGGCCGTCATCGGGTCCC
Organism: Bradyrhizobium sp. MI1.7; assembly: GCF_055811795.1. Lineage (NCBI taxonomy): Bacteria > Pseudomonadati > Pseudomonadota > Alphaproteobacteria > Hyphomicrobiales > Nitrobacteraceae > Bradyrhizobium > Bradyrhizobium sp. MI1.7. The sequence goes on from NZ_JBVVPO010000129.1 coordinate 613, forward strand.
AGACGCCGCGGCGATGCGCATCGGTGACGACGATGCGGTCGGCATCGACAGGCGGCTCCGGCACGATGCCGAACTCCTTCACATTGCCCTTGTCGAGCGTGATGCGGATCTCTTCGGTCTTCTTCGAGGTGGTGGTGGAGGCCTGGTAGCCGGTCGCGACCAGCGCGCCGTTGACCACCCTACCTTGCGAGGCGCCGGTGCCGGACCCGCCCGCAAAGGATTTCAGCAGCCCCGTGGTGCCGCCGGAGGCTGCGGCTGCGAACACGTCGTCCCCGATGTCGATGTTCCAGGCGCCCTTGCCGACGGGAATGCCCGCCAGCGTCGCCTCATACTGCGCCTCGAGCTTGCCCTGCGCCGCCACGGGCTCCGCCCCCCACGCCACGACCAGCCCGCAAAGGGCTGCGAAAGCCAGCCGGCCGGCGGAGCGCGGTCTGGCTGAGCGCTGACTGACCAAGCCTTGGAGCCAAAGTCGGGGGGATGTGAGCACGAACAATCCAATCGGGGCGCGAACGGTTGTTACTTAAGCCAAAAACCGCGGCAAACAATGTGTCCGGGCGCGGAGGCTTGCGGAACTCCATTTGATACTTCGGGTGCGAATACGCCCTTTATGTGATGGTAAGGCACTTCAATCATTGCCGTTTTGGTGATCGGGGGTGTGTCAGGGACGCGCACCTCGCCCCGCCCTTTCCGCCGTCATGCCCCGGCTTGACGGGGGCATCCAGTACGCCGTAGCCCCTCGGCTCCAGCCGCTCCGCCGCGGAGTACTGGATCGCCCGGTCAAGCCGGGCGATGACGCCTGTTGTGGGGGATGCCGCGGAGCATGAATCCCCGCCCAAAACCTTGACGTCCCGTCCCTTCCCCCCTATACGTCCGCCCGCTCCCTGCAAGGACACAGAATTAGCCCCCGTGGCGCCCAGAATGGCGGCCGCAAATCGTTTGGGGGACAGAAGAGGATTTCTACCATGTCTCGCCGCTGCGAACTGACGGCCAAGGGCCCCCTCGTCGGCCACAAGGTCAGCCACTCCAACATCAAGACCAAGCGCCGCTTCCTGCCGAACCTCGTCAACGTGACGTTCATCAGCGAAGCGCTCGGCCGCAACGTGCGCCTGCGCGTCTCCACCAACGCGGTCAAGAGCGTCGACCACAATGGCGGCCTCGACCCCTTCCTGCTCAAGGCCAAGGCCGACGTCCTGTCGCCGCGCGCCCTCGAGCTGAAGCGCGCCATCCAGAAGAAGGTCGGCCCGACGGCCGCGCCGGCGAAGAAGGCCAGCTAATCCAATTTTGAAATCGGGCGGGGGCTAAGTTGCGTCGCGTGGCGTAGTCTTAGCCAGTAGAGTTTTGCGTCGCGGCCGGATCGAAAGATCCGGCCGTTTTTGTTGTGGTGGCCGACCTAATTATGCCTCAGCCTATCTTGCCCTGACTTCATTGCCCGCTATGATCGTGGAAAATGATAATTCAACTAGGGGGCAAGTGGGTTGGGGCTCAGTGTCAGCCAGCTGCGGGCTATCGCGCAGCAGCGAGATAGATATAAAACGCAGCTAGATCGACTGAAGACGCTCGGCAAGCAAACGTCGTGCATCGAAGCGGCGGTCTCAAGCGCTTGCGATACGCTTGAGAGTGGCACCACGTCGTTCGTCATCTACGGGGAGCCTCAGAGCGGCAAGACAGAAATGATGATCTGTCTCACCGCCAAACTTCTGGATGACGGACACCGCATCGTTGTCCACTTGTTGAATGACAGCGTTCAGCTGCTTCAACAAAACCTAGAGCGCTTTCAGCGTTCAAAGCTGTCGCCGGCAGCTCGCAACTTCTCAGATGTGATCGATCCTGAATACTCTCTGTCCGCCGGATACCATGTCATCTTTTGCAAGAAGAACGCGAGCGATCTGACGAAGCTGAATCAGAAGTTGGAGCGCATCGGCGACAAGGTCATCATTGACGATGAAGCTGATTTTGCGACGCCAAATGCGCTCATCAATAAGGGCGATGTCACCAGCATAAATGCTCTTATCAAGAAGCTAATCAGCCACGACGGCATCTATATTGGCGTTACGGCAACTCCTGCGCGATTGGACCTAAACAATACGTTCGACAACGATAACGAAAAGTGGGTCAATTTTCCGCCACATGAGGCCTACACTGGCCAAGACGTCTTCTTTCCCCTGGACACCGATGTGCAATTTTCGTTGCACACCCTTCCAGACACGGATGACAGCCCGAAGTATCTGCGCGAAGCGATCTTCCGGTTTCTGGTAAGAGTCGCAGCGCTCAGCTTGGCGGCGAAGTCCGACGAGAATTTCTCGATGCTCATTCACACGAGCGGAAAGAAGCTCGACCACAAGTCAGACAAGAAGCCAATTGACGAGGTGATGAACGCCCTCTCGGACACTCATTCGAAGAAATTTGAGTCCTACACACACGAGATAGGCAAAATAGCGAACAAGCTGTATGGCCAAGAACAGGCAAGCAGCATCCTCGCATATATCGTGAAGAATTGTGATCAGACCAGCACGATCATAATGAACAGCGAGCGGGACAAGAACGTCGACTTCAAGTCCGCCACTTCACCAGCCGCCATGTTTACATTCATCATAGGCGGCAACATCGTTTCGAGAGGCGTCACATTCGACAACCTTCTTTCCATGTTCTTCACCCGGGATTCAAAGCACAAAATACAGCAAGATACCTATATACAGCGCGCCCGGATGTTTGGATCGCGTAAGAAGCACCTTCCATACTTTGAACTGACCATACCCGAGCAGCTGTGTCTCGACTGGCAACGCTGCTTCGCTTTCCACAAGCTCGCGCTTGAGGCCATCAAGACCAAGAAGGGTTCTCCCGTTTGGCTGGCTGACCAGCGAATCGCGGCAGTTGCGTCGAGCAGCATCGACAAAGCGAATGTGCTTCTCGACAAGGGAGAGATGTCATTTCCGATTTTTGACTACTCGCCCGACATTGAGAAGCTGCTATACGGCTCTAATGATCCCATCAACAGCCTGAGGCGGCTGCAGGAGAAGATCGGCAATGATGCGCTGCCAGACTATTTGATCAGATACGTGCAACGAATACTCCCGAACGGGACTTCATCGATTGCGCTGCATCAATCGAGTACGATTGAGAACATGAAAGATGCTGATAAGAACAAGATCGAGCGCACCAAAGGACTTTTCGGTCAAGTCAAACGTGAATTTCCCGACGCCGTGCATCACTTCAAGATTTTCTATAACGCAAAGGGCAAGGCGCGGCTGATCTATAAATTCAATGGCAACATCACTTTTCTGAAGAATGTCAAAAATGCTGGATGATTACGAATTTTACCAAGGCGTCGTCCTCCGACAACTCGTCGTCGAGAATGACTACTCCCTATCCGTTTCCTTTCGTCCATTTGTCCGAGAGGGTCGAATCAACGCCTTCGTCATGAATGGACGTGTTGGCGTCTACATGAAGCATTCATCCAAGCGGATGTCGCCCTGGCGATTCACATTTACAATCGAACAGGCTGCCGACCTTTTGGATCTGGAACACAAATTTCCGGACTCCTTTATGGTCTTCGTGTGCGGCACTGATGGTCTTGTAACGCTCTCATTTGCCGACCTGCACAATATCGTCAGCTTTCAGGAAAGCGAGAACGCCTGGGTCAGCATCGCGAGACCGCCTCGCACTCAGTACGAGATCGCCGGCAATCGGGGCGAGCTGGGATACAAAGTCTCAAGGGGAATAGGTACAATTCCCGACACTCTCAAGACGCGCGTGCGCGAGCGCTATGCTACTGGCTGATTGTTCTCTGTTGTTTCTCAGCTGTACGACTCCCATTAACATCTCCACCTCGCTTCCGCGCGAATTCGTAGCATGAGCAAAGCTTTCACAAAGACTATACAACAGGCGCTTGGCCGGGATCCTGTACACCCATTCCCCGCTCGGATGGCTCCTGGCATCGCTCTCGACATCTTGTCGAACGAGCCAGAAAAAATTCGCGTATTGGACCCGATGATGGGCTCGGGGACCGTTCTGGCAATGGCTCGTGCGAGGGGCCATTCGGCCATCGGCATAGACATCGATCCACTCGCGGTTCTCTTGGCCCGAGTGTGGACAACAACAATCGACGCGTCCCAAGTCAGGCTCGCGGCATCGCGCGTCTTAGAACGTGCCAGAATGAGATTTTCAACCTGCACTGCGGGAGACGCCTATCCCGCGAATGCTGACACACAGACCCGTCAATTCGTCAGGTATTGGTTCGACGACTATGCTCGGCGGCAGTTGACCACGCTCGCCGAGGCCATCGATGGACTCGAAGATGATTGCGTGAGCGATGCACTATGGTGCGCCTTCTCGCGCCTTATAATAACGAAGCAGGCTGGCGCATCATTGGCGATGGACCTGTCACACAGCCGTCCGCACAAGGCGTTTGTGCATGCACCTATAAAGCCGTTCAACAAATTTCTCTCGGCGGTCGAACTCGTATTGAAGAACTGCATTTCCCGGGACCAATCCGGTCGCGGCCCTGTGTCTCGAGCACTACTGGGTGATGCCCGAAAGCTTCCTTTGGCGAGCGGCACGATCGATCTCGTCCTAACTTCTCCGCCTTACCTCAATGCAATTGACTACATGCGTTGTAGTAAGTTCTCGCTAGTCTGGATGGGATATACTGTCGGCGAGCTTGGGAATATTCGCTCTGAAAGCGTCGGAACTGAGTGCAGCGATCAGTCCGCGCGCGACAATGGAGAGGTAAAGAAAATCATCTCCGAACTACGCTTGTCTCCTAAGCTTGCCAATCGGCAGGAGGCGATCCTTGCGCATTACGTCGACGACATGATGCGATCTATACGGGAATGTTCACGCGTTTTAGCGGCGGGCGGTAAGGCCGTATACGTTGTCGGAGAGAATACTGTCCGAGGGACATTCATCCCCAACGCTAAGATTGTTGCCGCCGTGGCGGAGCGGTCCGGCCTGCAGATGGAACGACGACGTGCACGCGCGCTTCCCGCAAACAGACGTTATCTTCCTCCCCCGGCATCGAAACATACAGCAGATTCCATGGATGGAAGAATGCGCCGCGAGGTTATTCTTTCATTCGTTAAACCCTAATCAGGGTAACGGTCGCTCACCCGAGGATCGCCGCCGAGCAGAGAGAAGTGAACGCCTTCGTCGGTTGAAAGCGGAAGGGCGAAGTCCAGAGGACGCCATTGGAGCCGCTCTGGGTCTCGAACTATGGGTGTTGGGTGTACAACTGCTTCTTGTAACCAAGAGCGAGGATTGACGACGAGACGTTGTTCCCTCCCTCCCCTACTCCAGAGAATCGATACTCCGCAGCACGATCCCATGCGGGATGCCCTCGAACTCCGTCGCCTGATACTTGCGTCCCGCGCGGGCTTCGAAGCGGCCGCCCAGGCGGGTGAATTGAGGTTCGCGCTGGTCGGTCTGGCGCACACGCCCGGCGCAAGCGCCCCGCGCGCGTTAACCGTCCGTTAACCAACGCAGCCTAGCCTGCGGCAATCGTCCAGCCATCATTAGCTCGAAATGCCTTCCCGGTTTGCTCCAGGAGAAGCGCCGATGTGCGTTGCGTTGTTGACGTATGCCGATCTCAGTGCCCGGCTCAATATCTCGCGCGAGGCCGCTCGTGCCCTGGCGAGACGTCGCCGTTTGCCGCGCTCGCGGGCGGAGGACGGCAAGGCCCTGGTGAGCGTTGATCTCTCCGAGCTCCGCTACACGCCCCGCCCGCGAATTGGCCGCAAGGCAGCCCCCATCGCTGCCCCCATGGCTGAGATCGAGGCCTGCAAGGTCGAGGCCTTCAAGATCGAGGCATTCAAGGCGGAGATCGCGCGGCTCGAAGCCCTCGCAGCCGGCGCCAGGTTAGTTTTCGAGCGCGAGCGCGAGCGTGCCGATCGCCTGGCCGTCGAGCTGCTGCAGGCGGCCGCCGAGACGGCGGCAGCCAATGCGTGGGCGGCACGACTGGAAGACGAAGTGGCGGACTTACGGACCGGTCGCCAGGCTGGCGGCGCGACCGCCGGACAAGCCGCGCGTCGATTGGGACATCTGGCCGCGGCCATCGTGGGCGCAGACCGCGCGGCTCGCAGATAGCACTCGAACCCTTCTCCATCCCGGCCTGCCGGAGCAATCGCGAGGACAGAATGACTGGCATGACCGATATTCACGAGATGAAGGCGCGCATTGTCGTGTTCGGAGTGGGCGGCGCCGGCGGCAATGCCGTCAACAACATGATCACGTCCGGGCTGCAGGGGGTCGACTTCGTCGTCGCCAATACCGACGCACAGGCGCTTGCCATGTCGAAGGCGCCGCGCCTGATCCAGCTGGGCACACAGGTGACCGCAGGCCTCGGCGCCGGCTCGCAACCCGAATTGGGGCGCGCTGCAGCCGAGGAGGTCATCGATACGATCCGCGATCAGTTGACCGGCGCGCACATGGTGTTCGTGACGGCCGGCATGGGCGGCGGCACCGGCACCGGGGCCGCCCCCATCATCGCCAGGACTGCGCGCGAGCTCGGCATCCTCACGATCGGCGTGGTCACCAAGCCATTCTATTTCGAGGGCCAGCGCCGCATGCGCTTTGCCGAAGCCGGCATCGAGGAACTGCTGAAGACGGTCGACACCCTGCTGATCATCCCGAACCAGAACCTGTTCCGGGTGGCCAGCGCAAAGACCACATTCGCCGATGCCTTTGCCCTCGCCGACCAGGTGCTCTATTCGGGCGTGGCCTGCATCAGCGACCTCATCGTCAAGGAAGGCCTGATCAACCTCGATTTTGCCGACGTTCTCTCCGTGATGCGGGAGAAGGGCAAGGCCATGATGGGACGGGGCGAGGCTTCCGGCGAGAAACGCGTGCTCGCGGCCGCCGTGGCCGCCATTTCCAATCCGTTGATCGAGAACCCCTCGATCAAGCGCGCCAGTGGCCTCATCATCTCCATCACCGGCGGCAAGGATCTCATGCTGTACGAGGTCGACGAAGCCGCGACGCGGATTCGCGACGAGGCCGACCCGGACGCCAACATCATCGTCGGCGCATCGTTCGACGAAAGCCTCGAAGGCATCGTCCGCGTCTCGGTGGTGGCGACCGGGATCGACAATGTCGACCCGGCGCAGCTGGCGGCGCCGGTGGAAACCGCACTCACGCAGCTCGCCGGCAGGCTGCGCGACGACAGCCGCCGCATCGCCGATCGCATCGAGCAGCGCAGTGCGCCGCTTCCGCACGTGGAAAGCCCGCCGCTCCGCCCGGCGGCCGGCCGACCCGCAGTGCAACCGGCAAGGCCCGATCCGGAATATGCGCGCCGCGCGGCGCCTCAGCCGCTCGATCCCTACGGCCGCACCTCTCCGCGCAATATAGCCGACGAAGACCTTCTCGACATCCCGGCCTTCCTGCGCCGCTCCGCTAATTGAGCGGGCGCGGGGGGTTATCTGTCTACCGCGGGGCAATCGCTCGAGCGCGATGCCCCCACATCGTCATGGCCGGGCATAGCCGTCTGAAGGACGGCGTCGCTACGCTCGCCTATGTCCCGGCCATCCACGACCTTTCCCACGGCAGGAAGAACGTGGATGCCCGGGACAAGCCCGGGCATGACGAGTTTGTGGCCCCGGCTGTGCCGAACCACTGTGATACGAGGCTCTGATATCTCGCCGCGAAACGCGACCTCATCCTGAGGAGCCCGCCGTAGGCGGGCGTCTCGAAGGATAGCCGCAGGCGAGCTTCCGATCTGCGCGGCGCGCCGATCGTTCACGCTGCCGTGCTGCGCGGGGTCTCCGCCGTTTCCCTTTTTTCCGGCTCCTTGTCGCGAGACAGCCATGCCGGGAAGCGAAGCAGGCGATCGTTGCCGTCTTTTGGCGGCTCTATGGGCGGTGCTTCATTGGCCGAACGCGGGAGGTCCAGCACGGCCTGCCCTGCCCGCACCGCATCCGCGCGCTGATCCAGTTCGCGCATCAGGGGATCGAGCACGCTGTCGATTTCGGTCGCCACCGACACGATGAAACTGTTGAGCTCGCGAGCCTCGGGCACAACGGCCGAGGCCGACTCGATCGCCCTGGAGAGACCATCGACGACGGGTGCAAACGCGCCGGCGGCTTGTTTGATTCGCGTTCTTATCGCTTCGATCTCGGCCAAGACGCGATCACGCTCCCGCCTGGTCTTCTCTTCCGAAAGGCGGGCTTCGATTTCGGCGATCTGAGCCGTGAGAGTCGTGGCTTCGGATGCGAGTGCATCGCGGCGCAGGCGCGCACGATCGAGATCGCGGCTGAGATTGTCCACTAGATCGTCCTTCCCGAACATGGCTTTGCTCCGTAGGACAGCCGTGACGCGAACCGCCAGCCGGTTAAGCGAACCAAAGGCTGGATCGGCCGAAAAAGGCATCAACTTCGGTCGCGTCATATGGGCCGACATGGTGACCCCCACCGTCCACATTAGGCGACGACATGGTTAACAGGTGGTTAATGTCAACAGATGATGGGGCAATGGGGCACCATGCCGCCGCCGCCGACTTCGTCTCCTCGCTGCCATCCATTTTCGCTATACTCGCCCCGGTAGCATCACCGGGAGGGGCATACCGTGGAGCACGACGACCAGCACAAACCCAAAACCGAGCCGAAAAACCTCGTCATCTGCTGCGACGGCACCGGCAACGAGATCTCGGAGAACATCTCGAACGTCCTGAAGCTCTATCGCTGCCTGCGCAAGACCGACAAGACGAAGCCGCGGCAGATGGTGTTTTACGATCCCGGCGTCGGCACGGTGACGGAGCCTTCGACGTGGCACCGGCTCAAGGCCAACGTCAATCTGGTGCTGGGGCTCGCCACCGGCTATGGGCTCGATGACAACGTGCTGTCAGCCTATTGCTTCCTGGTCGAGCATTACGCGCCGGGCGACCGCATCTACCTGTTCGGCTTCTCGCGCGGCGCCTACACCGTGCGGGTGCTGGCGGGGCTGATCCACAAGATCGGCCTGATCTCGCCGGAGCAGGCGAACCTGGCAGGGTCCGGCCTCGTCGCCTACAAGCAATATTCCGGCACCGGGCGCGGCAACGACATCGAGGACCTCAAGGATGTCGCCTTCGACGAAAGCGGGCCGCTGCCGAAGGACGAATTCGATCTCGCCGCCCAGTTCGCGCGCATCACCTCGACGCGCTGGCCGACCATCCACTTCATCGGCGTCTGGGACACGGTGGCGAGCGTGATCGTGCCGCGGCGCGACAATTTCTTCTTCGTGTTCAGCCTGGAGGAGCTCGCCTTCACGCTGCGGAATCCCAGCGTCAAAATCTTCCGGCAGGCGATCGCGATCGACGAGCGGCGCTGCATGTTCCGCCTGAAAGAGTATGAGGAGCCGCAGGAATATTGGCGCAACCGCTACGTGCCCGACGAGAAGAAGGAGCCGCAGGACATTTTGCAGGTGTGGTTCGCCGGCGTGCATTGCGACGTCGGCGGCGGCTATCCGGAAATCGAGAGCGGCGAGTCCAAATACCCGCTGATCTGGATGATCGAGGAAGCCGCGAAGGCCGGGCTGAACTTCAACCCGCGCACCGTGAACCAGCTCGCCTGGGGCATCCAGCGTAAGAACTCGCCGTTCCAATATGTCGAGCCTGCCTACACCGGCAAGGTGGGCGAGCTGCACGATTCCATGAGTGCGGCCTGGCGCGTGCTCGAATTTGTGCCGAAGAGCGCCAAGTACAAGGAATGGCCGGAGCGGAAGGTTTTTCTGGGCTTCTACATCCCCGATTGCGAGCCGCGCGTGATCCCCGAAGGCGCGCATGTGCACGAGAGCGTGCTGAAGCGGATGACGGTGGAGCCGGGCTACCGGCCGGTGAACTTGCCGAAGGATTATGTGACCGTGCCGATGCCGGTGAGGCCGCATGCGGAGGCTAGTGCTGAGGCTGATGAGATCGTGACGGCGTAATGGCGCTGCAAGCTCGTCATTGGAGGCGCGAGCGCACCACATGTTCAGCTGTCGTCCCTGCGAACGCAGGGACCCATAACCACAAGGAGCCGTTTGGCGCGGACCAGTCGCTCGGTACGCCCACCGCCGACAACTCATAGATCACGCGGTATGGGTCCCTGCGTTCGCAGGGACGACGGCGGAGATGGAGGCGGCCCCACCCCGCTACCGGCGCTTTCTGCGTTCGCTGCTACTTTTCATTAAAATTCTCAGGCCGCCCTTAGTCGGATCGCATCAACTCTTTTCCATCATGCCGCTCAAGACCACCCGCGCCGTCCGCGGAATTGGAGGAGAGTGCCAATGCATCCGCGCCGACATGCCCGCGTGAAACCGTCCGGGCTGGTATCCCGCCAGGCCAAGATCATCACCGACCCGCGCGCGCCGGTGATCCCCTGCACGCTGATCGACTACTCGCCCGGCGGCGCCTGCGTCGATCTCGGCGGGCAGGTGAATATCCCCGACAGGTTCGAGCTGCTGCACGTCAACACCAAGAAGCGCTGCCGCATCGCCTGGAAGCGCGGCTCGCGGATCGGCGTGGTGTTTTAGCGGTGCTCAACGCAACTGAATAATCCCGCTGAGCATTCCGCTCTGCTCCCTCCCCCCTTGCGGGGGAGGG
>NZ_JBVVPO010000130.1:0-11050 GCF_055811795.1 Bradyrhizobium sp. MI1.7
CGATCACCAGATGAGGCTCTACATGAAGTTCCGTCAAACCACTTCGCCGCCAGTGGCGGCCGCGAAGGTGTCGTTCAGTTCGTCGACCGCCTATCGGCTCGAGAAGGATCTGCGTCTTCCGTCGCAAAAGAAGTCACCGCGGCAAAGGCGCCGGCCGGATCCCTTGGCCAACGTCTTCAACCTGGAGGTCGTGCCGATGCTGAAGGCGGCTCCCGGCGTGCGGCCCGTGGCTATCTTCGAGGAGATACTCCGACGCCATCCTGAGCTGGCGGCCGGAATCCGCCGCACCCTGGAGCGCCGGATCCGCGCCTGGCGAGCAATCCATGGCGCGGAGCAGGAGGTCATCTTCCGCCAGACCCACGACGTGGGCCAGGTCGGCCTCTCCGACTTCACCGATATGGGCGAGCTTGGGGTCACCATCGCGGGCGTGCCGCTCGATCATCGCCTCTATCACTTCCGGTTGGCCTATTGCCGGTTTGAACACGCCCATGTCGTGCTCGGTGGCGAGAGCTTCGTCGCATTGGCCGAAGGGCTGCAGAATGCCCTGTGGTCGCTCGGTGGGGCACCGCGGCAGCATCGGACCGACAGTCTGTCGGCCGCCTTCTGCAATCTCGATCGCAATGCGAGGGACGATCTGACCAGGCGGTACGAGGACCTCTGCGCTCACTACGGCATGCGGCCTTCCCGCAACAATCGCGGCATCGCCCACGAGAACGGGGCGATCGAGAGCTCGCATGGCCATCTCAAGCGGACGATGCCGATGCGCTGCTGTTGCGCGGCACTGCCGACTTCGATGATCTCGCCGCCTATCGCGGCTTCATCGACGAGATCGTCAGCCGCCGCAATGCCCGCAACGCCAAGCGGATCGACCACGAGCGCGCCATCCTGCAGGCGTTGCCAGATCGCCGCACCTCGGACTACGAGGAGGTGATTGTCCGCGTGACGTCAAGCGGCGGCTTCACCTTGCGCAAGGTGTTCTACACCGTGCCGTCGCGTTTGATCGGGCACCAACTGCGGGCGCGCCTTTACGACGATCGTCTCGACGTGTTCGTCGGCGGCACCCATCTCGTCACCCTGCCGCGTGGGCGGCCACATCCCAACGGCAAGCACGACCAGGTCGTCGATTATCGGCACGTGATCCATTCCTTGAGGCGCAAGCCAATGGCACTGCTCAATCTCGTCTACCGTGATCGGCTGTTCCCGCGCGATGCCTATCGCCGAACCTTCGATTGCTTGCGCGAACGGCTGCCGGACAAGAAAGCCTGCCGGATCATGGTCGATCTGCTCGCACTGGCCCATGAGCGCGGCTGCGAGGCCGAACTCGCCGATTATCTCGCGACCGACCTTGATGCCGGCCAACTGCCCGACCTCAACCGGCTGTGCGCTTACTTCGCGCCCGATCCGGCCTGCGTGCCGCACGTCGTGGTGCAGCTCGCACCACTCGCCACCTATGAGTGCCTCATCGGAGCCGGCGAGATCGGAGGTGCCGCATGAGCACGGCCAACACCATCGACACCGCGCGCCTCAATCTGTTGCTCAACGAGTTGCGGCTGCCAGCCATCAAGGTGCTGTGGCCGCAATTTGCCGAGCGGTCCGACAAGGAAGGCTGGCCGGCGGCCCGCTTCCTCGCCACCATTGCCGAGCACGAGATCGCCGAACGCGGCCGCCGCCGCGTCGAGCGCCATCTCGTCGAGGCGCGGCTGCCCGCTGGAAAGACCTTCGACAACTTCGACTTCGAGGCTGTGCCGATGATCTCCAAGGCGCAGGTGACCGCGCTCGCCGCCGGCGACGGTTGGCTCGGCAAGGGCGCCATCTGCTGCTGTTCGGCCCGCCTGGCGGCGGCAAGAGCCACTTGGCGGCAGCCATCGGCCTGGCCCTTATCGAGAACGGATGGCGCGTCCTCTTCACCCGCACCACCGATCTCGTCCAGAAGCTCCAGGTGGCGCGGCGCGACCTCAATCTCGAGGCCGCCATCAACCGCCTCGATCGCTTCGACCTGCTGATCTGCGATGATCTTGCCTACGTCACCAAGGACCAGGCCGAGACCAGCGTGCTGTTCGAGCTCATCAGCGCACGCTACGAGTGGCGTTCCATGCTGATCACCGCCAATCAGCCCTTTGGAGAGTGGAACAGGGTCTTCCCGGATCCTGCTATGACGCTCGCCGCCATCGATCGCCTCGTTCACCACGCCACCATCGTCGAGATGAACGTCGAAAGCTATCGCAGGCGCACCGCGCTCGAGCGGAAGCGTGGTCCAGGGCGACCATCCTCGCACGCGACACCAAAAACACTCGCTGATTGACGCTCCGCGACAACCAAAGCGAACAAAACTCTTGCGCGCGACAATCATCGCGGCAATCATCACCTCGCCGCGACACCAACTCGCCATCCTGATTGTCGCGCGCTTCCCATCCAGATTGTCGCGCTATACGCGCAGCAGGTATGGATGGATCTTGTGGCCGGGCTCGGGTCTGGTGGTGCGCGGACGGCGATAGAGCGCCTCTATCCCCATCCGCCGCATCAGCGTTTTGACATGCCGGCGGCCGATCTTGCACCCCTCGGCAGCCAGCAGGCCTCTCAGCATTCGCGAACCGGCGAAGGGAAACTCCAGATGCAGCCGGTCGAGACGCCGCATCATCGCGAGATCGGCGTCCGGCACCGGCCGCGGCAGGTAGTACACGCTGCCGCGGCTGATGTTCAAAGCCTCCGCCTGCCCGGTGATCGGCAGCTCGTGCTCACGGTCGATCATCGCCTTGCGCTCAGCAATCCCGCCTTGGTGAGCGCTCCTTCTAAAAAATCGTTCTCCAGCGTCAGTTCGCCGATCTTGGCGTGCAGCGACTTCACGTCGATCGCAGGCGTGCGCAGCGCTGCCAGGTCCAAAAACTCCGGAAGCGCCACCCTCCAGTTGCGCCTTCCACGCCGTAATCTGATTCGGGTGGACGTCAAAGTGATCGGCCAGCTGAGCTATCGTCCGGTCGCCCTTGACGGCGGCAAGCGCCACCTTCGCCTTGAAGGCCGGTGTGTGGTTCCGGCGTGCTCGTCTGCTCATCGTCGCTCCTGATTCGCAGGCACCAGCGTGCCCGCTGTCAGGCGGAAACTCCACTTATCGACATGTTCAAATTTGCGGAGCCGCCTCTTCTCGTCATCTTCGCTCCTGATTCGCGGCAAGAATCCTCGCCGCTGTCAGGCAGAAAATCCACTCAAGCTACTGTCCGAATTTGCGGGGCCAGCTCTGTCCTTCGACGCGTCTTCATACGTACTGCGTGAATGCTACCGCGGTCCCGGGTGAACGGATCGCGGCATCCATGGTGCAGCCGATGTACGGAGACAATGAATCGTTTAGCCCTGATCGATTCAAAGAAAGCATTGGACCTCGCTTCCGCGAGGAGCCAGACTCCAAGCATGCTGAACCGCAAGCAAAGGCCGCTTTAGCTTCGCCGCATCGACGCGACCCGCAACATGCGGCGATTTTACCTGCTTTCGATTCAGCCGACTTTATTCGGCGGGGTCTCGCTGATCCGCAACTGGGGCCGGATTGGCACGAGCGGGCAGATCATGATCCAAACCTTCGAGGACAGCACGGAAGCTGGGGAAGCATTCGCACGGCTCGAGCGCGCACGGACGGAAACTTTGCGGTTCGAGGCGCCTGGTGAGTCCAGATGCCAAAGAAAAAGCCCCGCGCGAGCGCGGCCTTCCTTCAGAGCCTTGAGAATCAATACCATCCGACGGCTGGCCCGCCGAACTTATAGTTCACGCCAACCTTGGCCACCGACAGCTTGTTCTTCACGTCGATGTTAGCAATTGCGGGGGCGCCTGCGAAGGCCGAGACATCCAGCGCGATGTTCTTCTTGTCGAACTCAATATAGTTATACTCGATAAATGCGCTCCAGTTGGGCGAGAGCGCGTATTCCGCACCCAAGCCAAGCAGCCAACCCCAGCTCGTGCTGGAAGAGCTCACGGAAGTCCCACCCCCTCTGCCGAAACCGGCAGGGACGCTGAAGTTATGATCGGTGTGCATCCAGGCCGCACCTCCCTTGACGTACACAAGGGTCCGGTCGGCAACGACACCGCCGACCCGACCCGTCACGGTCGCCAGCCAATCGCTCTTGGCCGTGCACGATGGCCCAATTCCAAGGCAGGGACTGGTGCCCTTCACGTCCATACCGGCGATGTCACCCTGGACGCCAAAGATGGCCCAACCGGACTGCCAGTTGTAGCCAGCCTGTCCTCCGCCGAGAAATCCGCTTTTGCTGTTCTGGGTAAGCGCAATTCCACCCGGAATTGCGGGTGCACCGGTGATCGCGGTCAGCGTGGTCTCGGTGGTGCCCCAACCAGCGCCAGCGTGACCGCCGATGTAGAAGCCGGTCCAGCTCCAGACCGCAGCGGGAGCCACCATCGGCGCCCTGACGGCCATATCGGCGGCGAAGCTCAGGCTTGTGGAAGCGAGGAGAATAGCGGCAGCCGAGATCTTTGTTTTCATTGTGAGTCCCCATAAAAAAACAGTCTATGAGCCTACATAAGGCAGGTGTGGACTGGGGGTGCAGCTACCAAAATTGGCAGGGTCCGGTTTACGGTTTAGATGTCTGAGGAATGCTTACGCGAGCTTTTTGGTTCCGGAGGATGCTGCGGCACCGGGTCTACCGAACTCGCCTCCTTACAAGCGTAATCCGCAGCGCGTTGACCTAAAGACGGAAGGTCTCACGTTTGTGAAGGCCCGCTCAACCGCTTGCGGATATCTCACAGGTTCCGCGGCATCTCTTTAAGAAGCATTCCCTTGTGTGAGGCACCTATTGCGGGCTCAAGGTCTGAAAAAAGGGCCATCCATCCGCCAGCGCGACACCATCAAGCTGCCCTCGGTGCTCATGAACGCTTTGATCCCGTCGGCCGTACGACCACAGTGCCTTCCACTTGAAGGCCCCCCAGCCTGTCTCGTAATATGGTGTCCCGACGCACATGACCATTCCCTCCTCGATGAGGTCGGGTCTAGTCGGGTAAGGTCGGGCAGATCGTAGTCGATCCCATGTACGACATGCGAACGTGAAAGGTGATGAATACTCTCTTTCGCCTTACATCGACGGCTCTCGCGAACACGTGTGCTGCCTTCACACCCGGTTCTATCATTTCTAGGGCAGCCTGAACGCCGCGATGCAGCGCGCGATGGTATGATTTGATCTTTGCCGAGGGCTCTCCGAACACGGCGATCCGCGCAATATCAGGCGCTATAATGTTTGAAGCGCCCACCGCCATCAGACCGGATAATGTCGCCATGGACCAGGCGAGCATCAAGGCTGCACGTCGGGCATAGCACTGCGCGTCCCGAATCAAAGAGGCCGCCCACTGAGGCGGCCTTACTGCATGAGAACCACGACTAGTAGTTCACCACAGTGATTTTGATGTTTTGATGCCGAGCCATTCGAGGATCGGCAAGCTTTCGGGCGGCACGAGGATTTCGATGCTTCTGGGGACGCCGGGTTGACGTCGGATGAAGCCGCTTCTGTTCGAGGATGACAATCATCTGGTGGACCGAAGGCGGGCTGACGCGGAAGTGGCGCTGAATGTCGGCTTCGGCGGGTGGGCGTCCGAACATGTAGGCGTAGGTATGGATGAAGGCCAGGTAATGTCCCTGCTTCTCGGTGAAGTGCGCGCCTGATTTTTGACTCATCGCTGGATTCGTCCTGGCCTCCGACAAGGAGGCAAAGCATGAATGTACGTTATCGGGTCGAATTGAGCCAAGCCGAGCGCGATGAACTGACGGCGATGCTCGGTGGCGGCAAACACGCCGCCCGCAAGCTGAAGCGGGCGCAGATTTTGCTGGCGGCCGATAGGGGCGGCCGCGACGAGGAGATTGCCCGGACCGTGAGAGTCAGCCTCTCCACCGTCGGCCAGACCAAGCGCCGCTTCGTGGAAGGCAATCTGGAGCGGGCCTTGAGCGAGGAGCCGCGTCCGGGCGCAGAGCGCAAGCTGACCGGCAAGGAGGAGGCCCTGCTGGTGGCGACCGCATGCGCCAAGCCGCCCGCCGGCCACAAACGCTGGACGCTGACGCTTCTGGCCGACACGATGGTCAAGCTCACCGATCACGACAGCCTGTCGGGCGAGACCGTGCGCCGCCGGCTGGCCGAGAACGATCTCAAGCCATGGCGCAGGGACATGTGGTGCATTCCTCATGTCGATGGCGAATACGTCGCCCGCATGGAGGACGTGCTCGATCTCTACGCCGAGACGCCGGATCCCGCCCGGCCGCTGGTTTGCTTCGACGAACCCCCGTCCAGCTGATCGGCGAGGTGCGCCAGCCTGTCCCGGCCCAACCGGGACAGCGCGAGCGATACGATTACGAGTATCGCCGCAACGGCACCGTCAATCTCTTCGTCACCTTCGATCCGCGTCGGGGCTCGCGCAACGTCAAGGTCACCGACCGCCGCGCCGCCGTGGACTACGCCCACTGCATGCGTGAGCTCGTCGACGTCCATTATCCCGACGCCGCCTGCATCCGTGTCGTGCAGGACAATCTGTCGATCCATAAACCTGGGGCGCTGTATGAGGCCTTCGCGCCCGCCGAGGCCCGACGCATCCTGCGCCGCCTCGAATTCCACTTCACTCCGAAACACGCCAGTTGGCTCAACATGGTCGAGTGCGAGATCAGCGTGCTGCAGCGCCAGTGTCTCGGCCGCCGCATCGACGACCCCAAAAGGCTCCGAAACGAGATCGCAGCATGGCAACGGCGGCGAAACAAAACCCGAGCCAGCATCAAATGGATGTTCACAACCGACAAAGCCCGCGCCAAACTCGGCCGCGCTTATCCAGCCACCGCTAAAGAGTCAAAATCACTGTGATGAACCACTTGGCAGGTGACCATGATCGCCAGCCAGACGAGCCAAAGCCGGTAGTGCCGTTCCATGGCGTTCATTGAATGTTCGGCGCGGACCAATTTCCTTTGAGATAGATCAAGGCCTGGCACGAAACGAAAACAGGCCACTCTCAAATTCAAACTAAGCCACTGAGGTCGGAAACAGGCCAGTACCCAAGTTCGCCAGAGAACATGACGTGCGGAAGTGGGATTTGGGCACTATCACAATGGATTAGAAGGGGGCCACTGACGTACGTCGTTATTCCCAGAAAAAGTCCAGAGGAATTTACAGTGGCTCCGTTGCGGTCGGCAGCGCCTCCCGGCGCGCGCCCATGCTGATCTTTCCCGCCATAGACGCCGCTGAACCAATTCGATGGCACCGCCCCAATCACCGGCGAGAACTTGTCCAGTAACATTCTGCGTGAGGCAATGCGGTCAGCTCGGAGGGTGCAAGGACGCTCTGGGAGCCGAAGCATGCGAAGCTTCTCCGAATTCCGCTCAATTCGCCTTTCGCATCATCGGCGTGAGTGGTGGCGAGCAACCGTGCTGTATCTCTCCAATAATCTTGAAACCGTGGCGTTGGTAAAACGGAATATTTTCAGGATTCGAACTTTCGAGGTAGGCAGCGACGCCCTGCTCATCACATCGTTGAAGAGCGTACTTCATCAGCAATGTGCCAAGCCCTTGTCCGACCCAGTTCGGATCGACAGCGATGAGGGGCAAATACCAATGTGGCTCGGAGGGATGATGCTCGGCCATTCCCTGGCGCACATGTGCCATATGTTCGCTGATTTCCGGGCGCAGGGACACCGCCATGATTGCGTCCAGCGTATCCTCATCCTGATGGACGCCGGGAGGCAGCCACAGGGCCGCGGCGCGGCTCTCTCCCGTGACGTATGCTGTGCCATGCTCGAATGCTCGTCCGCCACAGGCCCTGATGAACTGAGTCATGCTGCCAAGATATTGCCCAGGGTCAGGCCAACTCCAACGCATCAACGGATCGGCGGCAAAGCCAAGGACAATTGTCCAGACGGTTCTTGCTCGCATGCTTGCGTTCGCCGAGGTGACGGCCGGCTCAGCTGTCATGACGCCGCATTTCGAGCGCAGAGCTGTGAATTTAGAGCGCAGCACCGATACCTCTGGACGTGAACTGAATGGATGTACCCTCGACGATTCATCGGAGGATGGGCCTTCTGCAAGCAAGCGGAAAGCACGGTTTGAGATTGCAGGGTGATCTTGTTTCGCTAGATGTCGCGAGTTGCATTCGCTTGAGCAGTCTACGCACGGCAGGATAGTTAGCAACCCGCCAACCCAGGTAGGTGCTTTGGCATTCCTTCTAAACAATGTCTCCGCCCTAAGGATTACCCACATCCCAACATCAATATTGGCTACCCGACAGAACGCCAAGCTCGCCGTCACCATCCGCTGGACGTTGTCACGCTGGCAGGATGTGACGCGCTTTGTCGATGATGGCATCGAGCTCGACAACAACATCGTCGAACGTTCGATCCGTCTGATCACGCTCAACCGGAAAATGCGCTGTTCGCGAACGGAGCTTCGTTACGGCGCGCTCGCTTGGCTTCGCCGTGCAGCATCGCGTTGGCGTCGCCTTCGTTCCCGCATGCGTCGAACCGGCCCTATCGAAGGCATCGGCGGCAGAGTCGCGGCTGGCGCCGGCTCCTCGGCCGCGAGGACCTCAGGCAGCTCTCTTGCTTGTTGAGCGGGTGCGGGCCGAGCCTCCTTGATCTCGAGAACCGCGCGTCCCTTATCAGTGACACGCCAGCCGCCGTTCATCCGCTCAATGAGTCCTTGGGAGAAGATATCCAAGTCGGGCACGCGGACTGCCAATCGCTTCGTCCGTTCGGCCCAGTCCGGTCCGCTCGTGGCTAGAATCGCCATATCTCGCTTGAGGTCCGCCATGGCGGCGAATCCGTCTGGATAGCTGACCAGCACCTTGAGAACCGTCACCTGGAAGTTCACTGCCCCACCCGTACCCAGCTTCCGCGAACTTACTCGCTCGATATCTTAGGGGAGTTCGTGAACCTCTGTCGACTCACGCCCTTCATCCCATGGTTTCCGTCGGAGTGCGCGGTGCAAAGATCCTTGCTGAACATGACAATGGCTGAAGATGCCGTTGGATGGCTCCTTGAACATGCACGCGGAGACCGATCTCGTCAACAATCGACCAACTCGCGAGACGAAGGATGAGATTCTGAAGCGCGTAACTGCCTCTCGGCATCGGATGGATTTCGCCTGCGTCATACCGTCCTGAATACGGCAGCGAACGAACGGAAACGATGTTAGGCTCGTGCTCGAACCTGCGGGGCTCAATCACGCCTCGTGAATGCATCAGGTGAATCAGACCGTAACCGGCTGTCGGAGGACGCGGACATCTTGATCGGGCTGCCGGCCGAATAGGATGTGAAGACCGACGAAAGCCAGAACGGACCCACGCCAAAGGTCAGAATACTTTATCGGTCAAACTTCTTGTCGCCTGTGCTGATGTTATAAAGTGTTGCCGAATAGAGAATCGAGGTGCTGACTTTGCCGATCACTGCCCCTAGGCAAAGAAGGCTGACGCCAGCCATCCTCCGGTCGCAAAACGCGTCCGCAGAAGCACGACTTGAAGGGAGGTCGGAGCACTGACCTATGAACAAGCGGCCTCTCGATCGCATGCTGGGCAAAGAAGAATTGACCCAGATCAACGCGGCTTAAACGATTGGCGTGCTTCGCTTTGAGTCTTTCACAAGGAGCAGCAAATGACGCGACTCTCAGAACAGCTCGCCGACCTGTCGCTACGTGCAAAAGGCGCTGAAAACGCCCTCTCTGCCGCAAACAAGGAAGCGCACGACAAGATCGAAGCGCGGAAGTCAGAAGCGCTTTCTGCTGCAAAGATCGCAGTCGAAAAGGTCAACCATCAAATCAAGTCTGCCGGAGAATCCGCCACCAGAGATTTGAAAGCGCTGCAAGCGAAAATTACTGCCGACGTCAACACGCTCAAGGCGCATGTAGTCGAAGCAAAGCATGGTCTCAGCGTGAAGTTAGCCGAGACACGCGCCGAGGATTTGGAGTCGGACGCCGGCTTCGCCATCGACTACGCGATCGCGTCGGTTGAACAGGCACGGCTAGCGGTTCTTGATGCCATCGCCGCCCGCTTCGCCGCCGATGAGGCCAAGCGCGCATAAAGCCGGGAGTAAACTCGTGGACCGACCACGCCAAACCCCCGCCGGATGAGAACCTCCGCCCCAGCTGAATAAGGCAGCCTCAATTGGTGGCCTTTTGCAAATCCTCATGGACAGCTCGTGGCCTTTAGTAGACCTTGCGAGCGCTCCCCGGCTAGGTCCGCTGTTCGAGATGAAGCGGACCTGATCACCAACAGCGCGACACGCGTTCCCTGATCTCCGCGGTGGATCGATCGCGCGCATAACGATCGAACAGTCTCCTACGTCGTCGACAGATCGCCGGCTCGTATGATTCGCAGAAAGCAGTGTGATTTTCGGAGCAAAGCGCGTGCAGAGCACGAACGCAAAACGTTAGTTGTTTGTCGAGTCTTGCAGCCTTAAAATCTCCAGCATGAAGATTGATCTTCAAAACGCGCAATAATTGCCGCTAGCCGCGTGCAAGCGGCCACACTTCTCGGCATTGATGCGCCCTCATATCGCGAACGCTGTGCGGCGCTGCCATGGCATCAGGGTGTGGGCAAGCGGTCCGCGTGACGCTGCGTCAGTTGGAGCAGTGGATCGAGAGCTGGCCAAATCCAAGCGGCGCCAGCGACGAAAGTAAGCTACTAATGCCAGTTGAATTCGAGTATAAAGATCTGCCTCGCAGCCGCCGATTGCGCGCGCATAGTTAGCGTCAAATAACTAACTTTGCTCGCGAACTGTTTTTCTCAACTTTGGCGCTCTTGCGAGTCCGAGTGTCGGCCGGATCGAAACGACGCTCGCCAACCTCGCCCCATAGCCGTTCTAGGAGTGCCGCTCGTGCCGCGTCGCTCTGTCCGATAGCCGCAATATAGGCGCGCAGAAGGCGTACCACGGCCACACGTACCACCCCGTCAGTGTTGATCTTATCTGCCTTATGCGGTTGACTTGTTGCGCCACGCTTAAGGTTCTCCCGACACCCGCCCTCAATCTGGAGGGCATCGAGCAGCAAGATGATCGCTCGCAAGAACTTGGCGTCGACAGTCTGGTACCGTGGTCGGTCGTG
>NZ_JBVVPO010000131.1:0-7106 GCF_055811795.1 Bradyrhizobium sp. MI1.7
CGAAGCCGACGCGCCGAGTATAATGGCACGCCGGCGTCGCCATGCTGAATCCGGACAGGGCAACTCGTCCGGTGACGACAGCGTAATCGGGCAACCGACGAGCGCAATCGAAGGCTGAAATTAAGCTTGAGCGGTAGGGTAAACGCGGACGCTAGGTTTCAAGTGGCCGGATAAGCCAGATCGCCATCCGGATCATCAAATCTCGTCGTCCAGCTCGACGCTAAGCTGGACCAATTCCAAAGCGACATGAATCAGGCCGCCGCCATCGCGCCAGGAGTTTCAAAAGGCGGGCTTTGACCTGATTACCGACGTGGAGAACATAGATCCCGAATCTTATCTGCTGCTGCATGGAAATCCAGCGTCGTAAACGCTTCGATGGACGCCACGTTGTAGGCGGCCACGCGATATTGACAACGGTCGCAGCAAGCGGCGTGACGCAGCGCGTCGCGTACGTGTGGCCTGAAGATCAACCCGGCAAGAGGATTGAGCCGGGGCCGATAGATTGGTCCGCGTGGCAGGCGGCGGGCGGCGATTGGTAACGCGGGTGGCCTGGCGCGGCTGCAGACATCGCTGCCAACCGCGAGTTGCACGATGCGAGCGCGACAGTAGGGCGCAAGCACCGCGAACCGCAATTATGCTTTTGCCGTACCGATCACATAGCGAATCTTGCCTGCGATAGGCTGCGATCGGATTACGTTGAAGATGGTGTTTGGGTCTTCCTTTAACATTTCGATATGTTGAGAACGGAGCGTAATAGTTCCGTCTCGGAAGGGATGTTCACCGGCAGTAAGACACTTAAGGTCGGTAAGCCGTAACTCCATGTTGTTTCCTCGTTCTACTCGGTAGCTTTGCATCGGTTTTGAGAATTACCCCGTCTGTTGCTGAGGTACCTTCTTAGGGTCGTACTCCTGCCGAGTTATCCATTTCGCGTGCTCTGTTGAGACCAAAGACTCAACCCGTTCAACAAGAGCTTTGTGAGCTTCGATGTCGTTCATTCCGTCGTAAGATCCGGACCTCGCAATGAAAGAATATTTTTCGTGGCGAAGTGCCTCGCATGTTGAGCGATACGTGATCCAGTTGTGCTGCCATTGGTTCAGTTGCTGTAGGCCTTCGAGCAGCACTGCACCGGCTCCTATCGTTGCGGTCACCCAGCCATTGGCCAGCAAGGCTGTGATAGGAACCAGGCCGCTCAGGACAAATTCACACAGCTTTACTCGCTTAAACCAGCGCTGCGCAGTCCCAGACTTCGAGTCATACCACTCGATTTGCTGCTCGAGTCGCAGATAACCGGAATTCGGCTCGTCGTCGGTGGACGCTATCATTTTGCCTCGATCAGTCTCGCCAGATGATCATGATCCCACAGATACCACGGAAGGCCCAGCTGCTTTGCCAAAGCCGGCAGCCGAATGGTCTCCGGGCCGTTCTTGAGTCCCATGAAGATTAACTTGTTGCCCTTGGCGAAGCTCGTCTCCAACTCCCAGTCGACCCATGCACTTGAGTACGTGAGCGCGCTCACCATACAGACGGTAACGGACGTCCGCGCGATTTTTTCGCGAATTTTCGATTTGATGTAGCGTTCTGGCTGTCGATCGCGGTCTGCACCGACTCATCGTAAAATTCGATATCGAACTTGTCGTTCGCGGCCAGCAGACGCAGCCCATTGACCTGTGACTTATCTTCGTGGCGAAAGCTTATGAATACCCGTTTCATACTGCACCCCTGATTCGCGTGGTGGCGACGGTACCGCAACCTTGGCGCGCGCTAAATAGTCCTACGATCAATTAGGGCGCCGCCTTGCTCCGACGCAGCGGAGGATGGGCGGAAAGGGGATCGATCTGGCGGGGTAGTCGAGCGCGTCCAGGTTCGCTCGCGCTGAGGTCTACGGCAACAAATCTAAAATGATTTTAGATTTCAAGCGCTACCGCTCTCTACGCACTCGCCGCCCCGTCAACACCGCCAGAAATCCGTGAGCAAGTCGAAGTGCAGAGGGCTGGTGGCAAACCGGCTAGCAAACCAAATTCTTCCCATCGAGAAGAATTAGCGGGCGCCACCGACGTCGGCCTCACGCAAGGAGTGGCGCGCCCTCTAGTCCTCCCACTTGCTCCTTGGTGGTGGGACGATGCGAAACCGCGACGGTGGCGTATTTTCAGGAATGCTGCCACCCAACGAAATATGCTGCCAACCGTAAAAGAACGCGACCACCGCTGGCCAGAATCTGCCACCCATTAACTCGCTGATCTTGGGCAAGCCCTCCTTGGTCTCCAGGACTTTAGCGATGCGCTTCCAGTCTTTGGCGCGATCACCGAGCACAGCCCGCGCTATCTGCGCTTCGCTGGGGTAGAGGGGCAGATCGTGGATTGGCGCGCGCGGCTTGCGAGGCGATTTTTCGTTTTCGTTCATTCGTATCTCCATCCACCCGCCATCTTTGCCGCGCCAAATTCGGTCCATGACCGATTCGATCGACTGGAATGACGACACGCCCACGGCGCCTGTCGGTGATCGCAAAACTTGCATTCCCAGACGGCGGCATGACGGCGAATAGCCTTAGGCGCGAGGCTGAGCGCGGGCGGCGGTGCCGCAGAGCGTATGCCGGGAAGGACTTCACGTCGTTCCAAGCCATCGCTGAGATGCGCAAGGCGTGCCGGGTAGAGCGGAAGGAACTACCCAGCTTTCCCCACGGGGCGTTTTCGGTAAAGCGAGCGGGGGCGGTAGATGGCGGCGGAGGAAGACACGTCCAAGCTAAACGCGCTGCGCAAGCAGCTATCGAAGAGGACCAACGTCTAGCCGTAAAATCCCACGATAAAACGGGTGGCAAAGAACGCCCCAGCGGCGACGGCCACTGTCGCGCCGATCGCAAGCATCACCCTCAAGCTCTCGTCCATGGTGCCTCGCATGCAGAACGGCCCCCGCGGGGGCAACGCGGAGGCCGCTGTTGAGGCGCCTCAGGCCGGGGAAACCTGAAGCAAGAGAGAAATCTCTGGCCCGCAGGATGGTTCCTCTGCCTTTGACGGCGAAATGCGAATCAGCTCTCGGCGCTAGGGTATCTTGACGCGCAGGGCAGCGAGGCCTGCTGGCGTGATCCGGTTAGCTCCTGCCGTGCTCCCACGTTCAATCCAGCTCTTCGACAGCATGTTTGCGATGGTGCGCTGACCGGTGGGCTCAAGGGCTCTCAGTGTCAGCTCGCGACCCGCGCGTAGTTTTTGCAATGCATCTCGCTCCGAGCTGGTCGGCAGATGACTGGCACGCGCTGGCATCTATTTCTTGGCCTTCAGTCCGATCTCCACCCAGCCGGCGGATGGCCTCTGCCCTTGGCTACGGCGCCAGTCGACTAATTCCTTGGCCATGTCGGGCTGGATACGGACCATAACCGGGGCCCCGGTCACAGCAGGCCGCTTCTGTAGAAGCGTGCGATCATTCGTTGTTTTCTTCATGGAATCATGATGCCACGAAATCATGTCCTCTGAACGCTCGCGGGACGGGGGTAGGGAAATAATACCAATGACTAATCTTAGCGGCGGCGCCACCATCAAAATCGACCCATCCAGACCTTTCTTTGCGAAGACCTTTATTCCGGGCTAAGAGCTAAGTGGTTGCGACCCCGTTGTTCACAAGGGCGGTCTTCACGTCCTTCTCAAGGGGCATCCACAGACAGCCTAAACACGTGGGCCGCGAGCCACGATCGGGACGGTTTGCTCCGGCTAGAACACGCACGCGCTGCGTGGGCGAAGCGAACTTCGGATGATGAGGTGATTCTGCTTGGCGCGCGCCAGTAGGGCCGTTGACCGCGCCGCCGTAGCGCCTCACCCGCGAGGGTGGGGCGTCCCCGCTGCAACGCGCATTAACCGGCGGCTGAGCTGAAAAGCTAAGCCGAGGCGGTTTGCGGGTGTTGCGTTCGATGAACGCGAAGCGAGAGCTTCAACTTCGAAGCTTCCACCATGACAGCACCTTCGCTCCGGCCCAGTTTAGCGGCAATCTGGCCAACTGGCATCTTCCCCGCCAGGCTCTTGAGCTCGGAGATATCTTCTTCACTCCACCGCCGATGTGACTCGGGCATCTGCGATACTCCTCCTGCAATACCTCCCATCACCAGGCTGAAGGTTAAGCTCTTCGACACGCTTAGCGCGCCCTACTCAAAAGGGATAATCGAAATCACGTCCCGTGTGAGTAAATGAAAGGCTCCTGGGAAAGCGGTAGCGGGCAGCGAGAACCAATGTCAGCGCCTGACTCGGTTTAGCGAGTGCGATCCAAATTTGCGTTGTTGTGTCGTCCGCCGTCACTTGAACGACCGAAAACGAACTGCCAAACGACTCTGCCATTTCGTTCAATGCGGCAACTAGCGCCCTGGTTTCTAATCCGAGGCGACTCGATCTCGCTTTGCCGGTCCTCCTACCTGCATATTCTCCAGCGCGGTTGGCGGCTGCAGACCGGGAGAGGTCAACCATTCATTGATGTTCGCGGCAGTATCGGCCTGGCGGGCTCGTCTGAGGTAGAGCTCCCGCTGGGGGCCGGGCGGCAACTGTGCTGCGGCCTCCTTGAAGCGCGCAGCCTCTTCGGCCAGTCGCTCTTCAAATGTCTTAGCATGTTTGGTTCGGTTACGACGCTTGATGGTCATGGCTCTACTCCCTTCCGGTGAAGGCGGGAGCGCTGACCGGGCGCTCTCGTCATCGACATGTTGACCCATAATCGTCAGGTTGGCGCAGTGTTCCAACCGCACACGGCCTCCCGCTTGGCGCCAGCCGGTAGCAATCCTGCGGTCTGGCGGGCGCTCTACTTCCCGCCGTTCATGGCGTGCGCCATAGGGGCTGGGCCGCCTCGCAAATGCCTTAGCTTGGCGGGCCTCCACCGGCGCGCTCTCGCACCTCAGCTTTGGTGATTGCCTTCGTCAGCGCCTCCCAGGCAGCGCCATGGAAGGATGTCTTGTCGTCGCCATCGTATTCGAGCTGGCGAAGGGCGATGCGACAAGCAGCGAGCAGTTCGCGCTCAAAGCGCCGTGAGATCAGCCATTGCGGCGCTCCCTCACGCTGTGTGCACTGTGTGTGCACAAGGCAAAATTGCTTTTCGACGGAGCGAGGAAAATCAAAGCTAAGTCTTTGATTTGGCTTGGTGAGCGCGCTGGGGCTCGAACCCAGGACCCCGTGATTAAAAGTCATGTTCTCAGGTAGAATTCCTCGTGCACCCGCATCTGACCTGCAGACTGACCGGCTGCCGAGATAGCAACTACACTGCAGTCGCTCGCAAGGGAAGGCCGGCGAGGAGGCGCCCGTACCGCGTTAGTGGGCCCAAAACTACGGTCGTGATGCTGCGAAGATGACCGGGGTAAGGACCGTAGTTATTGCCCCTAGGCGCAAAGAAACATGCGTCAAATCAAAGCGATTGACAGGACTCCCTCTCCGCCACGGACCCTCCGAAACCGCTGAAACTCCCGCTTAACCTATAAAATAAGGCTTTCCGAAAAAGTCCGGTGGTACACGCAGGTGGTCACCGTGAGCCGTTTTCGCATGATCGAGCCGTGGGTAAATCCGCGTTCAGAGTTCTACTGGTTTCGCCGCCGCGTGCCCGTGGCGTACCGCGGATTCGGCATGCCGGCCGAGATCAAGTTTAGCTTGAAGACCAAGGATTGGGACGAGGCTGTCATTCGCGCGGCCGAAGCCAACGTCAGGATCGAGCGGGAATGGCGCTCCACCCTCGTGGGCAGGTCCCCGGACGAGATCTGGGTGCGGAGCTCGCAGGCGGCCTCGATCGGGCTGATCGTGAACGAACTCGTGACGAACTGCTTCAAGTACGCGTTTCCGGAGGCCGCCACGGCTCGGTGGAGGTCGAGCTGCGGGCCAAGGAAGGCCAAGTTCTCGTGTCGATTAGGGACGACGGGATCGGTTGCTCCGCGGAAGCGAAGAGCGGACTGGGCACCCGGCTCATCAACCTCCTCGCCACCCAGATGAAGGGAAGGGTCGCGAGAAAGCCCCTTCCGCAAGGCTGCGAGGTGCAGGTCTCGATCGCGCTCGATACCTGAGAATGGCGAAGTGTTTTCGGATTTCAACTGCAACCATGGACGGGCTCTGACGTAGACGAGTGTCGGAGCCTGCGAGAACACCATGGTCGATCGGTTGCCAAAACACCTCGAAGAACTGGACCGATTCCGCAGGCTTCGCGGAGACGACCGATCCTCTGGCCGCACGGCTGCTGCAGGACATCATAGCCGAACTCGAGGCAGATCTTAATCCGCCCCCACAGGCGAGCGGCTCGAAGAGCGATCGCACCTAGTTCCCATGCTCCGCGACAGCCGCCTGGATCGCCCGGTCAAGATCATCCACATGGAAGGGCTTGCGCAGCATGGGCCTATTCTTGAAACACTCGGGTACATCGGCTTCCCCATAGCCGCTCGCGAAAACGAACGGCACAGCTCTCTTCGCGAGAATCTCCGCCACCGGCAGGCTCGTCGATCCTCCGAGGTTGATGTCGAGGATGGCGATATCGAAGCCCGAATCGTGCGCAAGTCGTAGCGCGTCCTCGATATGCCCGGCCTCGGCGACGACGGCGTGTCCGAGCTCCTCGAGCATGTCGACGAGCATCATTCGGATCAAGGCTTCGTCTTCGACAAGAAAGATCTTCCGGGGAGATTCACGTGGATCCTTGGAGGGGCCGATGTCCGCGCAGTCCTTCGTCCGCATGCAACGCCTCGATGGGCCGCAGATGATGTTTTTGGACGAGGACGACGTCCGGATTAAGTGCCTCGGACGCTCGCTCCCCCCGCAGCGGCGACGGTCCAGTCGCCAGAGGGAAAAGGGGTAAACGACCTCGACCGGGGTCGAGGTCGCCAACCTATTGGCTAGGTTTCGCTCCCGGCTGGGGCTTGGGGGGCAAGGGTGCCGAGAGCAGGGATTCGACGCGGTGAAGTGCCGATCGTTCCCTTGCGGAGCGAAGCAGCGCTTGCAGCACTCCTTCGTACGCGTGATGAGCAGGAGCGCCGCGCGAGTTGGCGCGGCAGACTGATAAATCCGAAAGGGGGCCCCCCCCCCGGGGGGGCCCCCCCCCCCCCCCCAAAACCCCCCCCCCCCCCACGAGAGCCCCAGGGACGGCCCCCCCCCGGATAAAACAAAACACCCCAC
>NZ_JBVVPO010000131.1:7116-10379 GCF_055811795.1 Bradyrhizobium sp. MI1.7
CTCTCCTTCTTCTCGTGGCGTAGCGGCCGCGTTGTGGGGTCTCGCTTAATAAACGCCCGGGGGCGCCCCCCCCCCCGGGGGGGCCCCCTGAAGCATCGATTACCAGCGGCCGGTACCGAAGCTGAAGCCGATGCTCGGCCCGCCTCCGTAATAGCCGTACCCGCGATCGTAATAGCCCGGACCGCCGTAGGATCCATAGCTCCTGCGCACGACGTAGCTGTCGTCGTCGCCGTAGTAACGCTGCACGTAGCGGGGGCCACGGGTGCGGAAGCAGCGGCCGTAATCGTTGCAGACCAGGCGAACTTGGTCGACGTTTGCCGCTTCCGCCGATCCGACCGGGGTGGGATTGAGCGGAGCTGCCGAGGCCGCCGACGCCAGCATGGCGGTGGCGGCGAACGCTCCGAGAGCAATAGTCCTCATGTTCGCTCTCCTTCGTGTGACGAGATCAATCGATCTCTTCGATGACGCGACGTTCCTGCGGGTCGACGATGTAGGTGCGTCTATCCCGGTTGATGTACCGGTACTCCCGCAGGCTCGGGGCCTCGCGATAGACCTCCTCCGGGAAGGTCTCGACTTCCACGTCTTGCGGCAGGCGCTCGCCCCTCCGGATCTCGGTACGCACGGTGCTGCCGGTGGTCTGCCGCTCGCGCTCGACAGGACGCGCCTTGGCGTGCTTGCGGACGACTTCGCGATCGCGATCGCTGAACGTCACCTTGCGCTGTTCGGTGCGCGCCGGCGCGGCCGCCGTCGAGCGGCCGGAGTACGGGAGGACCGCGACGATCTGATAGCTCGAAGGCTCCACGATCACGATCTCATCCTTCACCAGCACGAAGTTGTAGCCTCTGTACTGCGGCACGACCTCGACGACCTCGGCAGGAAGCGGCTGCAGGCGGACATCGCGCGGCACCGCCGTGCCCACCGACAACGAGAAGTTCACGTTGTTGAGGGGTTGCACGTTCAGATGCGAAATCGACGTGCTGATCCGGGTCCGCTGCTGATCGTTGATGTTCACCGACGCGTTCACGTTGGTGTTCGAGGAACGATCGGCCGTATTCTGCTGATTGTTCGGCTGCTGCGCCGTGTTGGTCGAACCGCTACCCGTGGGCGACTGCGCCTGGTTGGTGCCCGAGGTGGGCGGATTGGCGCTCTGCGTCTGGGTGTTCGTGTTCGAAGGAGAATTGGTCTGCGCCTGGCTCGAAGGCGTAGTGGTCCGATTGGACGGCTGATTGGTCTGAGCCTGGTTGGTCGAGTTGTTCGAGGCCGGCGCCTGCGTGGTGTTGGTGCCCGAATTGGACGACCGGCCTGCGGCGCTCTGACCGGTCGAGGACGGAGACTGCGTCTGGGCCGAATTCGCCGAAGGATAGGCGGGCTGTGCGGATCCCGAGGATGAATTGGACGGGGTCGAAGAGGACGGCGTCGTGGATGTGGAATCCTGCTGACGCGTCGGCGGATTGGAGTTCGACGTACTCGGAGAGGACTGGGCAAAAGCGGAAGTCGCGATCGCGACTGCAGCGGTGGTAGCCAACAATAAACGCTTGTTCATCTGAACCTCCTTAATGCGGACGTCGAACAACCTCGGGCGGGACGCTGGGTTCCATTCCGGGAAAACTAGGCAATTCCGCGAGTTCCGTGTTTTCTGTTGTCCCGAAATGGTGCAGATCGCGAGAGTGGGAACTTCGGTCGCGCGGCGTCGTTGGCAATGACTACTTACGAGTTATTTTTCACTTTGAGGAGGACACACCATGAAGAAGCTTATCCTGTGCGGCGCTCTTGCCGCCTTCGCCCTCGGCACCCAGGCGGCCAGCGCCGCCGAGTTCTACATCGTGCGCGACGCCACCACCAAGAAGTGCACCATCGTCGACAGCAAGCCGACCACCACCACCACGACCGTCGTGGGCGACGGCGTCTTTAAGACCCGGGTCGAGGCGGAGTCCGCGGTCAAGACCACGAAGGTCTGCACCGAGCAGTAATAGCCGCGACGGCGTCAAGAGCCGTCTCTCAAGCGTTCTGACAGCGATTGGAGGAGAAAATGCCCGTACTGATTTTTTGGGCCGTTCCAGCCGTCCTGGTTGTTGGCGGCGTCGGCTATTTTCTGGTTCACATGCACTGAGCGGAAACCCCGTACGGATGAACGGCCCGCCCATCTGGGCGGGCCGTTTTTCGTTGCAGCACGTCCGTACACAAAAAAGGGCCCCGTAGTTGGGGCCCCAATTCGCCGAGAGCACTCGTCGCCCTTAGTTGTAGTCGGAATATTTGAACTGCGGGAGTGCCTTCAATTGCTCCTTGTTGCCGCTCATGACGGCGTGGTCAGGGACCCAATCGTTCGCGGTGCGGTTCGTCGTGGTTGTGGACGCGGTCCCGGTCGTGGTGGTCTCGCGCGACGTGGTCGAAGTGCCGCTCGAGCTGGTCCGGACCGGCTCTTCGACGAACTTCAGCTTGTCCATGGAGATGGCGATATCGTGCTCGCCCATGCCGAGGAAGCCACCGATGCCGATGACCACCGCGTTGATCTTGCCGCTCTTGTCGACGAGCAGTTCGTTGATGTCGCCGAGCTTCTCGTTGGCTTCGTTGTAGACATTCAAGCCCATCAGCTTCGAGGCACGCCAATTTCCCTTGAGCGCCATCTTATCGGCCGGCTGAGCGGTCGCCGCCGGCGCGGCGCGATCGGCGGGCTGTGTGGATTGTGCGAAAGCAGCGCCGCCGATCACGGCAGTGCCAAGCAAAGCGACGGCAAGAAAGCTTTTCATCGATGATCTCCTCCAACGTGACGCACCCGTTGGGATGCCGGCCTCAACGCCCCTAATTACCGCTTGTTCCCGATGCGGAACGGATTGCCAAGGATTCGATCGCGCCTGTCCGGCAAACTAGCCGCGGAACAGATCTCTCACGCGAGGCGTCCTCCGCGAGCGACCAGGTCGCGATATCGGGTCTCGTAGTCCTTCGCCATCCGACTTGCGGCGAAGCGCTCCTCGAACCGGGCGCGCACCACTCGTCTGTCCAGCCGGCCCAGATCTTTCACTGCCCTGATCGCCTGCTCCTCACCGTCGACGATGAAGCCCGTGACGCCATCCTCCACGACTTCCGGGACCGAGCCTGATCGATAGGCGATCACGGGTGTCCCGCAGGCCATCGCCTCGATCATGACCAGACCGAACGGCTCGGGCCAACCGATCGGAAACACCAGGCCCGCCGTTGGGCGGCTTTTCTTTTTCTACCGGCCGGCCCGGTAGAATGAAGACGCCCACTTACCTCAGGGCGTTTGA
>NZ_JBVVPO010000132.1:0-10311 GCF_055811795.1 Bradyrhizobium sp. MI1.7
ACGAAGAGAGCTTGATAGATAGCTTCGTGGCTGATGCGCATCGTCTTGTCGTCCGGGAAGTCGATCGGCAAGCGTCGAGCAATCTGCTCAGGGCTCCAGGCTTTGGCCCATCGCCGATCCTTGCGCGGGCCATGCCGGCGCCCCTTCCACGGAACGGCGGGATCGGGAACGGGAGCGCCGGTCGGGGCAACGACGCCGCCAGCAAGTCTCTCCTCCACATAAGTGCGCAAGGTTGCATTGAGCGCAAGCTTGGCCGGCTTGGGCCGGCGGGCGGATCGATCTGCATGCCACTGGGCAGTTGTTGCCCGATACTCCAACCCGCCGCCGCGGGTGGCCGCATTGCGCCGCAGTTCACGGGAGATTGTCGAAGCAGCCCGCCCCAGGCGACGTCCGATCTCCTGTATGGAGTGGCCCTGCACCTTGAGAAGTGCGATCTCCTCGCGCTCAATCAACCAGGGCTACCGCTCCCGCCTTTCGGAATGATCTGCTTCGGACAGGTTGTGACAATCCGGGGTCGACTGCAGCAGCTTCGCTGGTTAGCGCGGCGGCTATCGCCCGCCAAATTTGCTTTGTTCATCACGCCTTGCAACAGAGAGCCGTCCTGGCGATGGCAAGGGGGCTGGTCGTGACCGCGCCGATCGACGCATTACAACGTTCATCGCAAGCCTCCGACCTCCGAGTGTTGCGACGACCGTTTGAATCCGCCCAATATGCCTCACAGGCCTATGGTGACGAGCTCAAGGGCGCCGGCATCGCGCATCGATGAGTCGCAAGCCCGATTCTACGACAATGCCCCGCAGTTAATCACCCATTGGTGCGATAAGGTTTTGAGGCCGATCAGCCGCCCGACCTTCCGCAGCTTTGCCGCACTTAGCAATCATCTTTCGCCCTTACGCTCACTTCAATCAGCTTAACCTGCCGGCGCATCCTACTTCCTTAGAATCAGGCGTGCCGGGCGTTCCTTTGCTGCGAACGCCTGATCATTCGTAATGATTCCACTCTCGAGGAGCATGTCCAAAACGCGGTTTGCACGCTCACGCGCATTCGAAAGTGCAACATGCGAATATGGAACGGGTGGCGCATTTATGAGGCCGGCAAGCAGGGCCGCTTCGCTGAGTTCGATATCCTGAACCTGCTTCTGGAAATAATTTTGCGCCGCCTCACTGACGCCGAAGATGTCAGCTCCGATCTGCACACGATTGAGGTAGATATTCAGGATTTCATCCTTACTGAGGCGCCATTCCAGCCAAATTGCGACAAGCGCCTCATGAAACCACGCATCCGCACTGTGCTGATCGAAGGGGACTAGCAGCCTCGCAACCTGCTGGCCAATAGACGGACGCAGGGGATTCGTGTCCGGACCAGCATGCAATGAGAGCGCAATCGCGCCAAGGTCAATCCCGAAATGGCTATAGAAGCGCCGATCCCCAGCTGCCAAGGTCCCCATCACCAGAACGTCAGGAAGCTCTTGCACCGAAGGTGTGCTGTACTTCCCGCAGGCGGTGGTCAGACCCGTGCGGCACACCGGCAGATCGACTGCGCGATCGGAGCTTTCACTCCAACCCAGATTACCAGTCTTGTGTAATACGGGATTTGCTAAGATCAGGAACAGAAGTAGACTCATAAACCCGAATGTTAAAGTCTCCGAGAGCGGCTCGAGGATCGCACAGCGCAACGAACCACGCAGAAGCCTCGCCCGGCGCATCAACTCCATACTCATACACGCCATTGAAGTTATACGCGTAGCGAAAGCCATCATACGAGCATGAATCACGGATCTTCGCGGTCGCGGGATCATCTGACTCTCTTGCTCACTTCGGGCCTGAACTTGTGGCTCTGCACAGGCGTGCGCCGCGACGCAGCAAGCCCTTGGGGGTGAATCGCTTGCCCTCGCGAACGCCTGCGAGCGCAATCCGTCCGCAGGATCGGGCTCTGCTGCCAGCAGGCGGATTGCTCGAGCGACAATCCCGCATGACTGCTGCAGCTATCTGCGGAGGAGGCGGCAGCCATCTGCAGCCGCGCGCTGCTCGCGAAAGCGCGGATGGGCGCCGAACCGGCTCCGACAACGGAAGAGAATGGGAGCTGACACCGTCATCGAACGCGCCTCACAGATCCAAAGTGTGCCGTGCCGCCATCTTGAGGCTGGTACGTGTCCCAATTCGCCGAATCGAACGGTTAGTTGGTACAACTTGACGCTAGGTACGATTCAAGTCTCTTAAGGGCGGCTCACCATTCAGACAGGCGTTTGGCTCGTGTAAGTGATCGGGCCGCGTAGCGGCCCGGCCCAATTGCCTATCGCGGTGCAGCAAGCGCGACCGCGGCGCCAAATCGCACGATCAAGATGAGCCCAAGGGGTTCGCCACTCGGCCCTGATCGGATCTGATCGCACCGGCGCGTAGTGCGTCGACTTCGCGAATGGATCGATTGGAACGCAAACAGAGAGTCTCTTGGCGCAGACCGTCTCGATCTCATGGCCATGTGCGGATACGGAGCGATGATCTGCCATTCTGCAGCTGGTTCTTGGGAATAATGCCCTTGGTCGGATGTCATTCTAGGCGCAGCTCCCAGCGTCCTCCTTCGGTGAACAATACGACAACGCATGTCAGGCCGCTTTGAACGCGCGCTGACGTGACGCGGTCGCGCACCCGGGACTCTCTGGTTCTGTTCGCTAGGGCGCCATTCCATGGCAAACATCAAGGGTAGCAAAAGCACCCGGATGAATGCCCGCTGTGCGCCGATTGGCATCCACGCCTTACGGCGTAGGAGCTGGGTCTCCCTTCGCCTGGACGACCGGGCAACCAGCCGGAGGCTGATCGCAGGAAGCGACAGTGCTCGCTCTTGCAGATGCCGTATGTACTCCGTAGCTAGCGAAGCCGACAAGATTGTCTGTCTTGCGACCAATGTCCGCATTGTAGCAGAAATTGTTGCATCATCAGTCCTCCAGCCTCGCGCGCTGGGCGCTACTCCCACTCCGCAGCTGGTACGACATTTGCTGGAAGCGTCAGCACCGCATCATTCGAAAGACACGCGAGTGTCGGATGCCATTACAGCAACTACCGATGTGAGGCGACTCGATAGGAGCACTTCGCGAAATACATTTCTGTTGCGTTCGGTGGAGCAGCTCGCAACGCAGAGCAGATTGCAATGGCGCAGGGCCCTTCTTCAAGTCGGTTCATCAGAATACGTAAGCTCCGTTCGTCTAAGTCGGTGTGGGAGGCGCCAAATGGACCTATTTTGCTTCATCGAATGCGCGAAACAGAGCCGCTCTATCGCGGCGTTATTCGACCTGCTCGTGAGCTGTTCGTCCGAACAGGGCTTCAGCCAGGTCGCTTACGGGGCGTTGACAGAGGCGGCGCCGAATCGGCAGCCAGAGTATCTCCCAACCACGGTGACAGTGAACTTTCCTTCCGCTTGGTGCGAGCGCTATGCTGAAGGCCGATATATGGCCATCGACCCCGTGGTTCGACGTACGACAAGGTTGTCCGGCCCTTTTCTATGGGACCAGCTCGCTGACAAACATCAATTGCAGCCGAGCGAACTCCGAGTGTTAAACGAGGCCAAAGAGGCCGGACTGAAGCACGGAGTAAGCGTACCGCTGTGCGGACCATTTGGACAGCTTTCGGTCGCGTCGTTTGCATCCATGCACGACGATGCCGACCCTCAGTATCGTCTCGGTCGTCTCAACATCTTGGCTTGGCAATTTCATCACGCTCTTGCAGAGATCGCGCCGTCGTCGGACGGCAAATGCGATGTGCAAGTGGCGCTATCCGGACGAGAAAGGGATTGCCTTCGCTGGGTGGAGGAGGGGAAATCGTCCTGGGAAATCGGAGTCATCCTGCAGGTCAGCGAGAATACCGTGAACTTTCACCTGAAGAATGCAATGCGAAAGTTGGAGACGAGCAGCCGTACTCACTGCGTCGCCAAGGCAATCCGCCTCGGTCTTATATGATTTCGGCAGCCGCCCGCACGTAACGCGCGAGCGACGCGACTGCTCGAGATAAGTCGGGCGAAGGTACAGGCGCCGGGCAGATGTCGAAGTTAGTGGGTGAGGTCTCTGTCGTCTTGCGTAGGCGCCCTGAGAGACGAGCCCATGGCGGATTAGGGAGCGCGCGAAGAGGGTGCACTCCGTAGGTCGGCCACTCAGACGCCGACCGGCCACGGGAAGTGTTCACCGCATCGCTGGCGCGCATGCGGTGAGGGAACTCTTCAGCACGAGCTTGGCAGGCGCGGATTGCGGATTTTACTCGCCTATGAAAACATAATTTCCTTTGATGCTGCAAGTACGTGCTCGCATTACCGCTCCCTAGCCGGGCCCGGCTTTCGGTCACTTTTCCCGGGACGGATCACTATTTCAGATGAAACGAGATGTCCAGCAGCAAGAAGATGGAGGTCCTGGTGGATGCGATCACCGTCGCCAGCGGGCGAGGCGAACTTCGCGCTCCCGGCTGATTGAGCAAGTGCCGGTCTTCGAGGGCATCGAGCAGGTCGCCTGCCATATCCGATCCGAGCTCGCAGTGCGCTTCCCAAAGTCTTGCTCGCTGTTGCCTAACTGGGACGCTGAGCGTTCGATAAGTGTTGCTCATGACAACCAGCGCCACCTCTGGCACAAGACAAGAGATGGTCCGGGCAACAAATCTCCTCAGTCGTAGCGAACGCATCGCTTGCCCCGGTTAAACGCGGAGGACGCTACATTGGACTCTTATCTGCTCGGATGCGCCTTATTCCCTCGCGTTCAACCCCCGCCACGATGTGGCCACTGGGCCAGCCATAGCCGATCTGCCCACCCAAGGTAACGCCGGTCTCATCATGACAGCGTTTAGGCGCGCCGCCACTGGATTCCAGGACGCCGTAGTTGGCGGCATGACACCCTCTCCTACCGAGCTCGTACGCGCATCAGTCGCCGATTGCCGACACCACAGGCGGCGGAACTTGGGGATAGGGCTAGACGGGCGCCGCAGCGGATTGGTACCGAATGCGAGCGCCAGTATCCCTGACTTAATCACGCCGAGTGTCGCTAACAGGTGCTCCCTTCATTTTCTACGTTCGTCTGATTGCCCCGGGTCCGCTTACGCATCAAGAGCGCGGTCGCGAACTGCTGAGTCCGCAACAGCATTTCAAAGAACGTTCCACTCGTACGCTGAGTACGTTTGCCGTCCTGGCCTCATCTGTCAGACGGCAATGTTCGATTGGTGCGATTCTCCCTGCGCCCGCCTGAGCGAGCCGCCGTCTGCTGCATCTAATCGATCAATCGCACCATGAGCCAGATAACACCGGCCCATACACATAGGCAGAACAGTAAGGCGGCCTTCAACGTCCTCACTCGCCTGCTGTGGCGCCACTGAAGGAGCCGCGAAGAGCAACCGGTGAAGCGCCGGCCACGTACAACGGCAACTACCTCGTTGTGATCCGTGAACCGGAACTCCGAGCGATGCTTGCGGATATACGCCAGCCGCTCGGCGGGTGAGAGGCACTGTGCCCAGACTTCCCATGCCTCATCATCAAAGCAAGCGCTATTCTCAAGGACTTCGGTAAGACGTCCACTAGGCTTCATTGTGCATCCGCTAGACCCACTCTCGCGGAGCCAGTTCTAGGAAGTTGGTTTGGGTTCGGAACCTCCCAACTTTGGTAGTCTAGTTCAGCAGCGGAACGTGCAGGCGTCATCGATCACAACTACGCTCTGTGGGTCCCTGACGCGAGATCGCCCCGGCCACAATTTGACGCTGGGGTTCTTTTCCATTCGCGCAGACCGCGTGGGCTCAGTAACCGTCCGGTGAGGCTTTCAATTACCCACATTTAGTCGAACGGGCTGAGGGAGCGCACAAACCATTGCAACGCAGGAATCGACCGTGATTCCTTGTCTGCACCGATTCGCAGGGGCGGTGCCGATGGACGAGGAAGCCGACGCATGGTTTGATCGCGAGCTCGCAGGCTGCAGCCTTTGCCGACGAGCGCCTGAACAAGCGGCTCCGCAAACTGGTAGCGCAGATCGGGAGCGCCATGGGCGAAAGTATTCCGCTGGTGTGCCAAGACTGGGCCAACACCAAGGCTGCGTATCGTTTCTTCTCCAACGACCGGGTCAGTGAGGCGGACATTCTGGCCGGCCACTTTCAATCAACGCGTGAGCGCACGATTGCCACCGACGGTCCTGTTCTAGTGCTCCATGATACGACCGAGTTCAGCTATCAAAGAGAGAACTCAGACGCGATCGGGATCACCAAGAGCATAAACAGCGGCCGGGACAAGGCGGGCCGCCTGAGATCGCACACGGTTTGCGGCATCCTGATGCACTCGAGCCTGGCGGTGACAACCGATGGGCTGGCGCTTGGACTGACGGCCGTCAAGTTTTGGACCCGGAAGAAATTCAAGGGGACCGCCGCACTTAAGAAGAAGATCAATCCGACCCGCGTTCCCATCGAGAAGAAGGAGAGCATTCGGTGGCTGGACAATGTCCGGCAATCCACGGAGTTGCTGGGCGATCCGGGACGATGCGTTCATGTCGGTGATCGCGAGAGCGACATCTATGAGCTGTTCTGCGCGGCTCGAGAAGCTGGAACGCATTTCGTGATTAGGACTTGCGTTAACCGTTTGGCTGGGGATGGAGATCACACGATCGCCGACGAAATGGACCAGGTCGCCGTCAAAGGACTGCATTGCATCGACGTCAGAAACAGCAACGGTGATCCCGATGAAGCCGTCCTCGAGATCAGATATCGCAAGATTCGCGTCTTGCCGCCGATCGGAAAGCAGAAGCGCTATCCCGCGCTGTACCTTGACGGTGATCCATGCCGAAGAGCGCGTGACGCCGAAGAACAGAAAGAAAATCGAGTGGAAGCTGATCACAGATCTGCCTGTTAGCTCCCGCACTGACGCCATTAAGAAGCTCGAATGGTATGCTTTGAGATGGAAGATCGAGTGTTCCACAAGATCCTCAAATCAGGCTGCAAAGCTGAGGAGTCGAAGCTTAGGACCGCCCAGCGTCTGACCAATCTGATCTCGCTCTTTTGCATCCTGAGTTGGCGGGTCTTCTGGATGACGATGCTCAACCGTTCCGCTCCAGACGCGCCGCCAACCCTCGCGTTAACCGCGACCGAAATCGGCGTGCTCGATCGCTTCGTCAACGACAAACCCAAAGCGAGACAGAAGACGCTTTCGCACTATCTCATCAAGATCGCCCGGCTCGGCGGTGATCTCGCCCGCGCCAGCGATCCGCCTCCCGGCAATATGGTCATGTGGCGCGGGCTGTCGCGCCTCACCGACATCGCGTTAGGCGCCTTGGTCGGAGGAGAATTTGTGGGTAATTGAAAGCTCCACCGGAGGCTGACTGGGCTCATAACAGTTCTATATGTCGAACAAGCGCGAAGTGGCTCCTCGGCAATGGAGCGATGGTGTTCGCCCCGTATTCAACTCCGTCCTTCACAGGTCCCGTCAGACACCCACTTGTCTATCCTGAGGCCGCGCAGTTGAAACGCGTTGCAAGCGGGTGAGCACGTCGCCTGCACGTGCTCTGCGCATCGTCTCTAGGCAAGACGGGACGGCAGCGGACCGCCTACCAAGTTGCCGCAATTGCTCCTCAGGCGGGATAATTCCAATCCCTAAAAACGGCCTGGAGGATCTCGAAAGGGCGGCGGGGCGCGAACGCCATAACCAACTCCAAAGCCGACGAAGAAGATCATAGTGATAACAAGAATGGCCATTGTCATCAGGACGACTACTTCGCTGGAGGTCTTGATTCGCACTCCCGCCACCAGCGATAGCAGCCGGTAGAGCAAATGCGCGAATATCTGCTTGGTACAATCTTGCGCTACGTCCGATTCAAGGGTTTTTGGCCATGCCAGCCAATATTTTATCCCAGCCTACAGCTTACCCGGATCAGGAGGCTTGCGCCCCCGTCGGGAGTACCGCGCCGTGAGCGGGCACCGGAAACCCTTGTTCTGCTCGATGTATGTCGTTCGCTTCTCTCGCCAGGCAATTGCGCCTGGCACCGTAGGAGAGGCGGCCAATCCGCAGCACATGCAATCCGGCGAGATTGCCGGTGTCGCTGCTGCGGCGCTGCGGCCGCCGATGGTCGACACGTTCGGAGCGCATGACACTGCATTGCCAGCCAACAGTCCACGTCAGAGCGTCGCAGGCGTGGTGATTGCCAGCGCCACAGATCCTCTACTGCTAAACCAACGAATTCGTTCGGTGCTTCTCGGGCTCACGCGGTTCGCTCGTCATTAGCATGTCCATTGCGGAATCCAGAGACTTATATGCCCGGTCTCGGACCACCTGCGGCAACTCAGGCGCCGCCTCAATCGCGGCCCGCGCGTTGCTCACTATTGAATGCTTTGCCGAAAGGCGCTTCGCGTCCAATATGACATGAAGCGTCTGTCGAAGATCGGACCCAATTGAGCTGTCGCTATCTATCAATTCGCGAATTTCCAAAACATGCGATCAATTAATATCATTGACGCATAGAACGATGACAGTCGTTGTGACACCATTGGTCGTTCCTTCATCCAACTAACTTTATGGACCATCGCACGAAACGGATGTCTGTCCGGTTCGAAAGTCTCTCGGCCGACCTGAAGAGGGGAATGAGACAGCGTCCCTCGGCCGCCACCCGCCGGAGCGTCGGGGTGTGACGCGGCAGACGTAGCCCACGATCAAGGTCCACGGCCATCTTGGTCGCGCAGGTTTCAGAGTGACACTGGCACCAGCCTCGCCGCGCTGGCGCGAGGGCTCGATTGTCGGAGTTTGGTCCAGCTCAGTATTAACTCCATGTCTTTTGTTTCAGTTGCGGCTGCCCGAGTCGGTCCGGACTGGGGCACAGTAGCAGCAAACCACATCTTGGATTTGTGTAGAATGCGGGACTGACGTGCCAGACCTGAAGGGGCGTGAGCAGACTTGCCCGCCGGAGCAAGCAAACGTAGGAGCTGGCTCCGTCGATGCAAACTAACGGAACGGCATTCGTTGACGATATCGTGCCAGCTAGGGTGGCCGAAAGCATCGTAGGTATGGCTCTTCACTCCATTCCTTCTGACCATCAGCATCCCGTCGCTATGAGTTCGGAGTGAATTGCCGCTGCCGTGTTGAGGCAAGCATCCAATGGGAGACATCCGAAGGCGAGCTGGCAAAGCAGATAGTTCGCGGGAACCTCGTTGTCGATTGCCCTGGTTTAACGACCCCTCGTCGGGCCTGAACATTAGCTGTGCCGGATAGTGCCTTGCACCAAACACCTGGTCATCAGTCATGAATCCGGTCTGGACCAGCTTATCGAGAACCAGGCTTGCACGCTGATGAACCGCCCCGGGTTTGCCGGAGGCTCCATTCCTGAGAGGATGGAGCCATGACGAGCAAGACGACGAACAAGTTTTCACCTGAGGTCCGGACTCGAGCGGTTCGGATGGTTCTGGATCACGCCAGCGAGCACCCGTCGCGCTGGGCGGCCGTGACGTCAATCGCGGCCAAGATCGGCTGCACGCCGCAGACGCTGCATGACTGGGTCAAGAAGGCCGAGGTCGATAGCGGGCAGCGGGCCGGCGTTCCGACCGACACGGCCGAGAAGCTGAAGGCGCTCGAACGGGAGAACCGCGAGCTTCGGCAGGCCAACGAGATCCTGCGCAAGGCAAGCGCCTATTTTGCGATGGCGGAGCTCGACCGCCGGTCCAAACCATGATCGCCTTCATCGACGATCATCGTGGGGCGCATGGGGTCGAGCCGATCTGCAAGGTCTTGCCGATCGCCCCCTCGACCTACCACGCCCATGTGGCCAAGCGGCGCGATCCCGCCAAGCTGTCGGCGCGCGCCAGGCAGGACGCCGCGCTGAAGATCGAGGTTCGGCGCGTCTTCGATCAAAACTTCTCCGTCTACGGCGTGCGCAAGGTCTGGCGGCAGCTCAAGCGCGAAGGCTTCGATGTTGCCCGTTGCACAGTGTCGCGACTGATGCAGGACATGGGTTTGCAAGGGGTCATCCGCGGCAAATCCGTCAAGACCACGATCAGCGACAAGGCCGCGCCATGCCCGCTGGATCACGTCAATCGCCAGTTCAAGGCACCAAGGCCGAACGTCCTCTGGCTCTCCGACTTCACCTATGTCGCGACCTGGACCGGCTTCGTCTACGTCGCCATTGTGATCGACGCCTATGCCCGCAGGATCGTGGGCTGGCGGGCCTCCCGCACGGCGCACGCAGGCTTCGTGCTCCCGGCCGGTCCATCGCAGCGGGCTCGTGCACCACAGCGACAGAGGCAGCCAAGGCGGATTCAAACGGTCGTCGCAACACCAGTTGTTTTCACTCATAACAGCAATTCGTCAAGCGCCTCCGCCGGCGTT
>NZ_JBVVPO010000133.1:0-10127 GCF_055811795.1 Bradyrhizobium sp. MI1.7
GGGCGCTCTTCTCTGCCTCTTCCTTGGAGGGGCCAAACCCCACAAAGGTCTGAACGTGCCCGGCCTCGCCGTCGGCCCTCGATACGAGATTGATTTCTGAGATGTAAAAGGACGAACACTGGGCGGCGCTGGTTCCCTGATTTAGATCAACGTAACCGCGCAGTGCGTCACCATTGTGGAGTGGGGCAACTCGCCTAGGAGATGGCCGATGTTGAAAATAGTAGTTGCCGGAACAACCGCACTCTTCCTTGCTGCATCCCCGATTGCCAACGCGCAAACCTCGCAAACCTCTTCTGCGACTCCGGAACGGTTAAATGCAGCCGACCGGAATACGCTGACGGACATGAGGATTGATCTGGTAAAGGCCGCGTTGCAGCTGACACCTGACCAGGAGAAATACTGGCCCGCTGTAGAGAGCGCCATTCGTGCCAGGGCGGAGGACCGGAAAGCCCGCCTTGCAAAAATCGGAGAAACAGTGGGTAGACGGGCCGACGAAAACCGTGTCGAAGCCCTGCGCAATCGTGACCCTATCACCTTCTTGCAGCGGCGCTCGGAAGCATTGGCTCAACGATCAGCCGATTTGGATAAACTCGCCGAGGCGTGGCAGCCACTCTACAAAACGCTTAATCCCGAACAGAGGCAGCGCATGGCGGCCATCGCGATTCTGGTACTCCACGATATGAGTGATGCCGTAGACCGGCGCCGTGCGCTGTCCGAGGACGAGGACTGAGCCAAAGCAGTTCAATTCGAACCTAATGCATAATGGTCGGAGCATACGCAGCTAACTGACTGTATGCCTAGACGATGTTTGCTAAGGGTCTTGGCTGTAGAAGCACACTTTTGTAGATGAGCCGATAGCAAGCCAAGACCGGCTCGGCCTCAGGCCGCGATCACATAGATCAGCGGCTTGATCCCGACGATGTTGATGACCCGTGTCAGGCCAGAACCGAGAGTGCCATCTCGGCGGCTACTTTTGGGA
The DNA here is from genome assembly GCF_055811795.1 of Bradyrhizobium sp. MI1.7. NCBI lineage: Bacteria > Pseudomonadati > Pseudomonadota > Alphaproteobacteria > Hyphomicrobiales > Nitrobacteraceae > Bradyrhizobium > Bradyrhizobium sp. MI1.7. The sequence goes on from NZ_JBVVPO010000133.1 coordinate 980, forward strand.
GCGTTCTAGTGAGGAAGTGGGTCCCTCCCATGCGTGCATTCATCGTGCCGAACGGATGCTCGACTGTCTCGCGACGTTGGCGCATAGCGAGCGGGTTCAGGCATTCAGGCAATAGTGTCCATTGCCCACGATCCGCCTGCTCAACGAAGCGCCTCTCTGCTTCCCCCGCAGAATCACGAGAGAATCATGGCAAAGCAGCAGCGTTTCCACACAGCCAGGGTCACGAGCCGCAATACTTGCGGTGAGCAAAATCAAGTCGGCTCTGCCGCCAACAGCAGACCTCAGCAAGACCTCCCACACTTGTCGCGATGACCCAGGAAAAGACCTCGCTCCGGCAAAGAAAACCGAATATCTCCAGCGCAAGCAACTCTTGGTCGAGCCGAGACTGCGTCATCGCCGTAATACAAATATCCCCCGCTGTTACCATTCTGTCACGGATTTCGACGCTGCTTGTGCCCTAGTATTGAATGCCGTCTAACTTGGGGCCCCGCGGTTCGCGGAGCGCTTTGCAGTAGCCGCCACTGGTTGCAAATGCCGCCCAGAGGTTTGCAATGAGATCAAACAAACCGGGAAGCCGCGTCATCAACTATGCGGCAGCGGTTGCTGCTCTCGTGCTTTGCGCTGATGTTTCGCATGCCGACCAGGGCGGTAGCTCGTTCTGGTTTCCGGGTCAGTTTGCGAGCCTCGTGGCCATGCAGCAGACACCGGGCTGGGCGCTCAGTGTCATCGATTACCATTCCGGCGTCGCCGCAACCGGGGGCGCTGCTGCGGCCAAAGAGATCCTGGCCGGCAAAATCCCCGCGAACGTCAACGTTAATCTAAATCTGAGTCTGAGCGGGCGGGCCGACCTGATCGCCCTTGCGCCATCGTATACTTTCACGACGGCGGTGCTTGGCGGGCAGTTGGTCGTAGGCATGTCCGGCCAGTACGGCAGAGCCGCCACCAGTATCGCCGGAACACTGACAGCGATAGCCGGACCGATTGTGATGACGCGCACCGGAATGCTCGAAGGCTCACTTACCTCCTACGGCGACCTCGCGCCATTCGCGCAACTGCTATGGAGCCATGGCGTCGACAATTACATGGCTTACGTCACGGGCAATATTCCCGTCGGCGACTATGATCCGACGCGGATTCCCAACATCGGGCTCGGGCACGGCGCGATCGACATTGGAGGCGCCTATACCTATTTCGACCCGGCGGCAGGAAACGAAATCTCGGGCGTCGCCGGCCTTACCTACAATTTCAGGAATCCTGATACCCTGTACCGGAGCGGCATCGATTTCCACTTCGACTGGGGCGCATCGCACTACCTCACCAAGCAGCTTTTCCTCGGCATTGTCGGATATGCCTACCAGCAAATCACCGACGATTCCGGCCAGAACCCGATCCTCGGTGGCTTCAGGTCACGCGTTTTCGGTGTCGGTCCGCAAATCGGGTACGGCTTCCCGGTCGCAGACATGCACGGCTCCCTTAGCCTGAGGGGATACGGCGAATTCGGTGCAGCCAACCGTCCGTCAGGATGGAATACCTGGCTGACGTTCACCATTTCCCCGTCCGCGCCTGCCGCCATAGCGCGCACGAAGCATCTGGTTGTGAAATAAACCTCGTGCCAACCGGACGTCGGCTGCGATCGGCCGATGTCTCAAATGGGTCAAAATGCGAAGGACTCAACGTAAGCACGTCGGCCTCGTTGAACGGACCTCAATGAGGCGTGTCACCACTTCGCTGATGGGCCAGACCTGGACTCATCGCCGCAGCAAACGACATGCACGAACCGCAGTGATTTACTCAATCAATCGTCGGCGCGGGCGAGTGATCGAGCACTTTGATCACCGTCTCGTACCTTGTCGGCGCGCATCGCGCTCCGTTAGTAGACACCACGCCGCACGGCACGACGCGTATGGCGGTAATCGCGACGGTCGACACGACGCGCAGTCACGCGGGCGCGCCGATACGTGTAGGCCTGCGCTTGATCAACGCTTAACTCCACGACGCCACGCGATGTAACCTGCGGCGAGACTGGAATCGTCGCCAACACCACTGCCGCAAACAGCAGCCCGACAATTGAGTAAGCCCTCATTGCACCTACTCCTATTATCTACCATGGCCGTCAATGTCGGCCACTGTCACCAGATGTCAATGAATATGTGCAGCGCATCGAGCGACATAGTTTTCGCCAAAGCTTTGCACATGACTGCTCCAGATACTCAGGCCAGCAGGAAAAGGCGTCGAGGGGAATGGTGCACTGCGTTCATGCGCGCTGCACAAATCATGGAATGCTCATGTCTCAATTGGGTCAAAAGCAGCGGTGGACGCCAAGTTGGATCGGCGTCCGGTTTGCCCCTGACAGCCGACATGACACGCGCTCAATCGACCTTCGGCTAAGGGGCCAACAAACCGCCGCTGCCGCAAATTCTAAGACGCAAATTCCTTCGTTGATTGGTCAATAGCGCTTACTCAACTAGAGCGCGCGCACATTTCCAAATTTTCCCGACTGTTGCCGCTTAGGCACATCGAATGCTAGTCGGCTCAGCTAGGTTCGAGCTGGAACGCCGGACATCCAAAAAAGAACCGGCATCGTTCGGGTGAAACGTGGATGGAGCGAGAATAATGAGGAAGATTTTGTTAAGTGGCGTGGCCTTGCTGGCAGTGAGCATGGCGGCCCCCGCGTCGGCGGCTGATATGGCGGCACGCCCCTACACCAAGGCGCCGCCGCCGGTGGTCGCTCCGATCTATGACTGGACCGGTTTCTACATCGGCGCCAACGGCGGATGGGGCCAAAGCCACAATTGCGTGGATTTCGTCACGCTCGCAGGCACAGTTGCAAGCGGTTGCCGGGATCGGTCGGGTGGCGTTGTCGGCGGGCAGGTCGGGTATCGCTGGCAATCCAATCAATTTGTGTTCGGATTGGAAGCGCAGGGCGATTGGGCCGACCTCAGCAACACACGCGTCAGCCTGTTCAACCCGACACTTTCAACCACAGTTAAGACCGACGCCATCGGTCTCTTCACGGGCCAACTCGGTTGGGCGTGGAACGCGTCACTGCTCTACGTGAAGGGCGGCGCGGCCGTAACCAGCAATCGCCTGACAATATTCGACAACACCACCGGGATCGGTCTGGTCTCGGCAGATAACACGCGCTGGGGCGGCGCGCTGGGTGTCGGCTGGGAGTATGGCTTCGCACAAAATTGGTCGGTCGGTGTTGAATACGATCATCTGTGGATGGGACATGCGAACAACTCCTTCTCCGTGGCCGATCCGCGGCTTGCGGCCGTACTCAACGACCGGATCAGCCAAGACGTGGATATGGTCACTGTGCGCTTCAACTATCGCTTCGGCGGGTATGGAAAAGCTCCTGTCGCGGCGAGATACTGATCGCTCCAGTCTGCGCAAACCAAAGCCCCGGCTCGCCGGGGCTTTTTTGCGGGCTATGTATGGCTAGCGGTTGCTGCATCTTTGCAATGTCTGAGGTGGGTGAGAGCGCCGGTTTACAGATGTTGCGGCTGCTTTCGGTCAGCCCAATAAGCCGACGATAGTTGAGCGGCCTCGAACTTCTCAGGCCGGAGTTGCTGCGAGACCGACGCATCCTCACTCTCTCGCCGGTAGGGGCGCTCGCGAGAAAGCTAACTTTGAGCGGCTCGCCCAGGAAATCGATCCCTTTGTCGCGGCGAATGGAGAGCTGGCCGGCCTAATGATATTCGCAAAGGCCTTTCCGAGCTGGGACAGCTCAAGCTCGTCGGAGGCTATCATCGACAGGTGAAGCGCGTGGTCGTCGTGACTGACAGCGAGCTCTTCAAGGCCATACCGCGGATGGCGAAGCACTTTGTCTCGGCGCAAGTTCGTCGATTTTCGTCCGATCAAAAAGCGGAGACGCTGGCGTGGCTGGAAGCGCAATGATCCATATCGGCGTGATCCGCCCATAGTGCGCCCGCCAGGACAAGCCCCGGCTCATAGGATGGAAGTATCGGGCTTCTGTTTGATCCAGATCAACCTCCCTTTGTTAAGCAGCGCTGCACTAACACGGCCTGTGGCAAGCACCGACGCAGGCGAGACGTGCCCCTCTTATCGACGATGGCCTTGAGGGCGCAGGCTTTCACTGCCGTCGCGTCACAGATGGAGCCTTCCGATGTGGATCCTGATGTACGTCTTCTCGTATTCAGTTAGTCCGGCCGCCACAAATGACAGAGCGGAATGGAGGGTCCTTCCGACCGTGGTATTCCAGGAATTTTCCAGTGAAGAGCGCTGCCTGGCAGCGAAGTCCAAACTGGAGGAGCGCTTGAAGGAGGCGGGAGCCAGGATGAGAAGCGGTTTGGAAGACTTGAAGAGCCTGGGTCAGGCTGACCCAGCGCAGATCATCATTGCCTTCAACGTCGAATGCGTACCGAAGTAGAGGCAGTGAACCACGACCGCGCCGCGCGCCAGACGGGAAGTCCTTGTCGAAAGCAACAATCGTTCGCAGGCTAGTTCTTCGACAAGTTTGGACGGGGGAAGGGAATCGAACCCTCGTATTCAGCTTGGAAGTCAGACGCGGCCGCCGGGTACGGCAAACTGTCAGAAACCATTCGGCGGTCGCAAGAAATGTAAGCGCATAGCCGTCCGATAACTGCGGGTGTCCCACGATCGCCTCAGATTGCCGCTCCAAACCTACGAAGGGTTCATTCCGGAGGCAGGCTGCCGAGTCCTGCTACCCGCTACCCGAACGCCCAGTGACGTCGTTCCTGCCGCAACACATTCGAACGTAGTACCGGGGTAAATGCAATGTTGAGAGGCACAAACATGAAATTCCTGACGGCATTGCTCGCTACAGCATTTTCACTGGGATACGCGGGCCCAAGCGATGCCGTGGTGAGGATTATCAACGATCGGGGTGGGTTGATCCAACGTTACTTCGATCGGTACGAAAACTTGAAGAACACGGGCCAGACTGTGATCATCGATGGCCTCTGCGCCTCGGCCTGTACGATCGTCCTAGCTAAGATCCCTTCGGAAAGAATCTGCGTAACTGAAAGGGCAAATCTTGCCTTCCACGCAGCCTGGGACCTGGGGGCTGGCGGACGCCAAATTACAAATCCAGAAGCCACACGAATAATGTATTCAATGTACCCGGCTCCGGTTCGGAATTGGATCGCAACGCGTGGTGGTTTGTCTCGTCACACAATCTTCCTGCGCGGCGCGAGGCTTAAGGCGATATTTCCTCCTTGCTATCTAGACGCTGCGGTTTTCCTGCGCTCGTAGTTGATCAGATGCTGGTCTAACCCAGCCGTTCCGCGCGAGGCGTTAACATATTGGCGACGAACCACTGTGCACCCTGAATGGGTATTGTGCCGCCGGCAGCGAACTTCATTCGATCATGCAATGAGGAGGACAAGGATTCAGGCGAGGGTCTGCGGGGCAGAGACTTCCTCAATTCGAGCGACCTCGTAACTTCCCAACGTCGGCATATTGCTGCGCGAACCGCCGGGCCTCCTCTGCGCATGGCTTAGGCTCAGGTACGTTTTTGCCTGGGTCGTCGTGAGAGTTGTCCGTAAATCTCACGGTATAAGGTGGTAATGGTTCAAGCCTATCCGGCCCACTGCGGATTCAACTAGGCCCTTGAGGTCAAAAACCGCCCAGTAGCCCTGAAAGGCGTGAATGAAACGCCAGCGATGAGTCCGTCGACCAGGCTACCGCAAACGCCCACACGAGCACTCCGAGCAAGTACGATACTCTGATCGCAGCGCCCGCTCGATCGATCCCGTTCAGACCGTCGTGGTGCACCCCTGCGACGAGACCTCCCTGCGCTGCGGCGTCCTCGACAGCGCCAGCGCGGGCATCATCCGACCGATCCTGGTGGGTCCGGAGGGAAAGATCAGAGACACGGCCGACACTCACGGGCTCGACATCGCGAGAATCGAAATCGTCGATGCGCCGCACAGCGAGGCGGCCGCCGCTAAGGCCGTCGAACTGATCCACGCTGCCCACGGCGAGATGCTGATGAAAGGCAGTCTGCACACCGACGAGCTGATGTGTAGCATCACGGCCAAGGCCGGCGGTCTACGCATGGACCGGGCCACAACCAGACATCGGCATCTGATCGATCACCTCGTTAGCGCGCAGTAGGAATGGTCCGAGCGAGTCGTTGAAAACGTAAAGCGCGTCCTGCGCGACCACTGAGCGACACCACGTCTCGCGGCGGCGGTGAGGCCCCCGCTCGGCCCGCGCGTGCGGCAACTCCTACCAACCACTCAACGGAAATCTACTGGTTCGCCCGTTCGGCGTCGGCGGTAGCCATGTATTTCGATTGGAAATGCGCAACCCGCTCGCGCCACATTCCGACGAACGCCCCCGATGTCAGCTTATCCACCGATTTCCACTCGGCTTTGACGGCCGGAAGGGTATTCCGCCAGATCGCGCGTTTGCACCATTTTTCGCGTTTCTCCCTCCCTTCGCTGGTGGCACACATGGATTTCCAAGCGATGCGATCGGGTTGGCTGATGTGCTCGGCGGCGCCTTCCCAGCCTTGTTGATGGATCAAGTAAAGATCACTCAAGGTCGGCTTCTTCTGCGTCACCCACTCGAACAGAATGCCTTCGGTAATGACCTTGTAAGCTGCCGCAATGGCATTGTCGCGGGGATCAAGAATCTGCCCGGAGCCGAATTTGTTGAACTCGTACTTGCTCAGTTGAAACAGGCCGATATACGACCCCGTGCGCTGCTTGGGGTCGAAACCGGACTCGATCTTGGCAACCGCTTTCATGAAATGGAAGTCCAGACCGAAAGCGTCGGAAGCGCGCTTGATCTCCTCGACCGGCGTTCCGACCGGGATGTCCTTGAGTGACTTTAAGACGATCTCCGCCGGTTTCTCGGCAGGAGGCAGTTCGGACCAGACGTAATAGATGAGATAGCGAAAATCCTGCGTCACCGGCGCCGAGTTGGAGGCATTGCGCGTTGTCGGCCCCGGTTGGGCGACATCATGGTGGCCCAAGTCCACCGATTCCTGCACGGGCGGTAAATCGGCCGACAGCATCTGCGACGGATCGGGCAACGCAGCCACGACGATCGATTCCGGCTTATCCGAAGCCGCCGTCGTGTCGGTGGCCGTCCCCGCCGCGGGTTCGGCGGCCGTCGCCACTTCGGCGCCAGCCACAGCAGCGTTCGCGACAACGGTGTTAGCGACAACGGCGTTGTCCATTGCGATTGCCTGCGGTTCATCCGCGAGCCTGGCGTTGGCGGCGAGCGATGCTGCGCGATCCTCGATTGGCACTGCGCCGATGTTCTCGGTGCCGGCCGAACCGAAGCCAGCCAGCCAGCCAACGATCCCCCCCGCGAGAACGACCGTTCCGCAAAACGTCGGCACCACTGCCGTAAATCGCCGCGGGTTCATCATCCCGTCGCTTCCAAAGGCCCCACCCGAGCAATGCTGCACAGCCAAGCACGCGACGGGTGAATTTTCGGGTCGAGACATGGCCGCGCAATGGCGCAAACCGCGGTTCATCATCTTTTCCACGAAGTGTTGCCCGCATGCAACGCGCCGGCGGCAAGCAATTGTTCTGCGACGTAAGCGTGTTGGGAAGTTTCGGACCCATGCGACGCATGCGGCTAGTTCGCGGCGAGCCGGTCATGGTGAATGTCGGACCAACAGGTGCGCTTGAGTGGCCGTAGTCGGGGATGCCGTCCCTTCGAGCGGTCTGTCGTTGACGATTTATGGGATCATCTGAGCGAACCGAACCCATTGCCCAAGATCAAAGCGTCCGTCGCAACGGCCCTCACACCGTACATTGATCGGCCCGGCGATCAGCGCGACGGCTATTGCCGATTGTCTTCTTCCGGCAGATTGGCCCCGTCATTGGAATTGGTCCAATTTTCGACCCACTGCGACCAGATTTGAAGACGAGGCTATGGTCGGTAACGCCACGCTTCTTGCGTTGGACCTCGCATGCAACTTCACTGCATGAGGCACTGAATGAGGAGGCAGACTCCAATAATAGCTTTCGCCGCTTTCATGCTCTCTACAGGGATCGCACACGCTCAGTTTCCGTTTTGGCCGCAGGACAGGTTCTGGCCAGGCCACTACGCTCCGTTCAAACACAAGCACTATCACCGGCAGACAAACTCTGGATCTGCGAAGAACGCTCGGCCTGAGGCCCCTCCGAAGGGCCCGCTCCAGATCATCATCTCGATCGCTGACCAACGGGTCTCGCTTTTTGACAACGGGGCATTGATCGCACGCTCGACGGTGTCCACGGGAACTCAGGGGCATCCTACACCCCTGGGCGTATTCAGCGTGATCAGCAAACAACGATGGCACCGCTCAAATATTTATAGCTCTGCCCCCATGCCCTACATGCAGCGCATCACCTGGTCAGGGATTGCGTTGCATGCCGGTGTCGTGCCTGGGCATCCGGCGTCACACGGCTGCATCCGTTTGAAAAATGACTTTGCCATTCGACTCTGGCATCTCACGAAGCGCGGCACGCGCGTGATCATTGCGCACCACGATGTCCAGCCGGTCGAGATAACCAGTCCGCACCTCTTTAAGCCGAAAGCAGTGTCCGGTTCGCCGGAATTTCAGGCTGCCACAGTCGTGGGTAAGAGCGTTAGCACAGCCGCGGCAACGCATGGATCACCGGTGTCCAAGACCGAGACTCCAGAAGCCACTAGTCACGTGAATCTAAAGTTCGCCACATAAAGTCCGCTGAGCTTTATAGCAGAAGCGTTTGACGGAAGCCAAAATCTGGTCTGCGGACTTGGTCCATTTGAATGGCTTCGGTTTTCTGTTGTGCAGGTCGATGAAGGTACGGATGTCGGCCTCGAGCTGCCTGACGGAGGTGTGAACACCTCGCTGGATCTGTTTTCTGGTGAGTTCAGCGAACCAGCGCTCGACCTGATTGATCCATGACGCGGAAGTCGGCGTGAAGTGGACATGATAGTGCGGCCGACGGGCGAGCCACGCTTTGATCTTAGGTGTTTTGTGGGTGGCGTAGTTGTCCATGACGAGATGGACATCGAGGCCTTCAGGAACTTGAGCATCGATCCCTTTTAAAAACTTCAAGAACTCGACTGCCCGGTGCCGCTTATAGCATTTGCCGATGACGAACCCCGAGGCGACATCGAGCGCGGCAAACAGCGAGGTCGTACCATGCCGCACATAACTGTGCGTGCGCCG
>NZ_JBVVPO010000134.1:0-9944 GCF_055811795.1 Bradyrhizobium sp. MI1.7
TCCCCGCAAGCGGGGCGAGGTGAAGATCGTGCACTACATCAGTTCTTCCGCTCGGCGACGAAGCGCGCGGCGGCTTGCAGCACGGCGGCGCGGTCGCCGAAGATCGACACGGCGCCGTCGGCCCGCGCGAGCAGGTCGCGCACGCGCTGCTTGGCGCCTTCGATGCCGAGCTGGGTGACGAAGGTGGTCTTGCCGAGTGCGGCATCGGCGCCGGCCGGCTTGCCGAGGGCCGCCGCATCACCCTCGACGTCGAGCAGATCGTCGGCGATCTGGAAGGCTTCGCCGAGCGCGCGGCCGTAATCGTCGAGCGCCTGATATTCCTTTTGCGAGGCCTGGCCGAGAATCGCGCCGGCGATGCAGCCGTAGCGCAGCAGCGCACCGGTCTTCATCTGCTGAATGCGGGCGACATCGATCGGCTCGTTGCCGCCAAAACGGCCTTCGCCGGCGAGATCGAGAATCTGGCCGCCGACCATGCCGCCGATGCCGGCGCAGCGCGCCAGCGCGCGCGTCAGCAGGAGGCGCACATTGGCGTCGCGGTGGATCTCATCGCGGGTGACGATGTCGAAGGCGAGCGTCAACAGGCCGTCGCCGGCGAGGATCGCGGTCGCGTCATCGGTCTTCTTGTGCAGAGTGGGGCGGCCGCGGCGCAGGTCCGAATTGTCCATCGCCGGCAGGTCGTCATGGATCAGCGAGTAGCAGTGGATGCATTCGAGCGCGGCGCCCACGAGCAGCGCCGCTTCGCGGGGAACGCCGAATACGGCGGCGCTCTCGACCACCAGGAACGGCCGCAGGCGCTTGCCACCGTTCAGGCTCGAATAGCGCATTGCGTCCATCAGTCGCTTGGGACGGGCGATCTCATCGTGCAGGATGTCGTCCGCCAGCAGGCGTCCAAGCAGGGCTTCGGTGTCATCAGCGGTCTTGTCCAGGCGTTTGGCGAAATCGGACGGGGACGTGCCGGTCATCAAGAAGGGCTCCAGAACTAAAATTCGGCGGGACAATCCTTTATGCGCCCGCCTCAGTCAATCGTTTGGAAGGCCTAAAAAGTGCTGGAAAAGGCCAGAATTATCACAGACTTAATGGCGGGATCCGTGGCCGCGTTTCATTTTGCGCCGGAAAGGTCGATTTGCGCATCGTCAAGACCCTGCTGGTAGCGCTCGTGGTCGTGGCTCTCGCGCCCTACGTGATCGCGCCGTTCTACCGCACCGGCCATCCCGTTTCGACGCTGATGGCCTGGCGGTCGCTCCGGGGTTCGCCGATGCATCGGGAGTGGATTGATCTGGCCGCGATGTCGCCCTCACTGCTGCGATCGGTGGTGGCGGCCGAGGACGCCCATTTCTGCAAGCATCATGGCATCGACTGGGGCGCGCTGCGCGAGGCGATCGACGATGCGAAGGAGGACGGTACGCCCTTCCGGGGCGCCTCCACCATCACCCAGCAGGTGGCAAAAAACCTGTTCCTCTGGCAGGGGCGGGATTTCGTCCGCAAGGCGCTGGAATTCCCGCTGGCGCTGTGGATCGATCTCGTCCTGCCCAAGGCGCGAATCCTCGAGATTTACCTCAACATCGCCGAGCTCGGTCCCCAGGGCCAGTTCGGGGTCGAGACGGCCAGCGCCTATGCCTTCGGCAAATCGGCGGCCAACCTCTCGCCTCGGGAGGCGGCACTTCTGGCCTCGATCCTGCCCAATCCGGTCAAACGGAGCGCCCGGACCCCCGGGCCTGGCGTCCGGCGGCTGGCGGGGACCTATGTGGCGAGGGCGCAGGCGAACTCGCTTTTGACCTGCTGGCGGGAAAATCGCTGATTTTGGGCCCTTTTCGGACGTATTTTCCGGTCCAAAAGCCTAGATTTACGGCCAGCCTTCCTCTATAAGCCCGGCCTTGATCGGCATTCAGCTCGCCTCGGTTTGCGGGTGCTGAGCCGTCCCCTCGCGGACGATGCCCTGACAACACCAATCCCTAGAGGATATTGAAATGGCCGTTCCGAGAAGAAAAACCTCGCCGTCGCGTCGTGGCATGCGCCGCTCGGCAGACGCCATCAAGAAGCCGACCTATGCGGAAGACAAGGACTCCGGCGAGCTCCGTCGTCCGCACCATCTCGACCTCAAGACCGGCATGTACAAGGGCCGTCAGGTCCTGAAGAAGAAAGAGTCCTGAATTTAGGACCTTTCTCCGGGCAGGATCATTTCGCCTGCCTGATTTCGGCCACCCAATGAGATATGACAATGACGGCGGCGGAGCTAATGCTTCGCGGCCGCATTGTCCTGTCCGGATATCTTGATCGAGAAGGCATTTCGCCGATGGTCGGTTTCCCGCTGCTCCTGATCCCGCTCGCGGTCTACAACATCATCGCCTTCCTGATGCCGTCCGTGTCCTTTACGGACGTGCTGTTCAGGGTGCCGATGATCACGGGCGAGACCTGGCCGGTCACGCTTGCCGACGTGATGCTCGCGCTCGGTATCGTGTTGCTGCTGTTAGAGGTGGTCAAAGGCGCGCGGCCCGGCTCGAAATTCCTGATGGATCATCTGCTGTCGCTGATCGTGTTCGGTGCCGCCGCGGCCGAATTCGTGATGTGGCCCAAGTTCGGCAACTCCACCTATTTCCTGCTGGTGCTGCTCGCGATGGCCGATTTCCTCGGCGGTATCGCCCAGCGCACGCGCCGCCGCGTCACCTATGTCGCGGAGACGACAGTGCCGGCGCCGCGCAAGGCTAAGCGCCAGGCCGAAGCGGCAGCGGACGACGCGGCGCCCGAACCCAAGTTCGAGCCGGTGTCTGCGCCGGCGGTGCCACCCGCGCCTTCAGCGCAGTCGGTCGCCGAATCCGTGCTGAAGGATCATCCCGCGCCGAAACCCGTGAACCCGCCCTCGCCGGAAATTCCCTCGCCGGATTTGCAACCGGGCAACGGCACGCCGCCGTCTCCCGACGCGCCGCGCTGATCCTTCAAACCACCTGCCGCGTGCGCGCGGTGACGCTCGGAAGCGGGCGCTTGCCGCCATAGGCCGTCTGCGCATCTTCGGAAGAGGCGCGGCGGAGCCGGCTGGCCTGGGGCAGGTGCTCCGCATTGGCGATGAGTTGGGTGACGAAGCTCGGATCGGGACGGGGCAGCGGCGCCTTGTGGACCCACTGCAACGTCGGCAGCAGCGGCACCAGGGCCGTGCCCGTGCCGTTGTCCGTGCAGTCCGATCGATCAGTACTTAACATCGCAATCACCGTTGATCCGGCGAGGCCTGTCGCGTTTCGAGACGCTGGCGCCGGTGCGTGTCATGTACTCGCAAGGCCTATGCCGGCCGGGCCGGTTTGGTTCCGCGGGCCTGCGAAACATGGTTTCCAAATTGTTTATGAACTTTGCCTAGAGTCGGAGTCGAATCTGGCCGTATTCTGTGCCGACTCAGGACTCCCTGCTGTCCCGAAACGAGGCGATTTTGACCCCTGCATTGCCGCAAGCCTCCGACATCCTGGCCGCTCTTGGTCAGGCCGTTTTCGCCTGGGACATCGCCAGCGATTCCATCGTGTGGGGTGAGCAGGTCGCCAGCGTCTTTCCCGGCATCCCGCCCGAGCGGCTCGCGACCGGCGCCGAATTCGCCAAGCTGATCGAGCCCGCGCAGACGCTGCGGACCGCCGCGCTGGCGCAGACCTCGCCGGTGCACGGCGCCGACGGCGCGCCCTACCGGGTCGAATATGGCGTGCGCATGAGCGCCGCCGATCCCGTGGTCTGGATCGAGGAGACCGGCCGCTGGTTCGCCGGCCCCGATGGCCGCCCGGTGCGCGCGATCGGCTCCATCCGCATCAACAATGAGCGCCACGCCCGCGACGAGGAATTGGCCAAGCTGGCTCGGCTCGATCCGCTGACCGGCGAGCTCAATCGTTCCCACCTGATCGCGGCGCTGGCCGAGGCGATCGAGGAGACGACCCGCTTCCGCTCGACCGCAGCCTTCATGCTGGTCGGCATCGATCATCTCGCCCGCGTCAACGACGCTTTCGGCTTCGACGTCGCGGACGCCGTGATCCTCGACGTGGCCAAGCGCATCCGCGCCCGCCTGCGCGGCGGTGACGTGCTCGGCCGTTTCTCCGGCAACAAGTTCGGTCTGATTCTGAAGAACTGCACCGTCGATGACATGAACGTCGCCGCCGAGCGCTTCCTTGCCGGCATCCGCGACGAGGTGGTGCCGACCAAATCCGGCCCGGTCTCGGTCACGGCGTCGATCGGCGCGGTTAGCGTGCCGCGCTATGCCCGCAGCACTGACGAGGCCGTCAATCGCGCCCATGAGACGCTGGACGCGGCAAAACAACGCCGCGTCGGTTCGTTCGCGGCGTGGCGCCCGGATGCCGCGCGCGACGCACAGCGCCGCGTCAACATCCGTGTCACCGACGAGATCGTCACCGCGCTGAACGAGCGCCGCATCAAGCTCGCCTATGAGCCGGTGGTCGCGGCCGCCTCGCGCGACTGCGCGTTCCACGAATGCCTGGTGCGGATGGACCAGGGCGACGGCCAGGTGCTGCTGGCACCCGACATCGTGCCGGTTGCCGAACGGCTCGGCCTGATCCGCCTGGTCGATCACCGCGTGCTCGAGCTCGTGGTCGCCGAGCTCGCCGCCGCGCCCGACATCTGCCTCAGCCTCAACATCTCGCCTGATACGACGATGGATCCGGACTGGTGGGCGGGAATTGAGTCGCTGATGCTGGCCCACCCCGGCGTCGCCGAGCGGCTGATCGTCGAGATCACCGAGACGGTCGCGATCCAGGACATCGATGACGTGCGTGGCTTTGTCACGCGGCTGAAGAATTTCGGCAGCCGCATCGCCATCGACGATTTCGGCGCTGGCTACACTTCGTTCCGAAACCTGCGCAAGCTCGGCGTCGACATCGTCAAGATCGACGGCGCCTTCGTGCAGAACATCACCCGTTCCGCCGACGACCGCGCCTTTGTGCAGACCCTGATCGACCTCGCCCGCCGCCTCGACATCAAGACGGTCGCCGAGTGGGTGCAGGACGAAGAGGCCGCCGCCATGCTGCGCGACTGGGGCTGCGACTACATCCAGGGCCGCCTGATCGGGCTCGCCTCAGCCGACCGCCCATGGGGCACGCCGCCGGACAGCGCACTGCCTGCGGCAGGATAGAGCTGCGTCCCTTGCTTCGTCGGATAACGACGAGCTGCGCGGGGCTTTCCGCATGCTCGCTGTCATCGCCCGACTTGATCGGGCGATCCAGTATTCCAGAGACAGTTGTGTTTAAGCCGAGAGGCCGCGGCGTACTGGATGCCCCGGTCAAGCCGGGGCATGACAGCTGAGTGGGAGGCGCGCAGCTACCCCACGCAAATACCGGGCACCGCGACCTTCTGGAACAGATGCGGGCTCGCGACTGCGGATGCGGGGTAGGCGGCGATCTTTGCGCGGAATTCCGGGTGGGTGAAAGCGGCGCGGAAATGCGCGTTGGATTCCCACACCGCGTAATTCAGATAGGCCGGGCTGTCGCCGACGGCGCGGTGAAGCTGGGTGGAGATGAAACCGGGCTGGCGCTTCATGAAGGCGGCGTCGTCCTGCCACGTCTTGAGGAAGCTCTGCTCATCCTCGGCGTCGAGCGTGAACACGTTCACGAGCACCACGGGGCCGGTTTCGAGCGCGATCTGACGGTCGATCGGGAAGGCAGGGTCGAGGGGGCGCATGAGGGGCATGACATTGCTCCGGTCAATTTGGTGTCATAATGTCAATTCGACAGTCCCGGATATAGCTAATCGACATCATGATGTCAATACGGATCAATGGTGCCAAATGAACAAGACCAAACGGACCCCGGCGGGCGAAGCGCTGACCGGCCTCATCCTCGACATGTTCCGCGCCAACAGCCTGCTTCTGACCGCTGGCGACCGGCTGGTGACGTCGCTCGGCCTCACCAGTGCGCGCTGGCAGATCCTGGGGGCGATCGCCGACGCCGAGCGCCCGGAGCCGGTCGCCTGGCTCGCCCGCAATCTCGGCGCCAATCGCCAGAACGTGCAGCGCATCGTCAACGACCTCGCGCGTGATGGTCTCGTTGTCTTCGAGACCAACCCGCATCATCGCCGGGCGCAGCTTGTGGTGCTCACCGACAAGGGCAGGCAGGTCTACGACGCCGCCGGCCGCTTGCAGGTCCCGTGGGTCAACGGCCTTGCGGATGGATTGTCGGTCAGGGATATCGACGTGGCCCATCGCGTCGTGACCGCACTGCGAGCCGGTCTGAAAGACGCCGGTGAAGCGAACGAGTAAGCAAGCGAGGCGCCGGGGGACACGAGGCGTACATCGTGTGAGCCCATTTCGGACTCAAATCCGCCGCCGACTCAATCGATGTATCCAAATGCGGTTGGAGGCATGTCCTGAGTTGGGGAATTTGCCATGAGTGATGAAGATTTAATGCGTCATAAGAGACAGAAGCTGATTTCCACTGCCGAAGATACCGTGCGTGACGAGTCTTTCGAACTCTTGTCGCAGCAGCTCTGCGAAGGCGCTAGCTTTTCGGACGATGAATCCCCGTCGAACGACGTTTTTTTGCTTCTTGAGGAGAATGCGCGGCTTCGTGCACTTGCCATCAGCCTTTCCAGCCTGGTCGGAGACCTCTCCGAACGGGAGTGGAGCAATGCGCTCGCATCGGCCGATCGTGCCACGCTCAATCGCCTGAGGTCGTGTCGGGCGTAACGATAGAGAGAGCGTCGCGGTGAAGCGGAGCGTCACGCCACGCGTCTGACCGCGCTCAGTCGCTCGATCGTGCGTCCGACCTCGGCTGCCGGGCACGGCCTGCCGAAATAGTAGCCCTGGACTGCTGTGCAGCCGCATTCGCGGACGAAGTCGAGCTGCTCGATGGTCTCGACACCTTCCGCCGTGGTCTCGACGCCGAGCACGGAGCCGAGGCTGGCGATGGTGCGAACGATGGCGACGCTCTCCGGGCTCTCGCCGAGCGTGCCGACGAAGGAACGGTCGATCTTGATGCGGTCGAACGGAAACTTGCGCAAATAGCTCAGCGAGGAATAGCCGACGCCGAAATCGTCGAGGCTGACACGCACGCCAAGCGCGCGGAGCTGGTGCAGGATCTCGATCGTCGCCTCGCTGTCGTCGAGCAGCGCGGTCTCGGTGACCTCGAGCTCGAGCCGCTGCGGCGGCAGGTCGGCTTCCGCAAGCGCGCTCGCGACCATCGCCACGAGTCCGCGCGAGCGGAACTGCACCGGCGACAAATTGACCGCGACGGTGACATCGGGCCAGGACGCCGCGGTCGCACAGGCCGTGCGCAGCACCCATTCGCCGATCGGGACGATCAGCCCGTTCTCCTCCGCGAGAGGAATGAATTCGGCCGGCGAGACCAAGCCGCGGGAGGGGTGTTTCCAGCGCAGCAGCGCCTCGAAACCGGTGAGCTCGGTGGTGTCGAGCCGCACCTGCGGCTGGAACACGAGGTGAAATTCGCGTGCCTCAAGCGCGCCACGCAGATCGTGCTCCAGCGCGTGCCGGCCGCGCGCCTGTTCCTCCATCTCGGGCTCGAACAGCTGGTAGGCGCCGCGCCCCTTGGCCTTGGCCTGGTACAGCGCAAGGTCGGCGCATTTCATCAGCTCGTCGGCATCGAGCCCGTGATCGGGCGCGATCGCGATGCCGACGGAAACGCCGACATGGATCGACTGGCTTTCCAGCGGCGGCGGGTGGCCGATGATCTCGACCAGGCGGCGGGCGAGCCGTTCCGCCGATTGCGGCTGCGGTCCGCGCTGGAGAACGGCGAACTCGTCGCCGCCGAGGCGGGCGACGGTGTCATGCTCGCCGACATTCTCCTTCAGCCGTGACGCGACCCAGCGCAGAAGCCGATCGCCGGCGGCGTGGCCGAGGCGGTCGTTGACCGTCTTGAAATTATCGAGGTCGAAGCACAGCACGGCCATCGCTCCGCCGGCGATCGCGACCTGGTTCAGTCCCTCGCCCATTTTCTCGCGGAACAGCGTGCGGTTGGGCAGGTCGGTGAGTGAATCGTGCTGCGCCATGTGCGCCACGCGGGCCTGGGCCTTGTGGCGCTCGGTGACGTCCTCATAGGTGACAACCCAGCCGCCGTGCTCCATCCGCTTGTGATTGAGCTTGATGATGCGGCCGTCGTTCAGGTGACGGTGCAGCGTGTGTTCGCCCTCGCGCAGCCTTTCGACATAGTCGGCATAGATCCTCGCGGCGGTCGTGTTCGGATGGATGCCGAGGTCGCAGCTATGCTCCATGATCTCGCGCATCGAGACGCCGGGCTTCACGACATCGGGCGACAGTCCATACATCTCGATGTAGCGGCGATTGCAGACGATGACGCGCAGGCTCGCATCGAGCATGCACAGGCCCTGGCTCATGTTGTTCAGCGCCGCGTCGAAGCGGCGGTATTGCTCGCTCAGCTCTTCGATCGCGCGCTCGCGGTCGGTGATGTCCTCGTAGGTGGCGACGAAGCCGCCCTCGGGCAGCGCGCAGTAGCGCACCGAGATCACGGTGTCGTTCGACATGCGCCGGCGCATCGGCGAGGAATCGTGGTTCGCGATCCTCGCGCTGGCGGCTTCCAGCAGCTGTTGCGGACTGTATTCGGAAGTGAACGCCCCGTTCACCATCGACCGCTCGATCAGCTCGCCGAGATGCGTGCCAGGCCTGGTTTCCTCCGGCGACAGCCGATAGATCTTGCGGTAGGTGGTGTTGCAGACGCGCAGGCGCATGTCGCTGTCGTAGAAGGCGAGCCCGTGCGCCATGTTCTCCAGCGCCGCATCGAGGATGAAGTTCTGTTGCCGCAGCGCTTCTTCGTACTGCAGCCGCTCGGTGACGTCCTCATGCACCGTCACCCAGCCGCCGTCGGGCAGGAAGCGGGACACCGCCTGCACCATCCGGCCGTCATAGCGCATCACCAGCAGGGTCTTCGCTTTCCTGGCGCGCACGTCCTCCAGGCGCGTGTGGCGGAATTCGTCAATCGGCATGCCCGGCAGGTTGCCGCGCGACATCCAGTGTTCGATCACTGAGCAATGCGAGACGCCCGGCTTCACGATGTCGGGGTCGAGATTGTAGAGGTTCAGAAACCGCTCATTGCAGACGACGACACGGCTGTCGCCATCGTACATGATGAG
Organism: Bradyrhizobium sp. MI1.7; assembly: GCF_055811795.1. Taxonomy (NCBI): domain Bacteria; kingdom Pseudomonadati; phylum Pseudomonadota; class Alphaproteobacteria; order Hyphomicrobiales; family Nitrobacteraceae; genus Bradyrhizobium; species Bradyrhizobium sp. MI1.7. Next base: position 9,076 of record NZ_JBVVPO010000134.1, read on the forward strand.
GCCGTGCGACATGTTGGCGAGCGCGTGCTGGCTGCGCTCCGTCTGCACGCGTAATTCCGCCTCGAGCCGGGCGAGGCGGCTGACGTCATCGCAGATCGTCATCCAGCCGCCGCCGGGAAGCGGCTTCAGCTCGAGCGCCATGACGAGTCCGCTCGCCAGTTGCTGCTCCGTGCGGAACGGCTTCCCGCCTGCGATCTGCGCGATCCGCTTCGTATACAGCGCGTCGAGCTCGTCCTGAGGAAAGTTGCCGCGCGCCGCGCTGTGTGCGAGCACCTCGCGGTAGCTCGTGCCGACATGCACGATGTCGGCCGACATGTCGAACAGCGACAGATAGCTCTGGTTGACCAGCACGATCCGGTTGTCGGCGTCGTAGACGCAGACGCCCTGCTCCATGTGATCGAGCGCAAGCTGGCTCAGCCCGACGAGGGCCTGCGGGCCCTCTGCGTGGCGTGCACCAAGCTCGTTATCGCGGATCGGCGTCATGGGATCGACGGGTCTCGGCCGGCAATAGACTTAACGCAACGTAGTTCAGCCACTGAGCGTAGCGAAGAGGCCGGAAAATTCCCTTAAGCGCAGTAGTTTACGGAGGGTGACTGGGGATGCGTAGAGTGTGTGCCGGCGCGCGAATGCGGAAGTGCCTGCAAGCCAGAGTTGGCCGAGAGCCTGCAACAAATCAGGTGTCGTCCCTGCGAACGCAGGGACCCATGACCCCAGGGCGCAGTTTGGCGAAGACTGATCCGGAATGATCTTCCCGCGGTACCGGCGTCTGGGCTCACAGGTAGATCACGCGGTATGGGTCCCTGCGTTCGCAGGGACGACGGCGGATGTTGGGCCCGACCTTACCCTACGGCCCGTACAGCACGAGTTCC
>NZ_JBVVPO010000135.1:0-9288 GCF_055811795.1 Bradyrhizobium sp. MI1.7
CGTTTGTTGGTTGGAGTTGCTACCTGAAATCATCGTCCACATCGCAGAGCGTGCGATTGATCTCAGTTCATGCGGGACTCCAAAATGCGCGGGTTTGGAACGCCACATCACAAAGCCTGTTGTCGGTTCAGAAATGACCGTTGTGGTCGCAGCCCCATATTCTTGGAGCGTCAGATGAGCAAACGCAAACCGGCACCAGCGTCAAAGCGCGCCCGCAATCCGAAAATGACCGCGCGGGCCCAACGGAACACGCAGGCCATTGCTAGAAGCCCGAAAGAGACTTTTCTTCGCTCTGTTGCGGCAGTCTCGATTGAACCGCCTCTTAAGCTTCATGATGATCCTAGACACGAGGCTCCTATCATTGAGTCTCGGGTGGATGCCTTGCCAGAGGACCTCAGTCAGAGAATGATTGATAGCGATCCAATGAAAGGCTTTGCGGAAGCCACGGCAAACATGCAGGCGTACCAAGCAAAGCTTCTTGAGATAGCCCAGGCCAACGTGCAATTTGCTTTTGATTTCGGCCTGAGACTTGCGATGATCAGGTCACCAACTGAACTTTTCGCCGTCATTACGGAGTTTACAAGCAGACGGGTCGATATGTTCGGGCAGCATTCGAAAGAATTGGCGGCGTATCCGTTCTGGCGCATCAAGCCGCCCCGAGAGCTCACGGCTCTGGCCGGACGATAACTGCAAGCGGTACCCGCTGCGGCAAAGGATGGACGCAAACGCGGATCACGCACGCGCCGATCACGTTGCGCGGCTCACAACGAGGGAGCGGAATCAGCAGCCCTTAGCGGGCTCGGTGCCGCCAATGCGAGGGACCCACGATCAGGAATGTAGGTTGACACCATGTCCACAACTGAAGCCGTTCTGCTGATCGTTTTTGCGGGACTTGTCGTTCTGATCCTCGGCAACATCGCGTTTCAGGTGACAGCGGAGCGAAAGAATCCGCCTATCGGCGTCATTACCGATTGCGACGGAGTGCGCCTTCACTATATCGAACGGGGCGATGCCGCCGCGCCTTGCGTGGTCCTGTTTCACGGGAACGGCACCATGATTCAGGATCTCGTCCTAAGCGGTTTGGTCGACCGTCTGGCCCACAACTATCGCGTCGTTTGCTTCGACCGGCCAGGGTTTGGCTACAGCGACCGTCCGCGCACGCGCATCTGGACGCCCACAACGCAAGCTGCCTTGTTCGCGAAGGCTCTTGATCAGCTTGGGGTGCGCAATCCCGTGGTGCTCGGCCACTCCTGGGGAACGCTGGTGGCGATCGCGCTGGCGCTGCGAAGCGGTTATGCCGTGAGTGGGCTGGTGCTTGTGTCCGGCTATTATTTTCCAACCGCTCGGACGGACTTTTGGCTCATGTCAGCTCCGGCGCTGCCGCTGCTCGGCGATCTGATGCGCTACACTATCTCGCCGATCATATCGTGGGCCATTATGCCGAAGCTGATGCGCACCTTGTTCGCGCCGCGTGCCATTCCGCCGGAATTCAAGAATGAATTTCCGATCTCGTTGGCTCTCCGGCCCAAGCAGTTGAGGGCGGCCGCCGAGGAGAGCGCGTTCCTTATTCCAGCTGCTGCGCAGCTGCAGCTTCAATACCGGGGCATCCGGTGTCCGGTTAGGATCGTGCATGGAAAGGCTGACCGGCTCATCGAGGCCGACCAGTCGCGCCGCCTCCACGCGGTGTTGCCCCGCTCCCTGCTTCATCTGGTCGAGGATGCCGGTCACATGGTTACCTATGCAGATACGCCGGGAATAGCGGATGCCGTAGCGGCGCTGGCGCTCCCCTCACCGGTGCGGACCGCATAGGCTTTCTTGCTGCAATGCGGGCGTCCGAAAGGGCCCGAGACATGCCGGTCCGGTCTGACGATGTCCGTTATCCGGTCAGACCAGAAGTCGCCCGCTCAGGGACAAACCGACGCGATTGACCGTGCGCCCCGAGGGCGCGAACTATCAGTAAGGGAGGGTCTCACCCGGATAATGTCGATTGGTCCGGAAGCTGGCAGGCGGCTCGGTCGGGTAACTGGCTGGGTCGGAGCCCTGCGACAAAGGCGGCCTTGGGCCGCTGAGCGATCCGATGGGCCGTAACAAAGTGAAGCCTGAGCAGGCCTCGAAAGTTCTAATGCGGATGCCGACCCTCCGGTCATTTGGGGAAGGCCGCACGTGTGGGGAAGCAATTGACACGCGCACCCACGCGATCCGCCGGGGTAGTGGGCACGGCACGTCGGAAGGGTAGTTCGCAGTTACAGGGGGAGATCCGTCGCGGACGAGGGTAGCGGCCTCAACATCGCATCAGGCGGTGGTCACGGTGGGAGTCGGACAGGGCAGTAGGAGCGTTGATGCCGGGTAATGCCGGTGGAGCAAAGGGCCCCGACTTCTGGTGCGCTTTTGAAGATGGTGAGGTGACCTGACAACGCCTGATAAGATCCGGAGCCTTCAGAGAAAGCTCTACTGTAAAGCGAAGGCGGAGCCCACCTTTCGCTTCTATCTGCTCTACGACAAGATCTGTCGCGACGCATGGTTCATCGCTCGCGAGCCTTCAACCGGTCATCGTCACGGAAGAGGGCCCGAACAGCAAGCATTGTTGCGATTGATCGGAACGCTGGTCGAGGTACCGCCTTTTGTTTAGCAGAACTCAGCAGTTCGCAGGTCATGGCGCTGGCCGACGTATACGCCTTTAGTGCGGCAAGCGCGCAGCTCGTGGCTGCGAGCGTTCGAACTTTACGAGTCTGAGCGTCAGACCGACATTGGCCGCGCCTTTGTCACACCTCGTGCCTTTGAGGGGGCTTTGCGCGCCGCGCTCGCAGGACATTTTCGCGATCGATCAACCGATCTCCTGCTTTGCGCTAGTCCTACCACGTTTGTTGAATTGCACGGCCGCCCAATGCACACACGAATCGTTTCGTAAAGAGGTTGAACAGGCCGCATCAGGCCGAGGGGGCGAACTGACAACAGGCAAAGCATCCGCGGCAGCGGGGTACTCATGAAGTCTGTAAACATCGCCCGCAGTTTAGATCTTCAAACAGCCTTTGCTGCTCCTTCGCCAGGATAAAACTAGGAGTCAGCCATCCAGCGATCGGGGAAGCGAATACCAACCTCTACGCTCTTGACCTGGCTTAGCGAATCCAAACTGCTTTGTCGGCTCTTCTCTCGGCGACCACGCGCGATGATTTTTAAGCGAAGCCGCCGACGAGCTTGCTTATGCATGGCTTTGACCGGTTCAATCAAAAACCCCGCTCCCAATGATTTGGGAACGGGGCATGACCACAAGCTCTGCCAGTACATCCGTGGCGAAAGCGACAGGTCTGTCGTGCTCTTACTTAAGCAGCAGCACGAAGATTTTCGGCGGCGGACTTGCCCGTACGACGGTCTGCGACGACGTCATAAGACAGCGTCTGACCTTCGCTGAGAGTGCCCATACCGGCGCGTTCGACCGCGCTGATATGAACAAAAACGTCGTTGCTGCCGTTTGTCGGCTGGATAAAGCCGAAGCCCTTTTGGGTATTAAACCACTTCACTGTACCTGTGTTCATCAGATCGTCCTTTCGTAAACGCGCAGGATCTGGCGCGCGGAGTTGCGGCCAGTCCGGTTAGTCGATGTTGGAGAATGTCTGAAACGTGCGCGCCGTCAGGAGTTGAGGCGAAAGCGGAACAGTTGTTCGGCCAGTATCGATATCTGAAACAATACACCAGCAGTTGAGAGACTTCAATAAGAAAGCCAACGGTGCTTTTCAACACGGTTGGTGGATTTGTTCCGAAACTGGTGACTGAATTGCGGGAACGACCTTGGGTGCTCGGAAATAGAGCGGCTCCTCGCCTGCACGACAAAAGGAGTCGGCCGGGGCCGGGGGCTTGAAATGCTTCCGCGAGCTTCACTTTTTGCGCACTTTCCTGCATAGTTCGGCATGGCAAAAGTAAAAGTGAGTTTCAAACCGGTCCGTAACTCTGAAGGCGACTGGGCTATCATCGCCGAGTACCCAGGCGCAGAACCCCGAGAAATTATGGGTTTCACAAGCAAGACAGAAATTGACGATTGGATGAATGGAGAGCGTCGGATCGCATGGCTCCGATCCCAGGGTTACGCGAAGTGACATGATGGCTCCTTCCTCCAACTATCTTTGCAGCGTGATACGGCTCTGATCAATGAGTGCAAGGATCCAGTAATGACCGAACGGAAACGCTCCGCCCAGCAGCAGGTAGCCTTCGAGGCGGACCGCAAGGCGCAAAACCCAAACGGAGCGCGGCAAACGATTGCGGACAGTCAGGCCGATCCAAAGTTTCAGGAAAACCACAGACGTCTCAGAGCGGAGCGGTTAGCGCGAGAGATCGAGGGCAAGGCCGGCAGGTGAGGCTCTTGAAGTTCTATCGGGGATGTTCTTCCCGGTGGTGCGGATTTCAGGAGAGTGCCGCTTCGACGGTGTGAACCTAAGTAGTCGCAAATGGAGAAAGCCCGCTCGTTCCGGTGTCATGTTGAAGAAGTGAAAGCCGGCTTTGTAGGAGCCGTGCACAACGCTTGATGAACGTGTCCTCGATGACCGGCCGGCGGAGCACGCCGTGCGGCGAAGGCAGCTGGAGACGGACCGCGGAAGAAATCTAGTAAGCGAGAGCGAGAATCCTCGTCGGTGCATCGAGCCCCGAGGGTCTCTAGAATGAAAGCCTTTCTACACCGCCTCCTGACGATCAAGTCCGACTTTCCAATCTGGGTACGCTAGGCGACGGCGGTCGCGGCCATTCTGGCCGCCGCCTACCTCTGCTCCATCGGTTGGATCGCCCGACGTCACGCGCGGACACAGAACCCTTTCCAGGGCTCGCGACGTTTGCACAACTGGAGGAAGTGAGGACGTGTAATGAGGGCCAGAACGACATGCGGATACTGATCGTCGACGACCATCCCGTTGTCGTAACGGGCTGCCGGGCCTTGTTCACTTCGGACCCTTCCGTCGAGATCCTGGAAGCTTCCGATGCAAAGGACGGCCACCGTGCGTACTTGCAGAAGCATCCCGACGTCACCGTGGTTGACGTGACGCTTCCCGACCTTACCGGCTTCGAATTGACCCGGCGAATCCGCAGGGATGATCCCGCCGCCAAAATAGTCATGTTCACCGTGAGTGAAGATCCAGCGTTCGTGGTGCGCGCTGTGGAGATGGGCATTCAGGGATATGTCTCAAAGGGCGATGATCCCCGTCTCCTGCCAAGGCCATCCGGAAGGTTGCAGCCGGGGAGCGCTTCGTCTCACCGCGTCTGGCTGAAGCGACGACCTTCGCGGGCGCGGCGATCAAGGCCAGTCCTTTGACGCAGATGAACCCACGCGAACTCGAGATCCTGAAGCTTTTGGGTCGCGGCGACCGCATCTCAGAAGTCGCGTCCGAACTCGGCATCTCCTATAAAGCCGTTGCCAACACGACCTCCATGCTGAAGTCCAAGCTCGGCGCTAAAAATCACTCCGACCTCGTCCGGATTGCAGTCGAGATCGATTTGTACCGGTGAAGGGTCGTCGACTGGGATCCTGTTTTTCGGCCGCTTTCGCGCAATAACGACATCGGAGAGAGTTCTACTCATCAGTGCCATCGAGCGGTACGACCTCTGGACGGCTAGGGCGATCCATATGGCGCTATCCGGACGGACTGATTGAACTCATCGTCAGAAACGTCCGCACGAACTCCATTATGATAACTAGGAACCCAATCGGCCGAGCGGAGTTAAATCGCCGCTTCTCAGTTGCGTTGCGAGGCCGAGCGAAGGAAGCCCATGCGTCGCGTTCGACTTGTGATAGCAGATCGACGTCCCATTGTTCTGCAGGGTTTTGCATCGCTGCTCGTAGCGCAGCCCGATTTCGAAGTGGTTGCGTGCTGTCTTGATGGAGTTAGTTGCCTTGCGGCCATTCGGAGCTTGACGCCCGATGTGGTGTTACTGGAGGACGGGTTCACAGATGTAACCGCCTCCGACATCCTCGCCGTCATGGACGACGAAGGCCTTTCCTCCCGGCTGGTGTTCTTTACTGCTACTGTCGCCTGCGGCGATCTTGCCAGGGCACTGGCGACCGGTGCTTGCGGCGCGATTTCGATGAACGCCCAACCAGAAGCGCTGGTCCAGTCCCTGAGGCTGGAAAAACCGGGGTCCGACTTGGCTAGGGTCGGTAACGAAGCTAATGGGATCGCCTCGTTCGGCAATAACGTTCTGGCGGTTCTGACCGTCAACGAGCGGACGATCATGGATCTCGTCGCCGAAGGTTTGTCGGACAGTGAAATTGCTCGGGTGCTCGGTGTCTCTCTCGAGATCGTCAGGATTCACATCGACCACGCGCGACAGAAGCTCGGAATCAAAAGCCGGACGGAGCTCGCCGCGCTGGCACTGTCGCGCCGTTATGGCGCGATGAGTATCCTGGCAGCTGCGATCTTGGCAGCATTGGACGATTCGCCCTGTCACGCCGCAACCGAAAGTTTCACGGTCATGGCCGAAAACGGGTGTGCGGAGGTCGTCACCATCAAAATCAGCCGCAAGGAAGCAGTATCAGGTGGGACCCTGGCCAGAGGCGCGACCAAGGACCGCGCCGGCGCCGCAACTGGGTCATCGCCGACCGGCAAAATCGTCGATCCCGTGGCCGAGATTGCCGCGAGCCTATTTACGCAGGTAACACTCAACGCGCCGAGGCCGGGTTCGAGCAGCTACAGCATCTTCATGGTTGCAGCTTTCGCCGCCTTGATCTACGAGGTCGATGGTGCCAACCACGCCGTGCAGGCGTTCGATTTCGGCGATGACATCGTCACTTCATCTACCGTAAGCGACGCCAATGGACTGGCATCCGCACTTCCCGGGTTCGCAAATTTCGGCGGCACGGCCGTGTACGATGGGGCGTTCGCATTCGAGTTCGCTCAAGGCGATACAATCGCCACAGGCGGCAGCGAGCTTAATGTCGGCAATGCCCATGCGGAGGGTGGCGGCAGCGACCGAGAAATCACTATTCCCCGAGGTTCCGGGACCGTTGACGTTGTTGCGGCGGCCACGAACGAAGCCTCGCAGCGTGACCCAACGCAGACAGGCCGGGATAACGGGTCCAATCAGGATCGATCGCAATCGGACTTGCGCGCTTCCGACAACAGCTCCGAAACCGCTAAGCGCGAGGCCCCGGGAGACGATTTAAATCACGGCCAATCGCAGAAGGCCCTGCATGAGTCCGACCACAGCTCCGGAGCCGCCAAGGGGCACGCCAAGCATGAGGCCGCGGGAGACGATTTAAATCACAGTCAATCGCAGAAAGCCCTGCATGAGTCTGACGCCGGCTCCGGAGCTGCCAAGGGGCACGCCAAGCATGAGGCCTCGGGAGACGATTTAAATCACGGTCAATCGCAGAAGACCCTACACGAGTCCGACAACAGCTCCGGAGCCGCCAAGGGGCACGCCCAGCATGAGACCGCGGGAGAACATTCGAATCGCGGACAGGCGCACGGCGATTTGCAGGCTTTCGAAGATGGCTCCGCGGCCGGCAAGCAACACGCACAGCATCCACAGGCAGGTGATTTAGATACTGCCAAACCGCAGCGGGATATACCAACGGCGTCCGCAAATTCTGCCAACGATGCACATTCGGCATTGAAGATTGCGACTGCAGGAAAGAGTGGGCCCTCTTCCGGCAGCGCAGATCAGGCCAAATCAGCGGTTGGCACCGAACTTGGCGATTCCTTTCATTTTAAAAATGGCACCGACAATACGTTTTCAGACATGTATGACCTACAGCAACTGAGCCACGGAAATGGAAAAAACCATGGAGATAGTCAGCATGCTGTTGCACGCGAGGGGCCGGAGCCGGTCCAGGATGCTGACGGGATTGATATTTCAGATGCGCACCACGATCACTCAGGGCACGCCAATCTCCATGCGGCTCACGATTTGATTGTGTAGCAATTACTGATCGAATGGGCCGTGCTGCCTTCAGAACAGCAAGATCATCCGTGTCGGCCAAGTCGGCGTTCACCGCAGCATTCGAGCATCCCCTCGAGGCGCTCGCGACGCCATCAAGGCGATCCAGGACAAGACCGAGGTATCCAGGGTCGTAGAGGAGCTGCTCGATGGCTGACGGGACCTACAAGCTGAAGGAGTGGCCGTCGCCTCGGGACCTCTCGGCGCTCCCGCGACATCACCCGGCTGCTATATTCCTTGACAAGCTCAGACAACGCCCACTGAATGCGGGCATTAAAGGTCAGACCAGATGGTGAGCGACGGCTTGAACAAAGGAGTGGTAGGCGGCACCAGCGAAGCTGGTGGCACATCGGCTGATAGCGCGGATGCTTCGTCGCGACCCTTCGTTGGTGGAGAGGGCGAAGGCCGCTCATGGCCGCCAGGCCAACCAGTTCGCGCTGGCCTTCGTACGCGAGTGGGAGGACCAAGGACCTCCTTGCGCTACAGCTCGGCGAGCGCGCATCGAACCTCATCAGCCGTGACCGCGAGATGGTGCGGCTCGGCTGCGCAACTGTTCTCCGTTCTATCTTGCTGAGGGCGTGACTTAGGCGACTACGACGCCAGGCTCCGCCTCAGAAGGGCGGCGCGACGCGTCGCCAAGCGAGCATCTGGAGCTTCACCGAAGGACCGGCCGGACGAGGACACAGAGAGCATCAAATGGAAAACCCCGCCGTCCGCCGGCGGGGTTTTTTTGTGTCCTACGAAAGTAGAGGGCGTTTAATTAGGGGCGTTTTATGCTCGTCGCGCGCAGCGCGGAAAGGGCCTCTCCGAGAGCGGGCTTTTCCTAGGTCACCAGCTACGGGTCCCGAAGCTGAAACCGATGCTCGGGCCGCCGTAGTAGTATAGCCGCGGTCGTAGTAACTGGGCCCTCCGTAGTACCCGTAGCTGCGGCGCACGACGTACCCGTCATCGTCGCCGCCGTAATAGCGCTGAACGTAGCGGGGGCCACGGGTCCGATAGCAACGTCCATATTCGTTGCAGACCAAGCGGACCTGGTCGATGGCGGAGGCTTCCGTCGACCCGGCGGCGGTCGGATTGAGCGGGGCGGCGACCGCCGCCGATCCCAGCAGCGCCGCGGCCACGGCGCTGGCGGGCGCTTTTGGTCGATCCTGAGGTGGATGCGAGTTTTTGGATTTGCTTCATGGTGGGAAAGCGCCAGCGGGCAGGGTGGTCGGTCATGAGGCATTAGAACATAACAAGAACAATTGAGTCGAGTCGCAACTCACGGACGCAGCGGGGAAAACCGTCGACGCTAACGGCGTCGCAACCGATGCGCTCGGCCCTCAGAGAATGGCGCGGCCTAATGCCCCCGCGCCGGCGCGCCGAGGTCGA
>NZ_JBVVPO010000136.1:0-9270 GCF_055811795.1 Bradyrhizobium sp. MI1.7
GGTGCCGATGGCGCCGAACGACCGCTGGTCGCTCGACTTCGTATCGGATCAGCTCACCGATGGTCGCCGCTTCCGTATCCTCACCGTGGTCGACGACTGCACCCGCGAGTGCCTGGCGCTGGTGGCCGACACCTCACTCTCCGGCATCCGCGTGGCGCGGGAACTGGACCGGCTGATGATCGAGCGCGGCAAGCCGAAGATGGTGGTCAGCGACAACGGCAGCGAACTCACCAGCAACGCCATCCTGACATGGGCGGATCACAGCCTCGTCGAATGGCACTACATCGCGCCGGGCAAACCCATGCAGAACGCCTTCATCGAGAGCTTCAATGGGCGCTTGAGGGACGAACTCCTGAACGAGACGCTGTTCACGTCACTGGCCCAGGTTCGCATTACTCTCGGATGCTGGCGTGCCGATTACAACGACACACGACCACACTCGCAGCTCGGATGGAAGACGCCGTCCGAGTTCGCCTTCTGCTGAGCGAAGCTCTTCTCCTGCGCGTTGCCCTTCTGCTCCGCGAGCTTGCTCGATTCGATCTCGAACATGTCGCTGACGGCGACCTCCTTGACGAAATCGGCAGTCGTCGGCGCGACGCCGAGCGCCGAGTTCACGCCGGTCTTCTCGCCAAGGGACTGGGCGAGCGCTGGGCCTGCGAGCAGTACGCAGGCAGCGGCGATCATGGTGCGTTTCATAGTTCGGTCCCTCTGATTGGCCGCGCGGCCGCTTGCCGCGCGAATCTTTGCGCCGACCAACACCGCGCCGGGGCCGATGTTCCTAATCCGTCGGGTTGCGGCCGGTGCGGGGATTGATCGGATCGGTCGGCTTCCGCCGCAGTCGCTCCGGCAGGAAAGGTTCGGACGGCGAGGCCGACGGCGTCGCGCGCACGTCGGCATGATGCTGCGCCCGCTCGTGTGGCGTCTGATTGGCATTGATCTGGTGCTTCACATCGACGCCGTCGACGGGATCGTTGACGCCATGTTGAATGTCACGGAAATCGCTCATGGTTCACCTCATTCGTTTCCAGGCATGATCTTTTCCAGCACCTGGCGTGCTGCGCCCACGATCACGCCGCTCTCATTGGGGTCGCCTTTCATCAGGGCGAGCGAGAAGTTTTTGGCCTGCTGCAACGTCATGTGCGGCGGCAGCGGCGGCACCTCGGGATCGGTCTTCACCTCCAGCACGACCGGCGTCTCGCTCGCCAGCGCCTGCTCCCACGCGGAGCCCAGCAGTTGCGGGCTGTCGACGAAAATGCCGGTGAGACCGATCATCTCGGCAAACCGCGAATAGGACACGTCTGGAATCTGCTGCGAGGCCTCGAATTTGGGGTCGCCATTGATGATGCGCTGTTCCCAGGTCACCTGGTTGAGGTCTTCGTTGTTGAAGACGCAGACGACAAAATGCGGATTGCGCCAGGACCGCCAGTATTTCGCGACGGTGATCAGTTCCGCCATGTTGTTCATCTGCATGGCCCCGTCGCCGACCAGCGCGATCACGGGTCGTTCCGGGTGGGCGTATTTCGCGGCGAGCGCGTAGGGCACCGCGGCGCCCATCGAGGCGAGGCCGCCGGAGAGCGAGGCCGTCATGCCGCGCCGGATCTTGAGGTCGCGCGCAAACCAGTTGGCGCAGGAGCCGGAATCGCTGGTGATGATGGCGCGCTCGGGCAGGCGCGGTGACAGTTCCCAGGCGACCAGCTGCGGATTGATGGGCGCCGCAGGCTGATGCGCACGGTCGTCCAGCGTCTTCCACCATTTCGCGACGTCGTTCTCGATGCCCTTGCGCCAGGCGCCGTCGCTCTTGGGTGCGAGCCGCGGCAACAGGCTCCGCAACGTCTCCCCGGCATCGCCAACGAGGCTGACTTCCATGGGGAAGCGGATCGAATTCATGCCGGCATCGATGTCGATCTGCACGCCGCGCGCGGCATCTTCCTTCGGGAGGAATTCTGCGTAAGGGAACGCGGAACCGACCATCAGCAGCGTGTCGCATTCCATCATCATGGTGTAGCTGGGCTCGGTGCCGAGCAGGCCGATCGAGCCCGTCACCCATGGTAAGTCGTCCGGCAGTGCCGCCTTGCCGAGCAGCGCCTTGGCGCAGCCCGCGGAGAGGCGATCGGCGACCGCAATCACTTCTTCGGTGGCATGCAATGCGCCGGCGCCGATGAGTATCGCGACCTTCTTGCCGGCGTTGAGCACTTCCGCGGCGCGATCGAGCTCGGCCTCGCACGGTATCACGCGCGGGGCGCTGTAGCCGACGCCGGAATGCAGGGTGCCGTGCGCGCGGGGCGGACTTTCGTAGGGCTCTTCCTGGAGGTCGTTGGGCAGGATGATGGCCGTTGGGGCCCGGCGAGCAAGCGCGATGCGCACGGCGCGATCGATCAGATGACGCACTTGAGCGGGTGAGGACGCCTGCTCGACATACGCGCCCGCGACGTCCTTGAACATCGAGACGAGATCGAGTTCCTGCTGATAGCTCCCGCCGAGCGCGTTTCGCGCCTGCTGGCCGACGATCGCCAACACCGGCTGGTGGTCCAGCAGCGCATCATAGAGACCGGTGATGAGATGTGAGGCACCGGGTCCCGATGTGGCGATGCAGACGCCAAGCTCGCCGGAAAACTTCGCATAGGCGCTGGCCATGAACGCGGCCATCTCCTCGTGCCGGGCCTGTACGAAATTGATCTTCGCCTCCGCCCGGTTCATCGCGCCGAACACGCCGTTGATGCCATCACCGGGGTAGCCGAAGATATGGCGGACGCCCCACTGATGCAGACGCTGGACGATGAAGTCGGAGACTGTCTGGGCCATGGTGGGGCGGCTCCCGGTTTTCTGTTCGAACACGGAGAACGGCGCGTTTCGGATGATGTTCCTGCGCGCCTGGCGGATTGCCGAGCCGTTTAATGTCGGGCACGCCCCTGGTTCCTGCATTCCCAGCGACACTCCGTTTTGGGAACCGTGCATAAGGCCCAACATCGGTTAGCACTCGAAGCGCCCGTGCCCCTCTCATTGAGACCGTGGTTCGGCTTAGGATAAAGGATGCGGTCAGACAACGTCGCTGAAGGGCTGTAATGCGCGCCTCGATCTGTCGGTTATAGCGAACTTGAAGACAATGAAAAGAAACAAGCTGCCGAGATAAACTCGGCAGCCCATTTTTCGTTGTCAGGCCTTAAGGCGGAATGTTAGCGACCGGTTGGATCTTGGCTTTTGCCCGAACGAACATTTTGGGGCCCGCCCTGGCCGCTGTTTTTCAACTCCGTTTGACGTTGATGCTAATCAACCGAAGCTACATGCGGCGGACGTTCCTAAGAACTGGCGTGCCGCGTCGATGATGCTGAACGTCCCGGCGCCTGCCGCAGGAGCCACTTTACTGAGGTGCTTGCAATCAATTTACTCGCGTCGCATTTTTCGGTCGCTTACCCCCATGGCAATCCGAGATTTGGTCGTGGGTAGCGTTCTGTCGAGTGCGACTGAGTTGATCGTTAATAGCAGGCCCCATTGCCTGCTATCAATTCGTAGCAACGCATTACGGCAGAGGTCGGAGACCCCCGACACGGCTCTTATGCCAGCGATTAGAATGGGCCATCCATTCGGCAATCGGCTCGCCATCGCGATGCCGGCCTCCGGCCTCCGCGCCGGCCCAAGCCGCGACAGCCCCGAACAACAATGCTGCAGCCGTCGAGAAGGCGATAATAATGCTCGCCGCACGGGCCCTTGAGATCGCGCTCTTGGCATTGGCCAACGTTGTATCTACCCGCCTTTCGGCGTCCGTCGCTGCCAGCCCGGTCAACGCCGTGACCTGCTGAACAAGATAGGCGCGATCCTCGGGAAGGACCCCGCTGTGGCTCGAAGCGGTTGCCAGAATTCGCGCGGCTTCAGCGCGCTCACCCGTCAGATCAACGTTCGGCGGCCGCCGAGGGGCGCGGAAAAGATGGTCGAGCTCGTAACTTAGGACAGATGGTTCGGTAGCCGACGGCGGCTGCGTAGTTGCGGACGGACGGTTTGCGGCGCCCGCTATCAATGCGGTCAGAGCGGCGCCGATCAAGACCGCCAGCGCCCAGGCAGCAACGCCGTGCAGTCCGTCCCGCGTCTCGATGTCGTCGGTCGCCGAAGCGTAGCGTGGCCGGACGCGCCCGGCAACATAGCCGCCGCAGCCAAAACTGATAAGGGATTGGAAGATCAGGTAGACACCCGACAACAGCCATAGCGCAACGGAGGCATCCCTCCAGGTCGGCGCAGCGGAGGCCATGCCTAGGCCGAGCGCTGTCCCAAAGGAGATCAGTATCAGCGACAACGCCATCGCCACGAAGGCGCCGACAATGACGGACGTCCACTGCAACCCCCATGGCCTGGTCAGGCCGGTGGCTGGGAGAGTCTCGGTTTCGATCCCGGAGAGCGGTTCAATGGCCATGGCGTCTTACCGAAGACCGAACAGCGACAGGATGAACATGACGACTACGATCAGGCCCACGAGATAGATGATCCCATTCATGTGAAGTCTCCTCTTCGCGACTTCAATGCTAGGCACGCGATCAGGTTCCGTGCTGGCCCACAATCTGCCGCCTATAATCAAGGAAACCCGCGTTCCGATGGCCGAGTAGTCACCGGAGGTGCAGGGTTGCTTCAGCCGTCGCTCCCGTCCGGACGGCCGCCCGGACAGAGGCGTCAGGCTTCATCGGCCTGGAAAGACACCACGAGCCCGTGCCGTTAATGGTACGCCGAGGCGCCTTTTCGCAGGACGATCGTTGGGACAGGCAACAGCCATCAACCTCAGTCGACTCAGCTGGGGTGCTTGGTTCCTGGCCAAGGTGTTTCAGGCGCCCGTACCCCAGCGCCTGGCGCGCACGGCGTGATACCGAGCATTCGTTTGCGGCTTGATGAACAGAGCCGCGACGTTCGGATGCTGTCTGCGTATTTCGGTCTCGATCGAGATGACGCACTGCTCGATATCATCGGCGCGCTTGTCGTCCGCGAACTCGACGCTCAGCGCCGCCACGACCTCCGCCGGCGACAGCTGCACCGTCAGCAGCCCGTTGGCCCGGAGCACGCCGGGTGACCGTCGCGCGATGTCGAGGATAGATCGTGACAGATCAGAATGAGCGGGTTCGCCGATGAGCAGGCTCTTGCTTTCCCTGGCGAGCCCGATGGAGGTGATGCCCAAGAGAATGCCGATCAGGATCGAGCCAACACTGTCCCAAATCGGCTGGGCGAACAACACCGCAGCTGCGGTCGCGACAACCGCAATAACGATGCCGACCAGCGCCGCGCTGTCTTCTAGCAGCACCATGAAGGCGGGCGGGTCCTTGCTGCGGACGAAGGCCTCGTACCACCCGAGGCGCGAGGTCTCCGACCGGAAGCGCCGCCAGGCGAAAAGCCACGAGATACCCTCGAATACGAAGGACAAGCCGAGCACGATGAAGCTGACGATGGGATCTTCGATTGGCTCCGGCGCGGTGACGTGGAGGACGCCTTGATAGAGCGAGACGCCCGCTCCGAGCGCGAAAATCAACAGAGCGACAATGAAGCTCCAGAAGTACAGCTCGCGCCCGTAGCCAAGCGGATGGGATTCATCGGGCGGACGGCTCGCGCGATAGTAACCGTAAAGCAGCAGCACCTCATTGGTGGTATCGACGACCGAGTGCACGGCTTCGCTCATCATCGCCGAGCTTCCGGTCCAGACAGCAGCTCCGATCTTGGTGACGGCAACGAGGAGGTTGCCGACGAGCGCGGCATAGACGATAGTCTTCGACGATCCTTCCGCCGTCTGGCTCACCCGACGACATCCTCAATTGACGACCGCGATCAACCCGCGGCGATCGGCAGCGACAGGCATGTCGCTCCTTATTTCGGATCCGGATCCGAGAGTTCGGCCCCCGGATCCTCAAACCGACCGCTGCGGGCGAGCTCCACAGCGCGGCCCAGCGCCTTGGCTGTATTCAGCACCTCCTGCTGAAACGCGCGGTCTTCGTCCAGCTCCCGGTGGGAGGTCGCATAATGTTCCATGTAGCCGACATAGCCGTCCGTCTCACCAAAGCGGCCGGCCGAAATCAGGTGCATGTCGGTCAGCCAGTCGGACAACGTTCGACGCACGCCCTCGGCGCCGACGCTGTCGCCGTGAACGATGAGGCCGAAATGGCGGCCGGCGAGATGACGCGGATACGGCCAGCCCTTCAGCTCGAGCGCCTTGGCTTCGGCGGCTTTCTTGCCGTGCGTCGATGTCGGATCCGGGTTGCCGCCGTCGGCGCAGACCAGGCGATCCATCATCGCCTTGAGGCCGCCCGGCACGTGGTACCAGTTCACCGGCGTCACGATCAGGATGCCGTGGGCTGCCACCCAGAGCGGATAGATCTCGTTCATCCAGTCGCTGGTCTGGCCGAGCGAATAGTTGGGATAGCAGCTGCACGGCCAGTGGCAGAGCGGCATGGCGGTAGAGACGCACGACTTGCAGGGATGAATATACTTGCCGAATTCGGAGGTCAGGCGGGAAAGATCCAGGCTGTCGACGGCGAAGCCCATCTCGACGAAGACGGGCTCGGCGAGCTTGACCATGCGCCAGGTCTTGGACATCTCGCCCGGACAGGTGTGCTCGCTGCGCGCCGAACCGTTGATGACGAGAATACGCGGCGTCGCGCCAGCGTCGTCGTGCCGGCGCTGTGCCTCGAAGATGGCGGTACGCGTCGCCAGCCAATCGACGGCGAGCTCGTCGTCAGGATCGGCGAACCCCACACCCGCCTTCCGCGTTACTGGCGATTTGCGCGAATGGCTGTAGGCATCCCAGGCAGCCCCAACGATCGCATCGAGTTCCCACTTTAGCGGGGCGAAGGCAGGATCGACGAACTGGCTCCTGTAACGGCTCTCGAATTCCTCACGGGACAGCTTGACGGGCGGCATTCCCTTGCGAACGTCCGGTTCCGTCATGATGGCTTCTCGATAGTTGGTCCAATCCGTCCAACCCGAGGCTCGGGGCACGGTTCCTAGGCGGGTGGTGGAGGAGGCGGTCTCGCTGTCGACCGAAATCCTTCAGCATTGTACACCTTCGCGACTTCTCCGGCCCATAGGAACGCTCGCCGCCTTTCGGCGTCAGCCGGTATGGCAAAACTCATCAAGGTTCGATTTCACCAGTTCGGCGGCAACGACGTGCTCTGCGTCGACCGGCTCGAACAGTCAGGTCCCGACGCCGGTCAGATCCTGGTTTCCGTTCGGGCAGCCAGCGTCAATCCGGTCGACTTCAAGATCAGGTCTGGCAAATATCCCGCCGTGCAGGAGGATCGCCTTCCCTACACGCCGGGCCGACCGCGAGACACGCGAGCGTTCCTGGGCGCTTTTGAACAAGGGCGACCGTTTGATCTCGACCTTGACGGAGCCCTCGCAGGACCGCGCGAAATCGCTGGGCGTCACCGCGATGCGATACACTGTCGAGCCCGACGGAGAAGAGCTCGCGAAGATCGGGAAGCTCGCCGAAAACGACAAGCTCAAACCGCACATTCAGGCCACGTTCCCGCTAGAACAGGCAGCACAGGGCCCTGTCGACTGTGGAGCACGGCCATACGGTCGGCAAGGTCGTCCTGACATGTGGCTGATCAGGAGCATCTGATGAACGAAGGCGCTCGAAGGTGCGCCGAAATACAGCGAGCGCAGCGATTGGAACTGGGGCGATGACGCCGCCGCGGTATCAACGCTTACTACGGCGTTCCTTTTACTTGAGAGGAGATCCGATGAGCCAGGAAAAGCCCAACGACGATCCCCGGCAGCAGAACGATTGGGGATCGCACGCCCAGACTGACAAGCCCTGGAAGGGCAATCCGGAGAAGGAGCAGAAGTCCAGCGACAAAAAGCCGGACCTGGAGAAATGGCACGAGACCAAAACGCACTAACAGAGTGTGCGACATTTGCTGGAGCGCGGTAGCAACAGCGCCGCGCTTGCTTTTTTTGCAATGCATTCACGGATGACAGCGGTGCTCTCAGGACCCGGAACTATGCGTCAGGGCTGTGGGTTAGGTTCCCGGCGTTCGCATGGCCAAGCCGTTTGCCTAGCCAAAAGTCGCGATCGAGGTGTTCACCGTGGATGCTCAAACCCGGGAGCGTGGGCCGTCCGCGGAGCAACCGCAGAGGGCCGAAGCTCCAACGAATTCGCCCGACCCCAAGCACCAGACCAAGGGACAGCCCGGGAAGCCGGACAAGACCCCGCCTCTGCGCGAGCGGCTCGCCGAGCACTGGCTGCTCGCGACCGTCGGCGCGATCGTGCTGATCGCAGCGCTGGTCGGCGGTTTGCTCTATTGGCTGGAAGTTCGCCGCTATGAATCCACCGACGACGCCTTCGTCGCCGCGCGCAGCTTTTCCGTGGCCTCGAAGGTCGGCGGTTACGTGACCGATATCCCGGTCACGGACAACCAGCATGTCAATGCCGGCGATCTCCTCGCCAAGATCGACGAGCGCGATTATCGCATCGCTGTCGATCAGGCTGCGGCGCAGGTCGAGGTCTCCAAGGCAAACATCGCGAATGTCGAGGCGCAGATTGTTTCCCAGCAGGAGCAGATCAAGCAGGCCCAGGCGCAGCTCGAGCAAGCGCAGGCCCAACTTCAGTTCTCACAGGAAGAATCTGCGCGCGCCCAGGATCTGGTCGAGAAGGGCGCCGGCACCGTGCAGCGCCAGCAGCAGACCCGCTCCGATCTCCAAGCCCAGCAAGCCAACACCGAGCGCGCCAAGACCGCGGTGACGGCTGCGCAACTCGGCATCAAGACGCTGCAAGCCCAGCTCGAAGGCACCAAGGCGCAGCTCGAGCAGTCACAGGCGCACCTCGATCAGGCGAACCTGAACCTGCAATACACCAGCCTCATTGCCGCGCAGTCCGGTCGCGTCGTCAAGCTTTCGGGCGCCAAGGGCACGTTCGTGACCGCCGGACAGAGCCTGATGATGTTCGTCCCCGATGAGGTCTGGATCGTCGCCAACTACAAGGAGACGCAGCTTGCCGACATGCGGCCAGGCCAGCCGGTCGAGATCCGCATCGATGCCTATCCCGGGCAGAAGCTGACCGGCCATGTCGACTCCGTGCAGCCGGGCTCCGGCACCGCCTTCAGCCTGCTGCCGGCTGAAAATGCCACCGGTAACTACGTCAAGGTGGTGCAGCGCGTGCCGGTGAAGATCGTGGTCGACAATTGGCCGGCCGATCTGCCGGTTGGTCCCGGCATGTCGGTCGTGCCCTGGACGCGGGTGCGATGACGGACACCACGCAAGACGGCGCATCGGCCGGTGGCTGGTCGCCGGAACGCTCGGCGGCTG
>NZ_JBVVPO010000137.1:0-9020 GCF_055811795.1 Bradyrhizobium sp. MI1.7
AAGGAGACGCTGGGCCACGATCCGATGAAGGGCGTGGCGGTGGTCTTCCGTGCGAAGCGCGCTGATCGGGTGAAGATTGTTGTCTGGGATGTAGTGGCCTCGTGCTGTATTGGAAGCGGCTTGAGGGCAGCGGCTTCAAATGGCCACCCATCGTGGCCGGTGTGATGCGGATGAATGCGGCCCAGCTGTCCGCGCTTCTCGATCACCCATGTTGATGCCCCTCCTTGTTAGGCTGACAGATTCTTAGATCAAGTTGCGCAAGGACGTGGTTTCGAAGGTTTCGGACAGCGTCAAGAACGGATGGTGTATTCGGGAAGAGATAGGCGCCGCTTGGCTGGCGATCAATCAGCAAACGCTTACTTCGGATCTGGACATAGAGCCAGTTCACCGGAATCTCGAGCCTTCGTGCCAGTTCGGGCGGGCTGAGGAGTGAGTCGTCATGCTCCCATCGGCTGCGCTGGGTAGCTACCTTGATGGCAGCAGCACGACGGAGCCGCCCAACGGTGATGGGCAGCACCTTATCGGCGCAACGCGGAGAGCGGTGGCCTTCTTGGGTAAGGATTGCGGCGATCTCGTCGTCTGGGACGCCGTCGCGGGCGAGCGCCAGCGAGCGCTCCCGCATCTCTGTGCCTCGTGTCAATTTGGTGACGGAGTTGACGCTCATCTTCACCTCGAGCTCCGTCACGGCGCCTCCGCGCCAGACGATCCTGGCCAGGGCCAAGTCGTTCTCGCCACGATCGAGCACGACCTTTTCGATGAGGCATCGCAGCAAAGCCTTGCGATGCGCGTCCGAGATAGCCTCGTCACCCCATATCTGCGGGAGGCGGCCGGTGAGGCTGATGACCTTGTCGTTGAGCTCCTTGCTTATGGCTACTTGCGTGATGGCTTTGGACGGCATCTGTCGGGCAAGCGCTTCTTCGGCGGCGCGCACGTCGTTTAGCGCCGCTTCCCATCGGCGCTCGAGTTCCGAGGCGACCAGCCGATTATCTGGATCAGCTCGGTTGAACTGCCGTTCGGCGAGCGCCGCCGTGTACCGCTTGCGCTCGAGCTCTCGTTCTGCGCTGGAGCGTAACGCACTGCTCATCTGCTGCTGGACCCGGCGGGAACGCGACAAGGCATCGAGTTCAGCCGGCGCTAGTGCGGTCAGGAATGCATCGCCAACGGCCGCATCGATATGAGCGGCGCGAATGTGTTGGCAGGTTGGATGACCTCCCTGGGTACGCAGGTGGTTGCATACATACTCGCCACCGCCCTTGTAGCGGACGTACATCTTATGGCCACATCGTGCGCACCAGGCGATGCCGTGGAGCAGAAGCTCGCCATTGCGAGGCGCGTCTCGGGTTTTGATGCGCATGTATTCGGCTCGATTATCTCTGATGACGGCCCGGATTTTTTCATAAATTGGCCAGTCGATATAGGCTGGATATCGATCTTTGACGACGATCCGCCACTCCTCCATCGGCCGCGGAGCCTTTTGTGGCAGGGCGCCCTCCCGCTTCGGCGGCTGGAAGCGGGTTCGTCCATAGACGAAGGCGCCCGCATAGGCGGGGTTCTTCAAGATGGCCGCTACGGCAGCCAGCGTCGCGCGCGTCCAGCACAAATCACCATACCGACCACGACGCGGCAGTTCCAGGTCACGCTCGTTCAACGCTCGCATGACCTTGGCAACGCTGCGCAGCTGCAGGAACAACTGGAAGACGAGACCGAGCCGCCCTTGCACGGCCATGTCGGGATCCTTAACGACCACGCCGCTCGGGTCCCGCATCAGTCCGATTGGCAGCATAACCGCAAGTTCGCCGCGTTCGGCTTTAGCCAGCAGGCCGGCGGTCAGCCGACTGCGGATCGTATGTAGCTCAAGCTCGGAGATCGAACCTTTCAGCCCGAGAAGCAACCGTCCGTTAGGAGTGCCCGGATCATAGACACCATCGCGGTCGGCGATCAGACAGCCACGCAGACCACAGATATCCAGGAGCGGATACCAGTCGGTACAATTACGCGCCAAGCGGGTCACGTCGATCGACAGGATGAGCCCCACTTCACTCAGGCCAACACGGCCAACGAGTTCTTTGAAGCCGTTACGATGCGCTGTAGACGCGCCGCTCAACCCGAGATCGGTGTCAATCACATCGATGGCCGCCTCACGCCATCCGAGTTCGCGGGCGCGCTTGCGAAGCGCGTATTGAAGGCGCAGGCTCTCCTGATTGCTTACGACCTGGTGGGGCGTCGACTGCCGGATGTAGACTACGGCTTTGCGCGCCAAGTGGCTTGGTGTGACCAGCTCGGACTTCATGAGGGATCTCCGCCAAAATCGCGGCGACGTCTTCGACGATCTGGCGTCGGAGCGCGGGCGTCAGCGTCGACCAAAGATCGGCTGGATCCATGCTCATGTGCGTCGGGACAATCCGCTGTCGATAAAAGCTCGAGTAGAGCCTCCATACTCAGCTTAATCTGATTTGCTTCTTGTCCATAATATTCGATTGCGGTTGCCTGAATCAGGAGACTGCTTCCCGTGCGAAACTCAACTTCATACGAAGCGGGAATGCTTCGGCCTCGCTGGCCGATCTTCCTAATCACTCGATATGAGCGGCCGTACAAAGGATGGTGGGGGTCTCGAACTTGGACCACCTCCGGAAATGATTCGTCAGACTCACTATTGGGGACATTCCTCAATCCCCTCGCTGGCCGGCATGGATTGGACGCGCATGCACGCGCCTCGAATCCCGCAGCCGAAAGCGCTTGCGTAAAGATACAGATCATCGCTGCATCGGGACGCGAAGCATGGCAAGCTCGGGTCAATGAGTGATTTGCCCGATGAGCTGCCGAGCGATCCCGCCGAGTTGCGTATCTTTGCCGCGGCTCTGCTGGATCGCTGCGCCCGGCTCGAGCGGTTGCTCAAGCTTGCGAAGGATGCGCAGTTCGGTCGGTCCTCGGAAAAGCTGGACGCTGATCAGCTCCAGCTTGTTCTGGAGGATATCGATCAGGCCGTCGCGGCCCTCGAAGCCGCCGAGGACCGCGCCAATCCCAAAGCACGCGAGAAGAGAGCTGCCGAGCGCAGGGCCAATCGTGGCAAGCTGCCGGAGCATTTGCCGCGCATCATCGAGACCCTGATGCCCGCTGCAACCTGCTGCCCGTGCTGCGCAGGCGACCTTTTTGAGATCGGTCACGATGAGAGCCAGAGGCTGGACGTCGTACCGGCGCAGTATCGCGTCATCGTCACCCGCCGCCCCAAACTGGCCTGCCGCGCCTGTCACGGCGTCGTCCTCCAGCATGCTGCTCCCGAGCGATTGATCAGGGGAGGACTGCCGACCGAGCGGCTCGTCGCGCATGTGATCGACGCCAAGTATCATTGGCATTTGCCGCTTTACCGCCAGGCGCAGATGCTGGCGACGCACGGTATCGCCATCGACCGTTCCACGCTCGCCTTCTGGGTCGGCTACGCCGCCCAGGAATTGAAGCCCTTGTGGCATCGTCTGCGCCAGCTTCTGCTCGCCTCTTCGAAGCTCTGTGTCGACGAGACCCCCGCACCGGTGCTGGACCCGGGGCGCGGCAGGACCAAAACCGGCTACTTCTGGGCGCTGTCACGCGATGACAGGCCCTGGGCCGGACCTGACCCACCTGGTGTGGTTTACGCCTATGCACCGGGCCGTGGGGCCGTTCATGGCTTGCAGCTACTTGAGGGCTTTCGCGGCATCATCCACTGCGACGGTTATCAGGCTTACAAGACTATGACCCGAGAGACGCGTGCGGACGCCTTGTCCGGGACGCTCGCCTTCTGCTGGTCGCATCTCCGGCGCCAGTTTGTGAAGATCGAGCGCGAGGCCGCTCCGGCGCCAGCTCCGGTTGCCCGCGAGGCTCTTGAGCGCATCGCCCAACTTTACGCGGTCGAAAAAGCGCTCCGCGGCCGATCAGATGTCGAGCGCCGTGCTGGCAGGCAGGCGCATGCCCGACCTCTGGCTACAGCCTTGAAGCAGTGGTTTGAGGCCAAGCTTGATCACCTTGCACAGAAGAGCGACACGGCGAAGGCCTTGCGTTACGCGCTGCGTCATTGGGACGGCTTGACGCTCTATCTTGATGACGGGCGCATCGAGATGGACACGAATGCTGTCGAGCGTGCGATGCGGCCGATCAAGCTCAACGCCAAGAACTCCCTTTTTGCCGGTTGCGACGAGGGCGCCGAGAATTGGGCAGTTCTGGCTTCGTTAATCGAGACCTGTAAGCTCAATGGCGTCAGTGCCGAGCACTGGCTCGCTGATGTTCTCGCGAAGCTCGTCAATGGTTGGCCTGCGGCGCGACTGGACGAACTGCTCCCTTGGGCATCGATCTACACGATGCATGCACACGATCCGAGGCTGGCGGCATGAGCCTGAACACGACCGCGGTCCGGATCAAGGTGACCCTCAAGGACGTAAAACCGGAGGTGATGCGTCGCCTTGTCGTGCCGCTCCCGCTGCGCCTTGATCGGCTGCATCTGACGCTTCAGGAGGCATTCGGCTGGACGAACAGTCACCTCTTCGAGTTCTTCGCTGGTGAGGCACATTGGGGGGTTCCCGACCCCGACAATGATTACGGCCACCAGCCCATGGATGCCCGTAAAGCGCGGCTTTGCGATATCGTTCACGAGACCGGCGCGAAGACGATCCACTATCTCTATGACTTCGGCGACAGCTGGGATCACGTGATCAAGCTCGAAAAATGGTTCGACAACACCACGACGGAGGGCATGCCCTTCCTGCTCGAGGCCGCGAGCCGTTGTCCTCCGGAAGACGTCGGTGGTGCGCCAGGCTATGCCGAATACCTCGACGCCATCAGCGACCCTGCTCATCCGGAGCACGAAAATATGCGCCGCTGGGGCCCGGAGCGGTTCGATCCCAACGTGATCGACCGGAAGGCCCTCGAGGCCGCCGTCAACGCGTTGTCCGACACATGGAAACCGCGGCGACGCGCCACGCGGACAAAATAAGCGTCAAGCGCCAATCAAAAGGGCCGCAGCGCTACGCTTACGATGAGCTTCGCCGTCTCACTTCAGCAAGGAGGTCGCCTCTCGAGTCTACGGCGCGCCTTAACCCCTCCCATCCAATTGCGCGCAGCGTTTTGCTCGGTGAACTTCTCTTCGCAAACATCTATTCGCGCAAACATGCGATAAGAGCAGTGCATTATCGGTGAATGTGCCGAGCTGCTAGGCAACCTTCGTGGACGGGGGCTTCGTCGTCTTGAGGCGCGTTACACTGCATCGACCGTCGACGCTGACGGGCGCGTCACCATCGATTGTGGCACGATGAACGACGCGATGCTGGTCACCGTAATCGTTGACCGCATAATGCTGCGTTGCGCGGTTATCCCAAATCGCGACATCGCCTTCTTTCCAGCTCCAGCGTACGGTGTTTTCGGGCGCCGTGATATGGGACTGGAATAGATCGAACAGCCTCTGACCGTCGCGCTTTGGGATATCAATAAACCTTTGCACCACATCGCCGAGCACCAGCGCACGCTCGCCGGTCTCGGGATGTACACGGACCACCGGATGCTCGGTCTCATAGATTGTTTTGGTAAAGACCTCATCAAAATGCTTCTGGTCGATTTCGCGAACACGGCAGGTCCCGGCGTAGTCGAAGGCGTTGCTGTGAACGGTCCAGAGCTCGTCGGCAAGCCGTTGGAGCGGCCGCGGCAAATCCAGATAGTGGCCACAGCGTTCGACCAAATCGTATCGCCACCGGACGATGGGATCACAACGGCTCGCAGGACCGCAAGTTTGGGATAGGCCGCGAGAAACGTTCCATCGGCGTGCCATACATCAGCCCGACTACCTCCGCGCGCGGAATCAAGCTCGATGATCGAGGTCGTTCCATTGATGGTACCGAGCGTCGGATGCGGCACCAGCCTTCCCAAACAAGCAGCAAAGCGCTCCTGCTCCGCGTCATCAAGATGACCCTGATCGCGGAAGAAGATCACCTTGTGTTCGAGCAGCAAGCTGTTGATCGCAGCGATGGTTTGGCTCGGTAGATCACCCGAGAGCTTGACATTTCTGATTTCAACACCGATGCGCGCTGCGCGCTTGACGACGTCAGTCAGTGGAATGACCCTCTCGATCGAAGCCGTTTCTTTCATTGCGAACTTTTCCAAGCGTTGCGGATTCTTCAAGCAGACGAGGGCGCATGTCACTCGGTTTCGGAGGCGAACCTCGCGCTACGGGTACTTTCGAGCAAGCACCATGCCAGTCGGAAAACGGAGCTGTGAAGGTCCGTCAGTAGCTGATCGGATGATAATTCGAACAGTTGCCAGGAATTCGATGCCGCCTCCCCTCCTCTTTCCAACCCGAACCCGCCAAAAACCGGACGCAACAATTTGAGACGAGCGCCTGGGTCGGCGGTGAAAGGCATAGGGCGCATAACCGACAGGAATTGTACCGTTCGGCACCCGAAGAGAATGGCCATACGGTCCTCGTGCAACGTCGGGCAGCCAGCCGTGCGTGCCGTTCTCGTCCAGTATGCGCCTTCCGCTCAACTGTTTGCGGCAATCGGCCAAGTCTCGAGCCGCGTCTGCGAACGAGCCATCACCGGCTCTCAAGGTGTCCGGGGCCTGCCCCGGCCGTGATCACGGCCGGAACATCATCCGCTCGAAATGGAAGAGCAATAGATGACCTTGGAAGAGCTCCAAACGATTGAATTACGGTTTCATCCAGACGAAAGCCATTGATCTGCGGCACTGGGGTCGCGATGTTCTCGATGCAGCGACGTCCGAGCACGGTAAGGCAGATGTTCCGCACGGTCCCGCTGGGTTCGCCTAAGAAGCCAAAGATATGTCCACTACCAGTCTTTACAGGTATTTCAATATTGTCAAAGTAATTACCCTCGATCAGTGCTTGCACAGATGATCCAGCATCCACCGCATGGAAGAATCCGCCGCTCTGTTGCGCATTCGTGTTGTGGAAGTAATTGTTAACGAGATGAATATTGGCCTGCGCCCCCTCGATGTGCGGCGCCCGCCCCGAGATCTCATGGAAATAGTTATTTGCGATGGTGATCGTCTGCGGGACACCAAGAAACAGAAGATTCCAATAGTGCTCCCCGTTACAATAGGAGGAAAAGGTATCGCTGCCATCGAAGTCGTTCCAGGAAATCGTAATATTCGTTGTAGGGCCAAAGCCGCCGGCAATCATCTGCCGCCCGATGTTACGAAATCGGTTGTGGTCGATCCAAACCAGGTCGGCTCGTGCAATTGCAATAGCATCGCCGGCAAATATTACGCCTTCATTGATATCACTGATGGTCAGGTTGCGAACAACGACGTTGCTGACGCCATTCAGACGCAGTCCCTTCCCTTTGATTGTAGCGCTCGGGCCAACGCCGATCACTGTCTTGTTTGAACCAATTTCCAGCGGGCGCTTGCCGGCCCTGTCGAAGCCGACCAACGTCCTCTCCTTGCCATCGCAATGCGCGTCGTTGCCATCCATAAGAAGAAGAGATTCACGCTTGTAAGGTGCCGAACAAGCACGGCCATATTGGCAACCCTGCCCCTCGCCCCGCCCTTCCGTATCGGTAAAGTCTATGGTTCCGATTACCTGGATCTCGCGCGGACTATTGTCATCGCAGTACCCGAAGCTGTACGAACGACACAGCTCATAGTTCAGATCTTTGGTTGATCTGACCTGAACTACCTCGCCTCCAAGGCCGCCCGCCGCTCCAAAGCCAAAGCCTTTGAGGGCTTCCGATCGCACATTGTTCGATCCGAGCACGGAAGAGACGCCGAGGACGACAGCAAGTCCGAGCACGCGCAACGAACGCGTGATGTGCTTCATCGTGTCCTTCATAGGCACATGCTCTCTCTGTTACCCGGAGAATCCGCGCGAGGACTGGGACTCTCGAACCCAAATGCTGAACTGGAATAGGTCATCAGCGGGCGGCGTTAACGCCATCAGATCGTCCTCAATAAGGCAGGATCGGAATATCGGAGCCATGCTACACCACAGCCGAAGTGTGCGGCCGCAGGCTTCGTACCAGCTGCGATGGATCTGGGTTGAACAAGCGACCGTTTGATCGAGATAAGCTTGGCAGTTCCAGAATACTGAAGGCTGCAACACGTTGGCCTGGGCGAATGGGCCGTCACTCGTGAAGTTTCGCTGAACCGGCGGGAGGCGCTTCAACTCTTCGGCATTTCCCGCCAGCACCAGAACGCGTTGTGCATGATAGTCGCATCGCGCGGGAAATAGATAGGCCGGGCAATTCTGGTCGTGCCACTCATGGCCCTGAGGTGAAGCTGCTCATGTGCTGCAGTCATCGCCATGAAGAGCCGAATCCGTCTGCAAGCGCCGCGTGGAAGCCAACGGCTGGACCAGATTGCAAACGCGCTCTTTTTATCTGCACTTTTGGCGCATCATGGATTTGCCGCCCCCAGCGGTCTAGTGCGCGCGGAGGAATGAAAACTAGCCACCAAAACTGATTGTTTTTGTGATCCAGCATGAGGTGTACCAAAGCTGAAATCATGAGTCGCCCGGCTTTCCATCGGGCCGCCGGGGAACTTCGTCGATGTACACGCCGCCCTGCTTCCAAGTTGTCGATATCGCCGACCTTCATCGGATGATGCGCGATGCGCGCGCGGCGACACTGATCACCGCCACTCACGAGGGACTTGTTGGAACGATGCTGCTCGTAGTACTCGACGAGCGCGAAGGCTCCATGGGCACGATTTACGCGCACATGGCGCGTGCGAATCCGCAGTGGAAGCTGGCACCGACTGGCGAGGCGATGGCCATTTTCGCTGGGCCGCAGGCCTATATCAGCCCCTCCTGGTACGTGACCAAGCACGAAAGAGGCGAGGTCGTACCGACGTGGAACTATGTCGCTGTGCATGCCTACGGACCGGTCGAATTCTTCGACGATGCCGATCGGCTGCTGGAGGTGGTCACGCGAGTGACCGATGCGCATGAGCGCTCGGGCAAAGACCGCTTGAAATGGACCCGCGGAACGGGACCACTTGAGCCGGTTTGTTAGTTGTAAACTGACCGCTCCTGATCACTTTCTATC
>NZ_JBVVPO010000138.1:0-8820 GCF_055811795.1 Bradyrhizobium sp. MI1.7
CGCGACATCGACCAGCTATTGCCTTGGGCCTACCGCACTCAGTTCCTCAAAGCCGTGGCCTGATAACGACGCTTACGCTTGATCTACATCAAGTTTTTGGAACCCGTGGTTGATGCGGCTTCTACCAGTTGGTGCTCATGTATTCTGCTGCGAACGCAGCCAAAGCTCTTCGTCGAAATCGCCCGTCGCGCCGAAGCTTCCAAGAACGCTTAGCCACAGCCGCCGGCAACGTAGCCGAGGCCGAAAGCACCCCGACGTCATTACCGGCCGAAACGACAAAGCCCGCCGCGGAGGTCCGGGCGAGCGTAATTCGGCATTCAATGTGATCGTGCAGGTCATTTTGCATATTCCAGCGCTAGGCGTTTGCCTGGATCCCATCGCACTTCGTGTTGCACGAGCGTTCAGGACAAACGAAAAAGCCCCGGCGATGCCGGGGCTTTGACGTCTGAAGTTGAGTTCAGATCAGTACTTCGCGACAACCGGACCGGTCCAGTTGAAGCGGTAGACCAGCGAGGTCGAGATCGTCTGATTCCAGCTGTTGGCGCGGATGCTGTTGCCGACCGGAACATTGCCAGCGTCGAACAGCTCGTCCTGGGTCTTGGCGTTGTAGAAGGCCGAACGATATTCGGTCTTCATGAACCAGCCGGGCGAGCTGATGCCGAAGAAGTTCAGGCTGTTCTCGACGCCGCCACCGATGAACCAACCGTTGCGGTTGTAGCTGTTGAGGTGGGCACCGACGGGAACGCCGGCGAGGTCCGTGAAGTTGGTCTGGCCGAAGTGGGCGCCCGAGTAACCGCCGTTGACGTAGGTAAGAACGTTCGGGGCGGCCAGCCAGCCGAGGCGCACACCAGCGGCCCACGACGTCTCGAGCTTCTGGGAGCCCGTGATCTGATTGAGCGGATCCTGGATGGTGGCGCGGATGCTGCCGAACTGACCGTCAGCGAACACGCCAGCGACCCAGGTGCCGCTGAACTGCCAGTCGTAACCGGCGCCCACGGTGCCGAACCAGCCCGAGCCGCCCTGACGCTGGGTGATCGTCAGCGGCGTACCGGAAACCGTATCCACAACGCTCTGGTCAGCATTCGAGAGGCCGCCACCGCCACCGCCAAAAATGTAGAAGCCGGTCCAGTTGGCGACCGGCGCCGGCATCGGAGCGTTCACGTAAGGGCGGGCAGCCAGGTCAGCGGCCGAGGCCGAACCGGTCATCGCCACAACCGCGGCGAGAGCGAGCAAAGTCTTTTTCATTGTCGAAATTACCCCAAGTGGAAGCGTCGTCGATGTCTGTGAGGTAATCTAGACGTATTGGCCGATAATGCTGTAGCTGGAAGGCCACAGTGACGGACAAACGCTCTGGAAATGCTGGCTGGCAACGAAGAAGACATAGCCAATTTAGTCCGCGACAATCCAGCGGCTATCGCCATCTATCTATCTGATAACTTTGAAGAAAACGAGATACTGAAGGCTAAGACGGCGCTCAGCCTCGTCACGCGAGCTCATAACGTACAGATCCTGGCACGGGACGCGGGCCTTCGACGCGACACCCTCTATAGGACGTTTGGCGGTCGAATCGACCCGCAGCTCAGCCGGGTTCTTAGGCTGCTCGAAGCGCTGAACGTAAAGGCCCGGGTTACGCCTGCGTCCGGGATCGCCAGCCCGAGCGCGATCGCTACACGGCTCAGTCAAGCCTTCGCTTTCGACGATCCGACTGACACCATCCGGGAGCTGAGCACCGTCGTCAAATCGCAGAACGTCACCTCGCTCGCGCGCGAACTCGGCATTATGCGGACGACGGTTTACAAGACGTTCGGAGGAACCGTCGATCCGCAGCTAAGCCGGGTCCTAAGTCTCTTTGAGACTTTCCGGGTCAGGCTGGAGGTCGTGCCGTCGACTGAGCCCAAGGCCAGGCCACCCCGTCCGAAGCTTGGTCGACCGCGAAAGACCCTGGTCGAGCGGCCTTAGAGTTTCTCAAGTTGAGCCCCGTCCCGGCACCTATATGCGGCCTCGTACGGGAAACTCTTTCAAGCCAGAAAACCCGCTGGCCTCGCATGATGTGCAGGACCGCGTCCTGCGACCAGTGCGGCGGCGGGCGAGTACCTCACGGTAATGATCCGCGAGCTTAGCAATGTCGAGCCAGACTGGGCGGCTTGTATAACCCTTCGACACCTCGCCAGCCTCGAAAGCGAAGCCCTTGAGATCGACTTCGCTCCCCCCTCTTTCCAAATAGGTGGTACTTTCCGAATGGGTGGAAAGCGTCAGCCCGTGCATTTCGGAATCCCTGCCCTGCGCTAGCTCCCCGGGACGTTGAGCCCGCTCGCTGATTCGTCATTGCGTAACCCAGAAGTTTCGCGGCTGCGGCCCGAGCAGCTCACGAGCGAACAAGCCATGGCGAAGGCTAAGGAGTTTGCCAGAGAGGCGCTGCTGCGTAAGTCAGCGACGCGCCTTCGACCACCGTAATTCCGCGGTTCTGGAACATGGCCGAGAGATCGGCTTCGGTTGCCTTCCCCGTCGCCAAAAGCTGATCCGTCTTGAAGTCGTCGACCACGAAGCTTTTGCCGGCTGCCCGGCAGATGAGGTTGTTCTTCATGCAGTAGACCGCCCCGGGGATCTTCGAGACGCTCACCGCCGCCGCGGTCATGGCGGCGGCGGCGGTCGCGTAGCGGGCGCGGAATTGCGGATCAAGCAGTACTTGGGCGCTTTCCTGTCGACCGGACAAGACCAACCGCAGCGCCAACGCGACAACCACCATCACTCGCGATCGGTTCAGGCCGATCGCCGCGGCTATTGGCGAAGCGGCGATCCGCGCCAAGGTCGCGCCGAGACCGATCGCGAGCGCGATCGTAAGGTCGAACTCAGCATTCCCGAAGACGCCATCGCCGAGCCATTGCGTGAGGCAGGAGGCCAGCGCAACAGCGGAATGCAGCGCCGTAAAGCGCGCGGCGTAGCTGGCCCGGTCGAACCACGCCCACGACCCCCACAGGATCGCCGCGAGTGCCAGCCATTGCAGATGCCCCAACTGGCTCACCAGATGCCCCACCGAATAGGCGCGAGCAGTGAGCAGATTGGCGAAGAACTGAGGTCCGAAGACAGCGCCGCAGAGGGCGAGCCCCGCCGCTGCCGCCCCGCCACTGATCAGCACGGGCCGTGCAGCAGAGCGCCAGTCGCGCAGGCATAGCCACAGAACGGCCGCCGCCGGGATCGCGATGATGTTGTGTTTCCAGAAGCCTGCCAGAACCATCAGCAACAGCGGCGGAAGCGCTGATCGGCCAGCCTTTTCTCGGGCGAGGAACCACACCAGGGCAGCGCCCATGATCGCCTGCCCCGCAATCTGCGGGTCGTTCGCTCCAACATAGAGGGCGGCATTGTGCGCCATCAGAGCGACGAACCACATCCCGCCGACGACGCCGGCAGAGAACGACCCGGCCAAGATCCTTACGGCCAGCGTGATCTCCACGGCCAGCGCTAGCAGCCCAACGAACGAGAGCACCCGTCCGACATAGAGATTGTCACCGAACAGCTTGCCGAGCTCGCCGATGACTAAGAAGGAAAGCGGAGGGTAGTTGTTAACGACGAGCTGATCGCTGCCTGGATAGAGAGGCAGCCCAGCGGCCGCGATATCCTGATGGAACGCGTTCCACGACTCGGTGAACCAAATCTCGATCGGGAATTGAGCCCGCCAGACCGGCCAAAGCAAAAAATACGACGCGAGCATCGCAAGGATGCCCACGCACAAAAAGCGCGTGTGACTATGCATTTCTCAGCCCCGCCGGACGCTACTCAACCGGCGCGCGAACTGCAAGTCCTTCAATTGAACACGGGAGTTTAGATCCTGCGTCGGAAGCGAGCACCCTCTGGTCGTATCGGCAAGCTGTCGCGCGAGAGCAGAGATTAGCCCGCAAAATAGAGGTTCAGCGGCAAGCCTTGCTCGACTTGCAGGAGGCCGCTGCGTCTCTTGTACGCGCGACTTCGATCGGCTCACTTCACGACATCACGCATCTCACCGAAGCTCGACCCACAGGTCGGCAACAATATCGTTGCGAGTGTCCTGTTGGAGGTTACGTGGTGCGAAGCTGGACAGCCACTCGAAGTCACCGTCTTCGGGTATGTAAAGCGGGATATCGCTGCCAGGCACGACCTCAGCGGGTCGCTCAAAAATCACCCCTTTAACGCGCTGGGACGGGAGATTGTCGCAAAGTATAAGAGAGAGAATCCAATGAAAGCCTATGGCGACATTCGTTCACCGCGGCCGCTCGATGCGCCTGCGTATCTCGACGGTACTATGACGCGCGTCGAGATTGTCTCGGAGAGCCTCTGGTCGTGAACCAGCCGGTCTAGATTCGTTAGTTATCGACAACAATGCGGGCCCGTCAGCTGACACTGGCGGGCCGCTAACTGAAGCAGGCTTGTTCTCACAGCTTTCTACCCATTCGGCTCTGTACGGAGATTTCCGATCGGTGTTAAGTTGGCACGCGATGATCTTCAGAAATCCTCAGGCCGTCATTACGTTGATGGGCATTGGGGCCTGTTTTGGTCTGATGCTCTGGCTCCTTGCAAGCCTCTGGCCGGTTTTGCTTGCTCTCGGTGGTTGACGATTCCTTTGCTGAAAGGCGGTGCGTCATGGACTGTCTCAGCCTTGTTATACCCGCCGCAATTGGCGTGCTGGCCGCTTTGTTCTTCATTAGCCACAGTAAGATTGATCGGCGGAGACGGTGATGCAATTACCGCGGGCCCGCATGTGTATAGAGGGCCCGCCGGCTCACGCTGGCGGGCTCTTCGTCAGTGGAATCGCGGTCTAAGCCGTTGAGCTGACTCTCGTTTGATCCGGAATAAGCCAAAACGATTCACTGCAAGAATCCCCGCCGGCGTCACGTCGGCGGGGGGCTGACACTAACGGGAGGCGGAGAGAATGATCTTTTGGGCGTTCGTTTCGAATTTGATGGTGGTGGTCTGCGTCTTGGCGGCAAACTACCTAGATCGCCGAGCTATTGAGGCCGGGGCCTCTGGTCTGCGGTGGCGCCGACATTAAGGCCGCCTCAGTTGGCCTACTTGCCGGTTTTCGACACTGTCTCGCGCCGAATTGGCACAATGCTGCACATGCCAAGGAAAAGAGTCCCAGCTATGTTGGGTGATGCGTGAGGAATGGGGTTTTCGGTTTTTCATCTGCGCGGCCGGGGCCATACCAGTCGTCGTAGTGTTCATTCTGCTATTCAAAAAGTAAGGCCGCGTCGGTCGGCGGCCTCTCTACTGATCCCTCTTGAGCTTGCGCCGGCCCCAATGGGGCTCCTTTCCCTTCGGGTTAAGCTCGGGACGTGGTGCCGGTTCAATGCCCGCATGATGCCGATCCGAGCGAACATCGTCGGGCCGCCACCTTCCGCCACCAGGATCAAGGCTTCCATCGCCGCTTGCCACTCCGGTGCGGCGTGCTCCTTCTTCGGTAGCGCGGCGATGTACTCGCCGGCGTCGAGGAGCGTCACCAGAGTGCGTTCGCCAATCTTGACCGGATCCTCGAAACGCCGACCCAGCCTCGTTCGGTCATTCCTTCCGCTTCAGCTCAGGTCCCGCAACAGCAATGGCGTGTTCAACCTCGTCGGCCAGAACTGTCAGATGCTCGGCCAGCCTTGTGAACAGTTCTCGCTTCTTGGGTTCAGTAGCAAGATCGCGGATCAAGGCGCACTCGGCAGCATCCGTGCGGAGCTTTTCTAACTGAGCCTGCATGTCCTTCATTGCGATCGGTTCCGTTCCCGATGAGGAACTATACCGCTTTGGGCACAAGTGGACAGAACTGATTGCCGGTTTTTCCTATGCTCGTGATCACCGTGGCGACCCCATTACCGCCAAGGTAACTCCAACGGCCCCGGCCTTCACACCTCAAAAGCCATGCCGGGGCCGTTTTTAAGTGGCGATAGCCCATGCCACCGATAGGCCCATCCCTCGCCGCCGCTCTGTTCTCTGCCTTGGTCATGGCCCAAGATTACGAGGGAGTCGGACAAGGAGCCAGCCGCCGGATTTCGCAGGGCTGAAGCGGTCGAGCCCAAGCTATAGGTCAATAGGCTAGCGCTCGTGGACCCCAAAGCACCTTATCGATCACCGTCGCCATTAGAAGAATAGATGCGCGGTCAGTGAGGTGAACTGTATCGCTTGAGGTGAGATCGGCCGCCGTTGGTCCAATTCTCGTCAAACACCCCCGATGGTCGCAGAGTGCATCCCGTGCCGAGATGAACTCAGCTCCAAGCTGTTCCAGCTTCGCCCGCATGGGGGCATCCTGCCAATTCAGGGAAACTCCTATATTGGATCTTTCGGGGATCAATTCCTGATGTTGCAAGTAATGCAAAATGACCTCCTGCGGTAGGCCGCGCCGCCACACCGGCACGGGACCGAGGACCACTATACGGGCGTGAGTGCGCTGTTTCAGGGCCGCGACAATGCCGGCCACGCCATCCAAGTTTAGACCCCAGTAGGCATGCAGCAGCACAACCTCCGGGTCCATCTTCACCGCGATTTCGAGCACTCGTGCATTGTTTTCACGGCAATTCGCAGGGCCGTCCAGATCGGGCATGCAAGAGCTGGCAGTGAATTGCGCAATGCCAAATTCGCGCGTTTCTTGGGCTCGGCGCAGTCCAGGCAGAAGCGCACCGGCCGTCGAATCGCCCCATAGGAAAACCATCGGGCGCTTGCCGTGATCGACGCACGTTTCGGCGTAATCTGTTTTTTGACTCAGATCGAGAAGGCATTCGCCGACTCGCCAGCCAGAGCCATCCGTGCGGATGGAAGCTATCGCTCGGACCTGCGGAGGCAACCGCCCGTCAAAGCCATCCGATCGAACCACAATTATGCCGGCGGCCGCGATTGCCATCATCCCCGCGACTAGGCCGCAGGTCTTGAGTGGTTGGCTGCGGCCGAACCGGATTGGAAATTCAATGAACCGATAGGTCACCCATGCCAGCAGCAAGCTGAGGCTGATGACTAGGCCACGCTCGATTTCGGTCAGTGAGGCGGTTTTGATCATCGCGAAGTAGACAAGCAGCGGCCAGTGCCAGAGGTAATGCGGATAACTGATCAAACCACCCCACACCATCGGTCGGCTGGCAAGAATGACTCGGCACCCCCACGCGCCGGGAGACGAAAGCACAAGCAGCGTTCCGATAACGGGCAGCGCAGCCCGCCAGCCAGGAAATGGAGTGGCGCTATCGAATAGAACCACCGTGCAGCCGATCAACAGTGCGCCTGCCAGTGCTCGAATGTCCTGCCATCGCCCTTCCGAGGCCTCGCGACAGCCCAAAGCAAGCGCTGCGCCCGCGAAAAGCTCAAAGGCTCGGGTGACCGGCAGATAGAAAGCCGCAATGGGGTGATTGCCGATCAGCGCCAAATTTAGCGCGAATGAAGCCAAGCCGAGGAACAGCGACGCCCGGAACAGGCTTAGGCCTTTGCGGGCAAATACAATTAAAACCAATGGCCAGAAAAGATAAAACTGCTCTTCGATGCCGAGCGACCATAAATGCAGAAGTGGCTTCTTCGCCGATTCCACGTCGAAGTAGCCGGACTGCATCATGAGCGCGATATTGGCAGAGAACGCCGCGCTCGCCGCCGTGTCGATGCCAAGTTGCCGATAGGCGTCTGGAAGCATCAACCTGTAGCCGAGGGCCAATGCGGCGGCCAGCACAACCAGAAGCGCCGGGAATATTCGGCGAGCTCGCCTTGCGTAGAAGCCAGCCAGATCGAAGCGGCCCGCGCCAACGTCCCGAGCAATAATGCCCGTGATCAAGTAGCCGGAGATGACGAAAAAGATGTCAACGCCAATGAACCCGCCTGGGAAGGTGGACGGATAGGCGTGGAACAAGACGACCAGCGAAACCGCGATGGCGCGGAGCCCGTCAATGTGCGGTCTATAAATAGCTTGATTGCCCATGTCCCAGCGCCCGGCCAGCGCCCCCAGAAACATTGGGCAATAAAGCGTAACGAGCACACAAGGGCAACCATTGCGCGAGCGGGACTATTCCGGGGGCGGAAATCGACTAACTGGCAGGTGCTGCGCAGGTCTTTTCTATCAAATTGGTCAGCAGGCGGCCCGCGACGTTCATGTCCTCTCGGCCTGCGCTGACCAGCAGTCAACTTCAGGCGGGGCAGCACCCACGTTTCCTTCATGACAATGTAGCCTGGTCCGGTCCGTTGGACGTTGGCGCAAATTTCCGGATTAAACCGCGGGGCAGGAGGCATCTGAGCAACGCTAGTTGCCAATAAGACCGCGACAATCATGAACACCTCTACAGCAGGCCGGCGCCAGCATGATCCTTAAAAAGTTCCGCCTCTTGGACGTAGCCGCTCATCGTCTCGATTGACTTATGCCGGCTCACGTCTCGAATTCGGAAGATGGACTTTCCCGCAGCAGCAGACGAGGTGAGGAAGCCGCGGCGCAGCGAGTGCCCGGAGAATTGCTTTTCGTCCAAGCCGGCGGCGCCAGCGTAGACCTTCACGATGTTGGCGACCGATCGATCAGTGAGCCTACCCACGCTCACCGTGCCGGCTTTGTTGACCGGTCGGAACACTGGCCCGGCTTCAATGCCAGCCGCGTCGAGCCATTCCCGCAGAGCGACAACCGGACAGCTTGTGGAAGATCCTCGAGCAATGGCTATGGTTACGCCTTGGGCCACCATTAGGCCACCCCAGCGAACTGCCGCGGATCGATGCCGTCCGCCTTCAGTCTTACGATTACCGACTGCCGAATGTATTCGGATTTCGACTGCCACTTCGTAAGCGATGTTCTCAGGCCACGCGCCAGCGTTCTTGGGTAGCGAGATAGGCCCAGGGTAGCAGTTCGTCGATCTG
>NZ_JBVVPO010000139.1:0-8557 GCF_055811795.1 Bradyrhizobium sp. MI1.7
GGGAGAGGGTGGCCACAAACTCTAGACTGAGTTCGTGGCCACCCCTCTCTCCCGCTCTCCCCCGCAAGGGGGGAGGGAACGCAGTGTGCGCGTAGAGGCGCCTCAACTCTCCATCGCATTCAGCCGCTGCAACCGATCCTGCATGACCTTCCTCAGATCATAGCCAGGCCGGCCGAAGCTCGCATTCCGCGTGGCGAGGAAATCGCGCTGGGTCTTGCGGAGATCGCCGGCCGAGCGGCCTTTCGTAACCTTCAGCACGCGCTCATAGGTCTCGGCGATCTGGCGATCGAGCACGCCGAGTTGCGGATCGGCGCAGATCACCTTCTCGACCTCGCGCTTCGCCGTGGCGCAATCGAACGACGGGCCGTTGCCGGAATTCGCCGCGAGCGGACGCAGCGGCTCGGCGCCGAACTTCGCGATCTCCGCCATCATGGTGCGGCGGCCGTTGGCCGCGTTCTCGTTGCCGGGATCGAGCTTCAGCGCCGTCTCGTAATCGGCCAGCGCCTTCCTGCGCTCACTCATCTTCTTGTAGAGCACCGCGCGGTTGTTATAGGTCTGCGCGAAATTCGGATCGATCTTCAGCGCAGCCTCGTAGTCGCTGAGCGCCGCGCCAAGCTCGCCCTTGAGCTGGTAGGAATCGCCGCGGTTGGTGAAGAAGCTCGGCCGCGGCGCCAGCCGCAGCGCCTGGTCGTAGTCGGCGATCGCCTTGTCGTACTCACCCATTGCGGCCAGTACCAGGCCACGATTGTCGTAATATTCGGGGACCTTCGGATCGAGCTTGATCGCCTCGCCGTCATCGGCGACCGCCTTGTCGAGCTGGCCGAGCTTCTTGTAGGCCGCGCCGCGATTGGTGTAGGCGCGCGGCCGGTTCGGATCGAGCCGCAGCGCCTCGCTGAGATCGCGGATCGCCTTCTCGTTGTCGCCGCCGAGATAATAGTTCACGCCGCGGTCGGACCAGGCCTGCGCATCATCCGGCTTCAGCTTGATCGCCTGATCGTAATCGGCGAGCGCGCGGTCGAGCCGGCGCTGATTGGTGTAGACGACGCCGCGCAGCTCGTAGGCTTCCGCGTCCTGCGGATCGAGCTCGATGGCCTTGCTGAGATCAGCCGCGGCACGGTTGAGATCGCCGCCGGCCTCGCGCAGCAGGTCGCCGCGCAGGCGCCATGCCTTTGCGTTCTTGCCGTCCAGCGCGATGGCGCGGTCGATATCCCGCAGCGCCTGCGTGAGGCCGCCTGAGGTTCGCGCATTGGCGTCGGCGCGCACCAGCAGCGCGGCGGCGCGGTCTGAGCTCGAATTGGTGGTCTGGTCGATGATGGCGCCGCACGCCGTGATCAGTTCGGCGGGCGCAGTCTTGCTGCCCATCACGCAATCGACGGCAGCAGAGGCCGGGGCGGCGAGGACAAGGCTCATTGCAGCGCTGAGCAGGAAGGCGCGAAGCGGAATTTTGGCAAACGGGAACATTTGCGCGGAAGAACGCGTGCCGCACATCAGGGAGACTCCGTGACATCAGGTTTTCACCATTGTCGCGGCGGGCGAGGAATGGGTTCAATTCGGCCCTGTTGGGACGCACCGCCGCCCGCACTCCCTCGCCCCGCTTGCGGGGAGAGCCGAAGACCGCCTCACTACCCGTCCACCCCGTTCAGCCGCTGCAATCTGTCTTGCATCGCTTTCTTGAGATCATAGCCCGGCCGGCCAAATCCAGCATTGCGGCGGACAATGAACTCGTCCTGCTCGCGCTGAAGCGCCTTAGCTTCCGCAGGATTGCGTGCCTCCCGGATCGCGCGGGCGTTCGACGCAAAAATCTCCCGATCGAGATCGGCGAGCTCGCGGTTGGCGCAGATCGCCTTCTCGACGGCCCGGGCCGCACTCCTGCAATTGAAGCTGGGCTTGCCGGCCACCGCCATCTGCGCGCCGATCCGCTCGAGCTCGCGCGCCATCGCCTTGTGATTGGCCTTGGCCTTCTCGTGGTTCGGATCGATCTTCAGCGCGGCGCCGAAATCCTGCACCGCCTTCGGCTTATCGCCCTTCTTCAGCCAGAGCTCGCCACGGGCGTTGAAGAGGTCGGCCAGGGTCGGATCGAGCTGAAGAGCGCGGCTGTCGTCGGCGATCGCACGGTCGACCTGGTCATGCCGCGCATAAAGCGCGCCGCGCGCGACCAGCGCCTTGACCAGGTCCGCCTTGGCCGTCTTCTCGTTGTCGATGACGGAGGCGCAGGCGGAGCCGGCCTTGTCCATGTCGTCGGCGGCAGCAGCAGCGAGGCACGGCGCGACATCGACCTGCACGACGGCGGCGGGCTCGCCGCCGGTCGCGGCATGGGCCGCCCCTAGCGAAAGCGCACAGAGCGCCACCGCGCCGGACAATCGAATGAGATTTTGAGAACGCATGCTAGCTGCAGTCGGAAAGTCTTGGCTTGAGTCTTGGCCTGGGTTTTGGCCTGGGTCTGGCTTGAGCCTTGCCTTGAGGGTGCACTATCCATCATACGGCCGGATTGGTGCTAGCTTGTGGCACGGCCAAAATCGGTTTCGGGGATCAACGTGTCGACATTCGAATGGATCATCGTGCTTCTGCTCGGCGCCGTTGCATTATCGGCGCTGGCGCGGCGGATCAAGGTCCCCTACCCGACCTTTCTCGCCATCGGCGGCGCGCTGATCGCCTTCGTGCCGAACAGCCCCTCCTGGACGCTCGAACCCGACCTCGCCTTGGCACTTTTTGTCGCACCGGTGCTGATGGATGCCGCCTTCGACACCTCGCTGCGCGATCTCCGCAACAACTGGGTTCCGGTCTCGACCCTGGTGGTCGCCGCGGTCGGCCTGACCACGGTCGGCGTGGCCTTCGTCGCGCACCGGCTGATGCCTGACATGCCCTGGGCCGCCGCCATTGCGCTCGGCGCCATCGTGGCCCCGCCGGATGCCGCGGCAGCGGTTGCAATCCTGAGCCAGGTCAAGCTGCCCTATCGCATGGTGAAGGTCCTGGAGGGCGAGAGCCTGCTCAACGACGCCAGCGCGCTCCTGATCTATCGCATCGCGGTCGGCGCTGTCGTCATGGAGCATCTGAAATGGAGCGAGGTCGCG
The DNA here is from genome assembly GCF_055811795.1 of Bradyrhizobium sp. MI1.7. Classification (NCBI taxonomy): domain Bacteria; kingdom Pseudomonadati; phylum Pseudomonadota; class Alphaproteobacteria; order Hyphomicrobiales; family Nitrobacteraceae; genus Bradyrhizobium; species Bradyrhizobium sp. MI1.7. Next base: position 3,072 of record NZ_JBVVPO010000139.1, read on the forward strand.
CCGACGATCGCACTCGGGCTGGTCGGCAGCGTCCTCGCCGGTCTTTTGGCCGGGCGCATCATCCCGCTGTTCCTGGAACGCGTGAAGGAAGCGCCGAGCGCGATCATCGTGCAGTTCGCCACCACCTTCATGGTCTGGATCGCAGCCGAGCATCTCGGCCTCTCCGGCATCCTCACCATCGTCGTCTACGCCATCACCGTCGCGCGCACGGCGGGGGCGCGCATGCCGGCGCGGTTACGGGTGCCGTCCTATGCGGTCTGGGAAACGATGGTGTTCGTGCTCAACGTGCTCGCCTTCATGCTGATCGGCATGCAGATGCGGCCGATCTGGACGCGGCTCGACGCGGAGGTGCGCTGGGAATATTGCGTGGCCGCAGCCTGGATCCTGCTCACGGTGGTCCTGGTGCGGCTTGCCTGGATCACGTTCTACCGCGCGACGCTGCGCGTCCTGATCGCGCACGGGCTCTATCATCCGAAGGATCCCAAGCAGGTTGCCTCGCCGAAGGGTGGCCTCATCATCTCCTGGTGCGGCATGCGCGGTCTCGTCACGCTCGCCACCGCCTTCGCCTTGCCGGAAAACTTCCCCTACCGCGACTTCATCGTCTTCATCGCCTTTGCGGTGGTGCTGGGCTCGCTGGTCATCCAGGGCCTGACGCTGCGGCCGCTGATTCTCGCCTTCGGCCTCAAGGACGACGATCCCGTCGGTATCGAGGTCGCGCGCGCCCGCGCAGTCGCCTATCGCGCCGCGCTCGATGCGATCGAGGACGATCCGTCGGAGGAGGCGGAAATCCTGCGGCTCGAATACCGCGCCATCCTGATGCAGGCCGACGACGATCCGCACGGCGGCATCGCCAGCGGCGAATTGCCCGCCGATCCGCTGCGCCGCCGCGCCATCGAGGCCGCGCGCAAATCGATCCTCGGCCTTCGCGATACCGAAGTGATCGGCGACGACGCGTTTCACCGGATCGAGGAAGAGCTCGATCGCGCAGAATTGAGCGCCGACGGTTAAACTCCGCTCGAGCGTTGAGCGGCGTGCCGGCCTATCCAGGTGGTTAGGAGCTTGAACCAAACACCGCCTCTCCAGACTCATTCCAGATGACGACCTTGATCGACGACCGTCGTGTACGCGCGCGTGATGCGTCGCCTGCACGATATTTTTATCTCAATATGGCACTGGCCTGCGCAGCCACCGCGTTTCTCGGCTTCGCGCCGACCTATTTCGTACCGCTCGCGCAGCGGACGTTTTCGGCGAGCCCGGTGATTCATTTTCACGGGCTCCTGTTCTTCACCTGGTCTCTCTATTTCGTGATCCAGACCTGGCTCGCGGCGTCGGGCCGCGTGGTCAATCACCGCGCACTCGGGATTGCCGGCGTGTCGCTTGCGACCGCGATGACGATCTTCGGCTTCCTCGCCTCGGTGCACGTGATGCAGCACGCCGCCGCACTTGGGCAGAAGGATGCCGGCATCGGCTTCTCGATCGTGCCGATGAGCGGCATCGCGTTCTTCGCGGTGGTGTTCGTGCTCGCGATCGTGAACACGCGAAAGCCCGAGATTCACAAGCGCCTGATGCTGCTTGCCGCGGTCTCGATCCTCGATGCCGCGATCGCGCGCTGGTTCATTACCTTCCTCGCGCCTCCCGGTCCTCCCGGCCCGCCGCCGGTGCCCGTCACGATCGCCCCGGCCGTGGTCGCGTCGCTCCTGCTTGTCGTCGCCATGGCGCGCGACTGGCGCACCGATGGCCGCGTGCACCCGGTCTACATTTACGGCACGCTCGCGCTGCTGGCGGTGAAGGTGCTGAACTGGCCGATCAGCGAGAGTGCGGCGTGGCATTCGTTTGCCGGCGGGATTCTGGCGCTGGCGCAGTAGTCACCGCTGTCGTCCCGGACAAGCGCAGCGCAGATCCGGGACCCATAGCCACAGGACGTGGTTTGGCGAAGACTCGGAGTTGCTAGCTCGCGCGGCAACTTCGTCCTGTGGCTATGGGTCCCGGGTTCGCGCTTTGCGCGTCCCGGGACGACGACGGAAATTGGAGCTACGCCCCCGCCTTGCACGTGATCCCGCCGTCGACCACGAGCTCGATCCCCGTCACATATTTCGACTCGTCCGACGCCAGGAACAGCGCGGCATTGGCGACGTCCCAGGCCTCGCCCATGTGCCCCATCGGCACCTGCGCATCGCGGGCGCGCCACATCGCCTCGACGTCGCCCTTGGCGTAGCTGTTCGCGAGACCCGCGGAATGCTCCACCATCGGCGTCTTCATCAGACCGGGCAGGATTGCATTCACCCGCACATGGTTCTTCGCGAACTCGATCGCGGTCGAGCGCGTCAGCTGGTTCATCGCGGCCTTGCTGGCGTTGTAGCTGACATAGGAAATCCCGACATGCCGGATCGAGGCGATCGAGGAGATGTTGATGATCGAGCCGCCGCCCTGCTTCACCATCACGGGGACGACGTGCTTCATGGCGAGATAGGCACTCTTGAGGTTGACAGTGAAGACGCGGTCCCAGCTCTCCTCGGCGACCTCGACCACGCTGCCCATCTCGGCGATGCCGACATTGTTGTCGAGCACGTCGATGCGGCCATAGGCCTTCAGGCACGCCGCCACCATCGCCTCGATCTCGCTCGCGCGCGAGACGTCCGCGGTGAAGGCAGTCGCATTGCCGCCCTCACCCGTGATGATCTTCGCTGTCTCCTCGGCTGCCGCACCGTTGCGGTCGACGCAAAACACCTGCGCGCCCTCGCGCGCAAAGGTCACCGCGGTCGCCTTGCCGTTGCCCCAGCCGGGCCCGATCGAGCCGGCGCCCACCACCATCGCAACCTTGCCCTTGAGCCGATCCATCGCATTTCTCCCTTGCTGTTCTTGTAGCCCGGATGGAGCGCAGCGCAATCCGGGGCGACTGTTCCCGGATTGCGCTTCGCTTCATCCGGGCTACGGATCGTTACAAATCTTCATCGTCGTGACGTTAGCACCGATCGGGTGCCCGACAATCTCCGACAACGTCCGGCACTTCCCGTCATGGCATAACCGCCATTCCCCGGCCGCACCCGAATTGCCGAGCACGACCTCCGGCATCGGTGCACGCTGCGGCTGCCATTGAAACCAGCCGTCGACGAGCCGCGCCTCGGGCGGCGGCTCCATGCCGGGCCCGGTGCCCTTGACGCGCGCCTGCACCAGTTCGAGGCCGGCAGGCGTCACGCGCCAGTCCTCCTGCCAGTCGACCTTCGCAATCGAATGCGTCCACACCAGCGTGAAGGCGGAAAGCGCGAGCGCTTTCACGCCTGAAGCTGTTGCGAAACAGAGGCTCACACCGCCTCGACAATTGCCGGCGGACGCTGCCGCCATTGCCACAGCACGAGCGCGGCGGAGAGCAGGAAGCCCACGGTGTCGCTGAAGGCGAAGTCACCGAGCAGGCAGAGCGCGGCGCCGAGCGCGAGCACGCGTTCGAGCAGCGTCATGCGCGTGAACAGGAAGCCGATCGCGACCATGCCGAACAGGCCGATCGCCACCAGCGCCTTGAAGGTCGCGAGCGCCACCGCGCCGTAGAAGCCGAGCTTGGCCGCCATGGGGTCGCCGGCCTGGAGCATCAGCGCCGGGGAATAGACGAAGATGAACGGAATGACGTAACCGGCAAGCGCGATGCGCATCGCCTCCCAGCCGATCTTGTCCGGATTCTCCTTCGCGATCGGCGCCGCCGCCAATGCGGCGAGTGCCACCGGCGGCGAGAGGTCGGCCATGATGCCGTAATAGAACGCGAACATATGGCTCGCGATCAAGGGCACGCCGAGCTTCGCCAGCGCCGGCGCGGCGAGCGCGGCGGTGATGATGTAGGTCGGGATGGTCGGAATGCCCGTGCCGAGCAGGATCGACAGCAGCATGGTCATGATCAGCGCCAGGAACAGGCTCTTCTCGCCGAGACCGATCACCCAGCTGCCAAAAATGGTGCCGACGCCGGTCTGCGACATCATGCCGATGATGACGCCGACGATGGCGCAGGCCATACCCACCGTGATCGCCGACTTCGCACTCTCGGCCAGCGCATTGCGGCATTCGCGCAAGGCCGCGAACCCGCCGCGCACGAACGCCGTGATCACGATCAGCCCGACGACGACGCTCGCGACCGGCACGATCTGGAGACCGTCGCGCGACAGCGCGCCGACGACGAGCGCAAGTCCGATCCAGAAGATGGAGCGGACGACCATCGAGGAGGCGCCGGCCGTGATGCTGGCGCCCAGGATCAGCGTCACCGTGAGCGCAAGGCCCATGCTGCCGGCATAGAGCGGCGTAAAGCCCTCGAACAGCATGTAGACGAGCGCCGCGAGCGGCAGCACGAGATACCAGCGCGTCACCAGCGCCTTCCAGGCACTCGGAATCTCCGAGCGCTTCATGCCGACGAGGCCGTGCTTGCCGGCTTCGAGATGGACCATCCAGAAGGCGGACGCGAAATAGAGGATGGCGGGGATCGCCGCCGCCTTGACGATTTCCGAGTACTGGACGCCGAGCGTCTCCGCCATGATGAAGGCGACCGCGCCCATCACCGGCGGCATGATCTGGCCGCCCATCGAGGCCGTCGCCTCGACACCCGCCGCAAAGGCGCGGCGATAGCCGAACTTGATCATCAGCGGAATCGTGAACTGGCCGACCGTGACGACGTTGGCGACGCCGGAGCCGGAGATCGTGCCCATCATGCCCGAGGCGAACACTGCGACCTTGGCGGGGCCGCCGCGGGTCCTGCCAAATAGCCCAAGAGAAACGTCGGTGAAGAGCTGGATCATGCCGGCGCGCTCCAGGAACGAGCCGAACAGGATGAACAGGAAGATGTAGGTCGCCGAGACGTAGATCGGCACGCCGTAAAAGCCTTCGGTGCCGAACGACAGATGCGTGACGATCTGGTCGAAGTCATAGCCGCGATGGTTGAGCGGCGACGGCAGATACTGCCCGAAGAACCAGTAGACGAGACATGCGCCGCACATCAATGGCAGCGCCGCGCCCATCAGGCGCCGCGTGCCCTCGAAGATCAGCACCGCGAGCAGGGTGCCGACCGCGAGATCGAGCCTGGTCGGATCGCCGTCGCGCGCAATCAGGTCGGCATAGAAGATCCACTGATAGAGGCCGCAGAAGAAGCCGGCGCCGCCGATCACCCAGCCGAGCGCGCGACCGACATCGCTCTTCGCGGTGAAATTGGCGATCAGGCCGAAGGTGAGGAGAACGAGGAAGCCGACATGGACGCCGCGCACCACCTGGCTCGGCAGATAGTTGAAGGCGGCGACATAGAGCTGGAAGGTGGCGAAGGCGATGCCGATCCAGTAGGCGAGTTGGCCCCACCAGCCCGGACCAAAACCTTCCGGAAAACCGTGCTCGAAATTGTCGAATTCAACCTTGATGGGCTCTGCGGAGCCCTCTGCCTGCAACATGCCCGTATCCCCGCGCCCATCATCTGCGGCGCTTATAACATTGAGCTTCCGCTCGCCACACCGTCATGGCCGGGC